>CACBYC010000006.1 GCA_902543405.1 uncultured Pelagibacteraceae bacterium | reverse complement strand
TTCTGCTACTATAGTTGATAAATCTTTTTTATTTTTTTTTTGTGATTTTATATCTTTCGTATTTGATGATGCAGAAACTAAGGTTATATTTTTAATATCATCAATAATTTGTGCACTTATATTTTTGGCAGATCTGTTTACACTTAATCTATATCTTGAGGATGAGGAAACTTTTTTAATTTTGTTTCTTACTCTGTATTTTTTTCTTTCTAATGTTGATTTTTTCATTATTTTTTCTTACCTTCTTTTCTTAAGATATATTGTCCTTGCTCTTTAATTCCTTTTCCTTTGTAAGGTTCTGGTGGTCTTAATGATTTAATTTCTGCAGCTACCATTCCTACTTGTTGTTTATCTGTGCCAGTAATCTTTAATATGTTTTGCTTATCTACCATAATTTTCACTCCTTCTGGTATTTGAAAATTTATATCATGACTAAAACCTAGTTGAAGATTTAATATATTTCCTTTTAAGGCAGCTCTATATCCAACTCCTGTTAGCTCTAGAATTTTTTCATATCCTTTACTAGCACCAATCATTGCATTATTTATGAGACTTCTACTCATTCCCCACAATCTTTTATTATTTTGATTATTTTCTTTAGGTTTAATTGATACTTCTTTTCCTTCAGAGATATTTAAATCAAAAATTTCTAGATCTATATTTAAGGATTTTTTGCCAAGCGGACCTTCTATGTTTATCATACTTCCAGTTAACCCTACTTTGACTTTATCAGGAATCGCTATGCTAATTTTACCTATTTTAGACATTAAAATACCTTGCAGATTATTTCACCACCAACCTTTTGCTTTCTTGCATCAATGTCAGTCATAACACCTTTTGGTGTAGATATTATAGCTATTCCCAATCCATTGTTTACCTTTGGAAGGCTTTCAGCGCTTGAAAAAATTCTTCTTCCTGGTTTTGATATCCTTTCTATCGAACTTATAACAGGACTACCCGAATTATATTTTAAACTTATATATAAATTTGACTTATTTTGTTTTGATTTTACCTCATAATCAATGATGTAACCTTCTGATTTTAAAATTTCGGCAATCTTAGCTTTGAATTTAGATGATGGTAGTTCAATCTTTTTATGATTTCTCATTTGAGAATTTTTTAATCTTGCTAACATATCTCCTATCGGGTCACTTAAACTCATAATATCCTTTCTACCAACTTGATTTTACCATACCTGGAATTTTACCTTCAAGACCTAACTGTCTTAATGCAATTCTTGATATTTTTAATTTTCGATAGACTCCATGTGGTCTACCTGTTATTTGACACCTATTTCGAACTCTAATTTTAGCTGAATTTCTAGGCAAATTTGAAAGTTTTTGTTGAGCCTTAAATCTTTCTTCGAATGGTATTTTTTTATCCATAATTATTTTTTTTAATTTTGCTCTTTTTTTATAAAACTTATCTGAGAGTTTAATTCGTTTATTATTTTTATTTATTGAACTCAATTTAGCCATTAACTACTCCTATTCTCTTTAAATGGAAAATTTAATCTTTTAAGAAGCTCTAGACTATGTTTTTTATCTGTAGTTTTTATTACTACCGTGATGTCTAAACCTCTTATTTTATCAACTTTATCAAAGTTTACTTCAGGAAAAACTATCTGTTCTTTAATCCCAAATGTATAATTTCCAAATTTATCAAAGCCTTTTAAACTCAATCCTCTAAAATCTTTTATCCTGGGAAGTGCAATATTAATTAACCTATCTATAAATTCATACATTTTATTTTTTCTTAAAGTCACCTTTAAACCAGAGTTTGTATTTTTTCTTGTTTTAAAGTTTGCTATTGATTTTCTGAATTTAGTTATGACTGGTTTTTGTCCAGTAATACTAGCAAGATCCTCTTGACATGAGCTAATGATTTTGGCGTCATTTCCGTCAAGTCCTAATCCCATATTCAATACTATTTTTACTATTTTTGGCCCCATATATAAGTTTTTATAACCAAACATTTCTTTTAAGCTTGGATTAATTTCTTTTAATATTATGTCTTTTAATCTTGGTTCCATTATTTTTTAGCTTCTTTTTTTTTATTTTCTTTAAATAATTTTAAATTAGAAAGATTAACAAAGTTTTCTTTAGATATTATTCCACCCTTTTTTTCTTTTGTCGTTTTCACGTGTTTTTTAACAATATTAATACCTTTAACTTTAGCTCTGTAATTTTTTCTGTCGATTTCTATAACCTCTCCTTCTTTGTTTTTATCTTTTCCACATAAAATCTTTACTTTTAAACCTTTTTTAATCATTAAAGTACCTCTGGTGCTAATGATATAATTTTCATTTGCCCTCTATTACGTAGCTCTCTTGTGACTGGTCCAAAAATTCTAGTTCCTATTGGCTCACCTTTGTCATCAGTTAAAACAGCTGCATTATTATCAAATCTAACTTTTGATCCATCATTTCTATGTATTCCCTTTTTAACTCTAACGACAACTGCTTTGTGTACCGCACCCTTTTTTACTTTACCTTTTGGTATAGCCTCTTTTATAGCCACAACTATTGTGTCTCCAATACTTGCATATCTCCTCTTGGATCCACCAAGAACTTTAATACACTCTATTTTTTTTGCACCTGTATTATCAGCTACCATTAATTCTGTTTGTACTTGTATCATTTATCACCATCCATAACTTCAAATTTTTTATTTTTAGAATAAGGTCTACTTTCTTTAATTGATACTTTATCACCTAACTTAAATTGATTATTTTCATCATGAGCATTATATTTCTTTCTTGCCTTCATAACCTTTTTTAAAACTGGGTGTTGATATTTTCTTTCTACTAAGACTGTGATTGTTTTATTTGGTTTATCACTTACTACAATACCATTTAGTATTTTTTTAGGCATTTTTTGCTCCTAATAATGTCTTTATAATAGCAATATTTTTTTTGGTTTCAGTTATTTTTGATGGACTTTTGATTTGTCCATTTACTTTTTGAAATCTGAAATTAAAAAGATCTTTTTTTAATTTTTCTAAGTTTTCAATCATTTGTTTTTTTGATAATTTTTTAATTTCTTTTTTTTTCATTTTAAACTCTTTTAATAAATTTACATTTTATTGGTAACTTCGCTGAAGCTTTATAGAGTGCTTCTTTAGCGATGACTTCTGATACACCGTCTACTTCAAACAATATTCTTCCAGGTTTTACTCTGCAGGCCCAAAATTCAGGCGATCCTTTACCTTTACCCATTCTAACTTCTGTTGGCTTCTTTGATACTGGTATATTTGGGAACATTCTAGTCCAAACTCTTCCTTGTCTCTTCATATGTCTAGTTAACGCGACCCTAGCCGCTTCTATTTGCCTTGAAATGATTCTCTCTGGCTGAATAGCTTTCAAACCAAATGAACCATAATTCATAACATTACATCTTGATGCACTACCATGAATTCTCCCTTTGTGTGCTTTTCTAAATTTAGTTCTAGTTGGTTGTAACATTTTTAAACTTTGTTCCTTTCTTGACTAAATTCTCTTGTAAATATTTCACCCTTATATATCCATATTTTAATACCTATTATTCCATAGGTTGTTAAAGCTTCTGCTTCAGAATAATCTATATCTGCTCTTAAGGTATGTGATGGTATACTTCCCTCCCTAAGCCATTCGGTTCTAGCAATTTCATTACCACCCAATCTTCCACTTATTGAAACTTTTATACCTTTTGCTCCTAATCTTAATGCTGATTGCATTGCTCTTTTCATTGCTCTTCTGTATGAAACTCTTTTTACTAGTTGTTGAGCTATGTTTTCAGCTACTAGATAGCTGTTTGTTTCAGGTTTTTTAACTTCTTTAATATTTAAAACAACTTCATTTGAGGTTAATTTTGACAAATTGCCTTTTATTTTCTCTATATCAGTTCCCTTTTTACCTATTACAAACCCAGGTCTTGAAGTATATATAGTCACAAAACATTTTTTTGAGGTTCTTTCAATCATAACTTTTGAAACACCAGAATTTACAACATTTTTCTTAATGTATTTTCTTATTCTAAAATCTTCGATTAAATTGTTTCCAAAATCTTTCTTCTTAGCATACCAAACAGAGTCCCAACCTCTATTTATGCCAAGTCTTAAGCCTACAGGATTAACCTTTTGTCCCATGTCTCTCCGTTTGTTTTTTTTGTTCTGTTAAAATTATGGTTAAATTTGAGTATGGTTTCATTATCTCAGCCGCTCTTCCTTTAGCACGTGCTCTAAACCTTTTCATAACTACTTGCTTTCCACAATATGCCTCTTTTACAATTAATTTATCAATATCATATTGATAATTGTTTTCTGCATTTGCGATGGCTGAAGAAATTGTTTTTTTAATATCTTTTGAAATTCTTTTATCTGAAAATGTTAAATTTCTTATTGCTATATCAACTTTCTTTCCAACAATAGATTTAAGTAGAGGTTTCAATTTTCTAGTACTAGATCTGACATTTTTATTTACAGATTTAACTATTTTAGTATCTATTTTTTTTTTTAATTTAGACATTATTTTTTAGCCGCTCCTCCCTCTACTTTTGCTTTCTTATCTGCTGGTGTATGTCCAAAAAACTGTCGTGTTGGAGCAAATTCTCCAAATTTATGACCAACCATATCTTCAGATACAGTTATAGGTATAAATTTCTTACCATTGTATATTAAAAAACTTAATCCAACAAAATCAGGAATAATTGTTGATTTTCTTGACCATGTTTTAATAGGTTTTTTCACAGTATCATTTTTTAACTTATCCACTTTTCTAATTAAACTTTCTTCTACAAATGGACCTTTCCAAACTGATCTAGCCATAATTTAAGCTCTCTTTTTCTTTCTTCTTCTAATTATAAATTTATCTGTTCTTTTATTATCTCTTGTTTTTAATCCTTTTGCAGACTGGCCTGTGGGTGAAACTGGGTGTCTGCCTCCCGCAGATTTACCTTCTCCGCCGCCATGCGGGTGATCTACTGGATTTTTTACAACTCCCCTAGTATGAGGTCTTATACCTAACCATCTGGATCTTCCTGCTTTACCTATTTTAATATTTTTTTGATCAGGGTTTGATAGCACACCAATTGTTGCTAAAGAATTTGAATTAATTTTTCTAACTTCGCCTGAAGTCATTTTTACAATTGAGTAATTGCCATCAATCCCTGATATAGAAACAGAGGCGCCTGCCGATCTTGCAATTTTACCCCCACCTCCTGGGTTTATTTCAACATTATGTATGTCAATACCCACGGGGATATCTTTAAGCGGAAGACAGTTGCCTACCTTTATTTCTGAATTAGATCCATTTTTAATTTTGTCTCCAACTTTTATATCTTTTGGTGCCAGGTAATAAAATCTTTCGCCATCATCAAATTTAACAAGCATAATATGGCATGATCTATTTGGATCATATTCAATTCTTTCTACTTCAGCAAAAATATCTAATTTTTTTCTATAAAAATCGATTTTTCTATATTTTTGCTTATGACCCCCACCATGATTTCTAGATGTTATTCTTCCATAGTTATTTCTACCTTTTGACGAATTATTAGGTGATGTTAAATTTTTATATGGTTTGCCTTTCCATAAATTTTCTCTACTTATTAGAATGGTGCCTCTTGTTGATTTTGTATAGGGTTTAAAGGTTTTAAGAGTCATGCTGTTATATTCCTGTAGTTAAGTCTATATTTTGACCTTTTTTCAATGTTATTATAGCTTTTTTAAAACCTTTAACTCTTACTTTTTTACCTCTTGTGGTTTTAATTCTCGTTTTTTTATTAATAATATTTACTTTAATCACATTAACTTTAAAAATTTTTTCTATATTACTTTTTAAATTTTTTTTATTTGCCTTGTTGTGTACTTTAAAAATGATTTTGTTTTGTTCTGAAAGATTAGTCGACTTTTCAGTAACTAATGGTGAGAGTATTTTATCGTAGAGATGTAATTTTTCCATGATTAGTATCTTTTTTCCAATTCCTTAATTGACGTTTCAGTGAATATAATTTTTTTAAATTTTGCTAAATCATAAGAGCTAAAATGATTGATATCTGTGATTTTCACATTTGGTATGTTTCTTACAGATTTATAGATATTATTTTTTGATTTTATGTCAGCTATTATTATTGAATTCTTTGCTTCAAATTTGATCAAAATATTATTCATTTCTTTTGTCTTAATAATTTCTTTTTGAAAATCGTCAAAAATTATTAAATCTTTTAACCTATTTTTTTTTGTAATTAGTGATGCCACACTTAATTTTTTTTCACTTTTATTTAATTTTCTTTTTTTATAATTAGACTCACCTTTTGGACCATGCGCAACACCTCCACCAACAAATATTGGAGCCTTTTTACTTGCATGCCTTGCATTTCCTGTTCCCTTTTGAGCATAAATTTTTGATGTAGATCCAGATATCTCATTTTTTTGCTTTGTTTTTGCTTTTCTACCCTTATAATTTGCATTTGTTTTATATAAAACATTGCTTACTAGTTTATTATTAATCTTAGCACCTACTATTTTATCTGATACCTCAATAGAGTTTATTTTACCTTCAATGTTAATTTTATTAATTTTCATATTCTATTTTTTTTTATCTTTCGCCTTTTTTGATTTTTCTAAAATTTTTATTTTTTCACTTATAGTTAGTTTGTTTGTATTTTTTACAGCTTTTTTAATTAATACCTCTGAATTTTTTGCACCTGGTATCGATCCTTTTAAATAAATTAATTCATTTTCTATATCAGTTTTTATGACTTCTAAATTTTGTGTAGACCTCATCTTGTCTCCCATGTGACCAGCCATTTTTTTCCCCTTAAAGACCTTTCCTGGATCTTGATTTTGTCCGGTTGATCCATGAGCTCTGTGTGAAATAGATACACCATGTGAAGCTCTTAAACCACCAAAGTTATGTCTTTTCATAGCACCAGCAAAACCTTTACCAATAGTTTTGGACTTAATATCTAGAAATTTTATATCCTTAAAAATCTCAATTCCGAATTCATTACCTTCTTTATATAATTCTAAATTTGATACTCTAAATTCTTTTAAAATTCTTTTTGCTTCAGTATTTTTTTTTGTAAAGTAACCTTTCATTGGTTTAGATAATTTTGAATTTTTTATCTTGCCAAAACCAACCTGCACTGCATCATAACCCCTAGTTCTGTTATCTATAAGTTGAACCACTCTACCTTTTTCAACTTTCAATACTGTGACAGGAACAGATAGTCCTGTTTTAAAAAATTCTCTTGTCATTCCAATTTTTATTCCTATTAAACCTATTTCACTCATTAGATTTTTATCTCCACATCAACACCAGATGCTAAATCTAGTTTCATTAGTGCTTCTACCGTTGCTGGGGTAGGCTCTATTATATCTATTAATCTTTTGTGAGTTCTTGTCTCAAATTGCTCTCTACTCTTTTTGTCAATATGTGGTGATCTTAATACAGTATACCTCTCTATTTTAGTTGGTAGTGGTATAGGACCTTTAATATTTGCTCCAGTTCTTTTTACAGTATTAACTATCTCTTCTGTAGATTGATCTAAAACCTTGTTATCGTAAGCTCTTAATTTTATTCTAATATTTTGTTTATCCATCATCTTAACCTGTTTTTTTAGTTACTTCATCTTGAACATTTTGTGGAACCTTATCGTAATGATCAAAAAACATTGAATATTGTGCTCTTCCTTGAGACATAGATCTTAAATTATTTATATATCCAAACATGTTCGCCAAGGGTACCATTGCTGTTATAACCGTTGCATTTCCCCTTTGTTCTTGAGTGTTTATTTGACCTCTTCTACTATTCAAATCTCCTATAACATCTCCCATATAATCCTCAGGTGTAACAACCTCTACTCTCATTATCGGCTCTAGTAATTTTAGTGTTGCTTTTGTGCAGGCTTCCTTAAAGCATTGTCTTGAAGCTAATTCAAATGCTAATACACTTGAATCAACATCATGGTGTAATCCATCAACAATAGTAACCTTATAATCAATAAGTGGGAATCCAGCTAATATACCTCCATCTGCAACTGTTTCAACACCCTTTTCGACCCCGGGAATAAATTCTTTTGGTATTGCTCCACCTTTTATTTTACTTTCTATTTCCCTACCCTTGCCAGGCTCAAGTGGTTCAACAATGAGTTTAACTCTTGCAAATTGTCCTGCACCTCCACTTTGTTTTTTATGAGTGTAATCATTTTCTGCAAGAGAAAGTATTGTTTCTCTATAAGCAACCTGTGGGGCACCAACATTTGCCTCAACTTTAAATTCTCTTTTCATTCTATCTACGATTATATCTAAATGTAATTCACCCATTCCCTTTATAATCGTTTGTCCTGACTCTTCGTCTGATGTTACTCTAAAAGAAGGGTCTTCTTTAGCTAATCTACCAAGTGCTTCGCCCATTTTTTCTTGGTCAGCTTTAGTTTTAGGCTCTACTGCAATTTCTATCACCGGGTCAGGAAATTCCATCGGTTCAAGTAACACAGGATTTTCTTTATCCGCTAGGGTGTGTCCTGTAATTGTATTTTTTAAGCCTGCAAGTGCAACTATATCACCAGCATTTGCTTCTTTAATATCCTCTCTTGAGTTCGCATGCATTAAAAGCATTCTTCCAACTCTTTCTTCTTTGTCTTTTGAGGTATTGTAAATTCCTGTACCTGATTTAACAGTGCCAGAATAAATTCTTATAAAAGTTAGGCTTCCTACAAATGGATCATTAGCTACTTTAAAAGCTAAAGCAGAAAAAGGGGCGTTATCTTCAAATTTCATTTCAACCTCTTCCTCAGATCCTGGCTTTGTACCTTTAATTGAACCAATATCATTTGGACTGGGTAAATAATTCACAACTGCATCTAATAAGGGCTGAACACCTTTGTTCTTAAAAGCCGATCCTGTTAGAACTGGCACAAAGTCGAACCCCAAACATCCTTTTCTAATACATTTATTTAAATCTTCCTCAGAAATATCCTTTCCTCCAAGATAATCTTCCATAAGTTTTTCGTCTTGCTCTACAGCTGTTTCGACTAATTCTTGTCTATATTTTAAAGAAATTTCTTTAAGATCATCAGGTATTTCTTTTAGTTCCCAAGCAGCACCAAGATCTTCATTTTTCCAAACGACTGCTTTCATTTTTACAAGATCAACAACACCTTTTAGTGAAGCTTCGATTCCAATTGGCACTTGCATTACCAATGGCTTTGCTCCTAATCTATCTTTAATCATACCTACACATCGAAAAAAGTCTGCACCAGTCCTATCTAATTTATTTACAAAACAAATTCTTGGTACTTTATATTTGTCAGCTTGTCTCCAAACAGTTTCAGATTGAGGCTCAACACCTGCAACACCATCAAAAACTGCAACTGCTCCATCTAACACTTTAAGCGATCTCTCTACTTCAATTGTAAAATCAACATGGCCTGGAGTATCAATTATATTAATTCTATGATCATTCCAAAAACATGTTGTTGCAGCAGAAGTAATAGTTATCCCTCTCTCTTGCTCTTGCTCCATCCAATCCATAGTAGCTGCACCATCGTGCACCTCGCCTATTTTGTGACTTTTTCCAGTATAATAAAGAATTCTTTCAGTAGTCGTTGTTTTTCCAGCATCTATATGTGCCATGATACCGATATTTCTATATTTTTCTAAAGTGTGAGTTCTCGCCATAATTTATTACCATCTAAAATGTGCAAAAGCTTTATTTGATTCTGCCATTTTGTGTGTATCTTCCTTTTTTTTTATAGCTGAACCACGATTTTGGTATGCATCATATATTTCGTTAAATATTTTATCTGACATTTTTTTATCTTTACGTTTACGAGATGCATCAACCAACCATCTTAGTGCTAATGCTTGAGATCTCTTTGATTTTACTTCTACTGGAACTTGATAGGTTGCACCGCCGACTCTTCTTGATCTCACTTCTACTGTCGGCTTAATGTTGTTAATTGCATCGTTAAAAACATTTAAAGGCTCTTCTTTTGATTTGCTTTTAATTTTGTCTATCGCATCGTAAATTATTTTTTCTGCAATAGTTTTTTTTCCATCATACATTATAGAGTTAATTAACTTAGGAATTATTGTAGATTTATATTTAGGGTCAATAACAGCTAATTTCTTTGGAGCTTTTCTTTTTCTAGACATTTTTACTTACCTTTTTTGGTTCCATATAATGATCGTCTTTTTTTTCTATTTGCTACACCTTGTGTATCTAAATTTCCCCTTAGAATATGATATCTAACGCCTGGTAAATCTTTAACCCTTCCACCTCTTATTAAAACTACTGAGTGTTCTTGTAGATTATGACCTTCGCCAGGTATATAAGCTGTAACCTCAAAACCATTTGATAACCTTACACGTGCGACTTTTCTTAATGCTGAATTTGGTTTTTTTGGAGTTGTTGTGTAGACTTTAACGCACACACCTCTCTTCAAGGGTTGTTTTTGTAAAGCTGGAACCTTATTCCTTGTAATTTGTTTATCTCTGCTTTTTCTAACTAATTGGTTAATAGTTGGCATAATTTTTTTATATAAAATTTGTATTTTTGATGAAAATAACTGGCATGTTATTTATGGCAGCGTTTAGTGATCTTGTCACTACATTCCAACCAAAAACATGGCCAAAATACATTAGAAATTGTATTTGTCAAACTAAATAAAGCTTTAAAATCGATTATAATTATTGATTTATTTGAGCTTCTGAAGGCTCTACACTCTCTTGTTCGGATAAAAATTTTTTGTCATCATTGATTGCTTTTTTATTCCAAGAGTTTTTAATAGCACCTGTGCCTGCGGGAACAAGTCTTCCGACTATTACATTCTCTTTTAAACCTGAAAGCTTATCAATTTTACCTTTTATCGCTGCATCAGTTAATACTCTTGTAGTCTCCTGAAATGATGCAGCAGATATAAACGACTCTGTTTGTAATGATGCTTTTGTTATTCCCATTAACACTCTTTCTCCTACTGCGGGTTTTTTACCCTCTGCCACCAATTCTTCATTCATCGTTTCAAATTTTATTCTATCAATTATTTCTCCAGGTAACAATTTACTATCACCTGTCTCTTTAACCTCTATTTTTTTCAGCATTTGTCTTAAAATTGTTTCAATATGTTTGTCATTAATTATTACTCCTTGAAGTCTATAAACATCTTGAACCTGATTAACAAAATATTCAGTTAATTCTTCTATTCCTAATATTCTTAAGATATCATGAGGTAAAGGTTGCCCATCCAATAAGTATTCACCTTTTTTAATTTTTTCACCTTGGTTAAAATTAATGTGTTTGCCTTTTGGAATTAAGTAACTAGAAGTGTCACCGTTTTCTGCCTCTATGGTTACTCTTTGTTTTCCTCTAACCTCTTTACCAAAAATAACACTTCCATCATTTTCAGCAATAATTGCACTATCTTTAGCTTTTCTTGCTTCAAACAATTCTGCAACTCTAGGTAGCCCACCAGTAATATCTTTTGTTTTAGTTGTTTCTTTAGGTAATCTAGCAATTACATCACCAGCAGAAATTTTAGCGCCATCTTTGACCGATAAAATTGAGTCTGGTACTAGATAGTATCTTGCTTCATTGTCATCTGCTTTTTTAATTACATTTCCTTTTGAATCTCTAAGAGTAATTCTTGGTTTAAGGTCAGTATTTTTAGATTGTGTTTTCCAATCAACAACTGCTTTTGTAGAGATACCTGTTGCATCATCAATAGTTTCTGCAATTGACACACCATCGATTAAATCAACATAATTCGCAATACCGTCTTTTTCTGCAATAACTGGCGTTGTATAAGGATCCCATTCACAAATTTTTGAGCCTTTTTTCACTTTTTGTTCATTCTCAAAAAATAGTTTTGATCCATAAGGAACTTTGTATGAAGCAACTTGAAGTCCATTATCATCCTCTATTGATATCTCAGTATTTCTACCCATTACGATTTGATTATTTTTAGAATCTTTAATTAAGTTAGTGTTTACAATTTTAAGAGTACCTTCAGAATTTGAAACAATTTGAGATTCTTGTTTCACTGATGCTGTTCCGCCAACGTGAAAAGTTCTCATAGTCAATTGGGTTCCTGGTTCTCCAATAGACTGGGCTGATATCATTCCTATAGCTTCTCCTACATGTACCATTTTTCCTCTAGATAAATCTCTTCCATATGAAGTTGCACACACACCTTCTTTTGCGCCACATGTCATTACTGAATATACATTTATGCTTTTAACTCCAGCTGCATCAATTTTCTCACATCCAGCTTCATCAATCATTTCATCTTTTTTTATTAAAACATGACCTGTTAATGGATTTTTTATTTCTTTTGCAGCAACTCTTCCTAAAGCTCTTTCAGATAGACTTACCATAATATTACCACCCTCTAGAACTTCTGTAAGTTTTATTGAACCACACTTCATATCACATTTAGGTTTAGTAATTGTTAAATCCTGGGCGACATCACATAATCTTCTAGTCAAATATCCTGAGCTTGCTGTTTTAAGTGCAGTATCTGCTAACCCCTTCCTTGCGCCATGAGTTGAATTAAAATATTCTAAAGCTGTAAGACCTTCTTTAAAATTGGAAGTGATTGGAGTTTCAATAATTTCTCCCGATGGTTTGGCTATTAAACCTCTCATTCCTGCTAATTGTTTCATTTGTGCTGCTGATCCTCTAGCACCACTATCTGCCATCATAAAAACTGAATTAATTTTTAATCCATCATCTGTGACCTCTGTTGCAGATATTCTTTTCATCATTTCTGATGCAACTCTATCTGTACATTTAGACCAGGCATCTATAACTTTGTTGTACTTTTCACCTCTAGTTATAAGTCCCTCTGCATATTGGCCTTCATAGTCAGCAATAAGTTTTTTAGTTTCATCAATTAATTGTTCTTTATTATCTGGTATTAAAAGATCATCTTTTCCAAATGAAATTCCAGCTTTAAACGCATGCTTAAATCCAATATCTTTTAATTTATCGCAAAAAATTACAGTGTTTTTTTGACCTGAAAATCTAAATACGTGATCTATAACTTCTGAAACTACTTTTTTTGGAAGCAATCTATCAATTAATGCAAATTTGTTATTAGTATTCTTTGGAATAATATTCGATAATAAAAATCTTCCAGCTGTACTTATATGTTTTTCAAACTTAGCGTTTCCTTTTTCGTCTACAGTCTCAAATCTCGAAACTATTCTTGAATGTACTTTTATTTGACCAATTTCTAATGCATGTTCTATTTCAGAATTATTTACAAAATATCCATCTACTCTCTCAGTTTGAACTGGTGGTTGCGATAAATAATAGATCCCTAAAATCATATCCTGACTTGGTACGATAATAGGTTTACCATTAGATGGACTTAAAATATTATTTGTCGACATCATCAATACTCTAGCCTCTAATTGTGCCTCTAGACTCAATGGCACGTGAACTGCCATCTGATCACCATCAAAATCAGCATTAAATGCAGCACAAGTCAATGGATGAAGTTCTATTGCATTACCTTCTATCAGTTTTGGTTCAAAAGCTTGAACACCTAATCTGTGAAGTGTTGGAGCTCTGTTCAATATTACAGGATGCTCTCTCACAATTAATTCTAATGCATCCCAAACTTCAGTTCTCTCACGTTCAACTAATTTTTTTGCCTGTTTGATAGTTGACGCTAAACCTAGCTTATTTAAACGAGCATAAAGAAATGGTTTAAATAACTCTAAAGCCATTTTTTTTGGCAGACCGCATTCATGTAACTTTAGATCAGGACCAACGACTATTACTGATCTTCCAGAATAATCTACACGTTTTCCAAGTAAATTTTGTCTAAATCTTCCTTGTTTACCTTTTAACATTTCTGCAAGAGATTTTAGAGGTCTTTTTCCAGTTCCTGTTATTACTCTTCCTCTTCTTCCATTATCAAATAGTGCATCAACAGACTCTTGCAGCATTCTTTTTTCATTTCTTACAATGATATCAGGAGCTTTTAAGTCAATAAGTCTTTTTAATCTATTATTTCTGTTTATTACTCTTCTATAAAGATCGTTTAAATCAGATGTAGCAAATCTACCACCATCTAATGGTACAAGCGGTCTCAATTCAGGGGGTATGACAGGTACAGTTGTTAAAATCATCCACTCTGGTTTATTGCCTGTCTCTATAAATGACTCTATCAATTTTAATCTTTTAATTGATCTTTCTTCAGCAACTTTAGATTTAGTCTCTTTAATAGTCTTAATTAAAGCGTCTCTTTCTTCCTCTAAGTTTATTGATTTAAGTATTTCAAGAATAGCCTCTGCTCCGATACCAGCGGTAAAAGCTTCCTCGCCATAATCATCTTGGTATTTTATAAGCTCTTCTTCACCTAATAATTGGTTTTTTTTTAATCCAGTTAAACCAGGTTCAATAACTATAAAATTTTCAAAGTATAAAACTCTTTCAACCTCTTTAAGTTTCATATCCACAACTAAAGAAATTCTACTTGGTAAAGACTTTAAAAACCATATATGTGCTACAGGTGTAGCTAAATTAATATGTCCCATTCTTTCCCTACGAACATTTGATTTTGTTACCTCTACACCACATTTTTCACATATTATTCCTCTAAATTTCATTCTTTTATATTTACCACAGAGACATTCATAATCTTTGATAGGGCCAAATATTCGAGCACAGAAAAGACCATCTTTCTCAGGTCGAAAAGTTCTATAATTAATTGTTTCTGGTTTTTTAATTTCACCAAAAGTCCAGGATTTAATTTTTTCGGGACTTGCTAAAGTAATTTTTATACTGTTGAAATTTTGTGCTTCAGATATTTCTGAAGATTTAAATAGATCTGATAATTCTTTACTCATTTTTTAATTTAGCTCCACATTTAATGCTAGGGATTTAATTTCTTTAACCAAAACGTTAAAAGACTCAGGTATACCTGACTCAAAATTTTCTTCACCTTTTACTATTGTCTCATATACTTTAACTCTACCAGCAACATCGTCTGATTTTACTGTAAGTATTTCTTGGAGTGTGTATGATGCACCGTATGCTTCTAAGGCCCACACTTCCATTTCACCAAATCTTTGACCACCCAATTGAGCTTTTCCACCCAAAGGTTGTTGAGTTACTAAACTGTATGGTCCTGTTGATCTAGCATGAATTTTATCTTCAACTAAATGATGTAATTTGAGCATATATATAATTCCAACTGTTACTGGTCTATCAAATTTTTCTCCTGTTCTTCCATCCCAAAGGTCTGTTTGACCTGAGTTTGGTAAATTTGCTAGATCTAACATTTTGGTAACATCTTTTTCTTTAGCTCCATCAAAAACTGGTGTTGCTATGGGAACTCCACTTGATATATTTTCACATAGATCTTTAAATTCGGTATTTGTTAGAGTGTCAATGTTTTCTGAATATACTTCTTCTCCATAAACAGATTTTAAAAAATTTGATATTTTTTCACCTTTCTCTATTTTTTTTTGATTTTGATTTATTAAGTCAGTTAATTGCTCCCCAAGTTCTTTGCACGACCAACCTAAATGTGTTTCCAGTATTTGCCCTACGTTCATCCTACTTGGTACTCCCAAAGGATTTAAGACTATATCGACAGGTTTGCCGTTTTCTCTGTATGGCATATCTTCAACTGGTACAATTTTACTTACAACACCTTTATTTCCATGTCTGCCTGACATTTTATCTCCAGGCCTTAGTCTTCTTTTAATTGCAACAAAAACCTTAACCATTTTCATAACGCTTGGCAAAAGATCATCTCCTTGTCTTATTTTCAAAACCTTATCTTCAAATCTTTCTTGAATATCATTTTTTGCTTTATCATACTGCGTCCTTAGCTGAAGCAATGCATCGATTTTTTTATCATCTTCTATTGTGATTTTAAATAAATCTGATGCTGGTAAATCAAAAACTATTTCTTCACTAATGCTTGTTCCTTTTTCGTAATTTTTTATTTTTTTTGTTAACTTTGTATTAATTAATATAGATGAAGCTCTTTGCTTTATACTTCTTTCAAGAATTTCTTCCTCTACATTTTTGTCTTGTTGTACGCTTTCAATTTCTGCTCTTTCTATTGTTATAGATCTTTCATCTTTTTCAATTCCATGTCTGTTAAACACTCTCACATCAACAACAATACCCCCGCTACCACTTGGCATTTTAAGTGATGTATCAGTCACGTCGATTGCTTTTTCTCCAAATATTGATCTAAGTAACTTTTCTTCAGGACCTGATGCTGAATCACCTTTTGGTGTTACTTTGCCCACTAATATATCACCAGGTTTTACCTCGGCACCAATATAAACTATTCCAGACTCATCTAAATTTTTAAGTGACTCCTCATTTATATTTGGTATGTCTCTAGTAATATCTTCTTCTCCTAATTTTGTATCACGTGCCATTACTTCATATTCTTCTATGTGAATGGATGTAAAAACATCGTCTGTAACACATCTCTCAGATATAAGAATTGAGTCTTCAAAATTATATCCCTGCCAAGGCATGAAAGCTACTGTAACATTTTTGCCAAGAGCCAACTCACCAGTTTTTGTTGATGGTCCATCTGCAATTATATCGCCAGGTTTAACCTTGTCCCCAACTCTAACTAATGGTTTTTGATTTATACATGTATTTTGATTTGATCTTTTAAACTTTTGTAAGTTATATATGTCAACTCCTGATTGTGAGTAATCTTTTTCATTCGATGCTTTGATTACAATCCTCTTACCATCAATTTTATCAACTATCCCATCTCTTTTAGCTACAATTGTTACTCCAGAGTCCAATGCAACATCACTTTCTATTCCTGTTCCAACTAATGGTGCCTCAGGTTTTAATAGTGGCACTGCTTGCCTCATCATGTTTGATCCCATCAAAGCTCTGTTAGCATCATCATTTTCTAAAAAAGGGATTAATGAAGCTGCAACTGAAACAAGTTGTTTTGGTGAAACATCAATATAATCAATATTTTCAGGTTTTGATAAAATAAAATCTAAATTTGCTCTACTAGACACTAATTCCTCAATAAATTTACCATTTTTGTCTAAAACTGAATTTGCCTGAGCAATAGTAAACTTCGTTTCTTCCATTGCTGAAAGATATTCTATTTTGTCTTGCACAATTCCATTTTCAACTTTTTTGTAAGGACTTTCTATGAAACCATATTTATTTATTTTTGAATAAGTTGAGAGACTATTAATCAAGCCTATATTTGGACCTTCAGGCGTTTCTATCGGACATATTCTTCCATAGTGAGTGGGATGAACATCCCTGACTTCAAAACCTGCTCTTTCTCTAGTTAATCCACCAGGACCTAAAGCTGAAACTCTTCTTTTGTGAGTTATTTCTGATAATGGATTGGTTTGATCCATAAATTGAGAAAGTTGAGATGTTGCAAAAAAATCTTTTAGAGAAATAGTTAAAGGTTTAGCATTAATTAAGTCTTGAGGCATTGCTGACTCTACGTCTAAAGTAGTCATTTTCTCTTTTATTGCTCTTTCCATTCTATAAACACCAATTCTGGCTTGATTTTCCACCAATTCACCTACCGATCTAACTCTTCTGTTTCCCAAGTGATCTATATCATCAACCTCATCTTTACCATCTCTTAGATCTAGCATTTTTTTAATTATTGCTAGTATGTCGTCATTTCTTAGAATTGTTATCTTGTCAGAACAGTTTAATTCTAATCTTGAGTTCATTTTAACTCTACCAACATCAGAAAGATCATATCTATCAGAACTAAAAAACAAATTATTAAATATTTGTGTAGCTATTTCAATTGTTGGTGGCTCTCCTGGTCTTAATACTTTATAAATCTCAGTAATAGCATCATTTTTGTTATCATTTTTATCGTTTAAGATAGTTTGAAGTAAATAAGGTCCTTTTGATATAGAGTTTGTTTTTGAAACATTAATGATATTTATATTTTCATTTAATAAGTTTTGGATGATTGTTTCATTTAATTCAGTTCCTATTTTATAAGTATCATCTCCTACAATTACATCTTCGTGTAAAAATTTTCCATATAACGAGTCATTAGATACTAAGATTTCTTTTAATCCGTCACTCTGTAATTTTTTTGCATTTAAAAAATTAATCTGCTCTCCTACTTTAACTAAAACTTTATTATTTTTAGCATCTATAACTTCTTCAGAAAAATTTTTAGCTTTATAATTTTCAGGATCAAACTTAGTTTTCCATTTGTTAAGATTTTTATCAAATGTAAATGTTTCTTTTTCATAGAATTCATTTACGATATCTGATTTAGAGTATCCTAAAGCCTGTAAAAGCGTAGAAACAAATATCTTTTTTTTTCTATCAATTCTAAAGTACAAAAAATCTTTAACATCAAATTCAAAATCAAGCCATGAACCTCTATTGGGTATTACTCTGCAGTTAAATAGAAGTTTGCCACTTGCATGAGATTTTCCTTTATCATGATCAAAAAATACACCAGGACTTCTATGCATCTGATTAACTACAACTCTTTGAACACCGTTTGTTATAAAAGTTCCACTATTTGTCATCATAGGAACTTCACCCATATATACTTCTTGTTCTTTTGCGGATAATATATCTTTAGTATTATTTTCTTGATCTATTTCATAAACAACAAGTCTAAGGGTGCATTTCAAGGCTGCTGAATATGTTAGACCTCTTGTTATACATTCTTCAACATCAAATTTTGGCTTATCGAGTTTGTATGATACATATTCTAATGTTGCTTTATCATTTAGATCCTCGATTGGAAATATGCTCTTAAACACTCTATGAAAGCCTTTAATAAGATGTTGATCAACATCATTTTTAAATTCTGTTAATTCTTTGTAAGAGTTTTTTTGTACCTCAATTAGATTTGGTATTGATAAACTCTCTTTAAGCTTACCAAAACTTTTTCTAATATTTTTTTTTTCAGTAAAAGATAATTGCATATAAGTTTTATTACTGAATACTATTTTCAGTAATTAAATATTTTTCCAGTTAATATTTACTTAAGTTCTACTTTCGCGCCGGCCGCTTCTAATTTAGCTTTTATTTCTTCTGCTTCTTTTTTATTTACACCTGTTTTGACTTCTTTTGGTGCTCCTTCAACTAAATCTTTTGCCTCTTTTAATCCTAATTCTGTAATTGCTCTAACTTCTTTAATAACATTTATTTTTTTATCTCCAGCAGCAGTTAACATGATTGTAAAGTCATCTTTTTCCTCAGCTACTGCATCGCCACCTCCAGCAACTGGTGCAGCAGCAACTGCAGCTGCAGCTGTTACTCCCCACTTTTCTTCTAATTGTTTTGAAAGCTCAGCTGCTTCCACAACTGTTAAGCTTGATAAATCTTCTATAATTTTATTTAAGTCAGCCATAATAATAATTTTTGTTCCTAGTTATTTTTTTGATTTTTCGAGCGCTAAAATAGCGATTTTTGAGGCCGGCGCAAGTAAAATACTAGCTATTTTTTGTGCTGGAGACCTTAAAATACCTACTATTTTGGCTCTAGCCTCATCCAATGATGGAAGTGTTGCTACATTTTTCACTCCTGCAACATCTAAAATGTCAGCACCCATGATTCCACCTAAAATTTTCAAATTTTCATTTTCTTTAGAAAATTTAGTCAGAATTTTTGCTGATATAATAGCATCCTCAGATAATGCAACCGCTGTTGGACCATTAAATAAACTTGATAACTCTTTGCATCTTGTTTTCTCTAGTGCAAGTTTAGTAATTCTATTATTTGTTATTTTAAATTTTATTCCATGTTCTCTCATTTTTTTTCTAAGATCATCTAATTGATTTACTGTTAAACCTTGATAATGAGTAACTATAACAGCTTCTGATTTGTCAAATTGAGTAGTCATTTGATCTATATAATCCTTTTTTTGTTCTTTATTCATCATAACTAAAAATTTTTATCCATTTTAATCTTGTAAGATACCCCCATACTAGATGTTATAAAAACCTGTTTAATTAAATCTCCTTTAATAACTAAATTTGATTTTTCTTTTTCCAAAGCATCTACAACAGCATTATAGTTTTTTATAATTTTTTGATCTTCAAAAGATTTTTTTCCTATACTAAGACCAATATTTCCATCTTTATCATTTCTTATTTCAACTTGTCCAGCTTTAGCCTCGCTAACAGCTTTTTTTATATCATTTGTAACAGTTCCTAATTTTGGATTTGGCATTAAACCTTTTGGTCCAAGAATTTTCCCTAATTTTGAGAGTTTAACCATCATGGAAGGTGTGCATATAAGTTTTTCAAAATTTAACTCTCCATTTTTTATTTTCTCTATAAGTTCATCTCCACCAGTTAAATCAGCATTAGTCTCTTTAGCCTCATGCGCCTTAGTATCCTCACAAACAACAGCCACCTTAATTTTTTTTCCTGTTCCTCCGGGTAGATTAACTACAGTTCTTATATTAACTTCATTTTTTTTTTGTTTATTGTTTATTCTAAAACTTAAATCTATTGACTCGTCAAATTTTGTTGTACAATTTGATTTTATTAAACTTAAAACATTAGTTATAGCTTCAGATGCCAATTCATTTGTTTTTTCAGGTAACTTTTTATAACGTTTTGATTTCATTATTCTTTCACCTCTATACCCATCGATCTTGCTGATCCAGCTATTATTTTTGAAGCTTCATCTAAATCGTGTGCGTTTAGATCTTCCATTTTTTTTTCAGCTATTTCTTTTAATTGTTGTTTTGAAATTGTGCCAACAATATTTCTACCTGGTTCTTTAGATCCACTCTTTAATTTCATAGCTTCTTTAATAAAGTGTGATGCAGGAGGAGATTTTATTATAAAATCAAATTTTTTATCTTTATATACAGTTATAATCACTGGAACAGGTTTTCCCGCAAATGATTTAGTTTTATCATTAAATGCTTTGCAAAATTCCATTATATTTATTCCTCTCTGACCTAAAGCTGGACCAACAGGGGGTGCTGGATTAGCCTGGCCTCCTTTAATTTGTAATTTTACATACCCGCTTATTTCTTTTTTTGCCATTAACTTGCCTTTTCTACTTGGTTATATTCTAAATCAACTGGTGTTGGTCTTCCAAAAATTGAAACAGAAACTTTTAATCTTAATTTATCTTCATCTATATCCTCAACTAGACCACTGAAAGATGCAAATGGACCATCTATAACTTGAACCTTTTCACCTACATTGTATTCTACACCAGATTTTGGTTGGGCCACACCATCTTTAATTTGGCCTAATATTTTTTCTATCTCTTTATCAGATACTGGAATAGGTGTACCCTTTGATCCAAGAAATCCGCTTACCTTTTTTAGACTCTTAATCATATGATAAATATTATTATCCATTTCACTTTTTATTAACACATAACCAGGAAAATATTTTTTTTTTCGTTGAATTCTTTTTCCTCGTTTAACCTCGGTAATGTCATGTGTTGGTACAATAATTTCTTCAATTTTCTCTGAAATATTTGCTTTTTCGGCTTCATCTTTAATTAATTGTGCAACTTTATTTTCAAAGCTTGAGTGAGATTGAACTATGTACCAATTTTTCATTAAATACTTAAATTAAGAATTATTTCTAAAAAAAACTTTAAAACTTGATCTAACAGTAAAAAAAATAGAGATGCCAAAACCGCCATTGCGAGGACCATTAGTGCTCCCTGCACTGTTTCTTTTGCAGTTGGCCAAGTAACTTTAAAAGCTTCCTGTTTAACGTCCTGAATAAATTTTAAAGGGTTCTTCATATATAATGTATAATTAAACTGGCAGGAGCGAAGGGAATCGAACCCCCAACCTCCGGTTTTGGAGACCGGCGCTCTACCAATTGAGCTACACTCCTATTGAGTTTACTCTATAATTTTAGTTACTACTCCAGCTCCTACTGTTCTACCACCTTCTCTAATTGCAAAGTTAAGTTTTTCGTCCATTGCAATAGGTGTGATAAGTTTTACCGTAAATTTAGCATCATCACCAGGCATTACCATTTCTGTTCCTGCTGGTAATTCTACTTCTCCAGTTACGTCTGTTGTTCTAAAGTAAAATTGAGGTCTATATTTAGTAAAGAATGGCGTATGTCTTCCACCTTCCTCTTTTTTAAGTACATATGCTTGAGCCTCAAATTTAGTATGTGGTTTTATAGATCCCGGCTTACATAGAACTTGTCCTCTTTCTACATCAGTTCTCTCAACACCTCTAAGAAGTGCGCCAATGTTATCACCTGCTTCGCCTGAATCTAGGAGTTTTCTAAACATTTCAACTCCGGTACAAACTGATTTTTTAGTTTCTCTAATACCAACTATTTCTATCTCTTCTCCAGTTTTAATTACGCCAGACTCCACTCTACCTGTTACAACAGTTCCTCTACCAGAAATTGAAAATACATCTTCAACTGGCATTAGGAAATCTTTATCCTTTGGTCTATCAGGTTGTGGAATAAACTCATCAACAGCTTTCATTAATTCCATAATAGAATTTTTACCTATTTCATCATCTTTTCCCTCTACTGCGGCTAAAGCTGATCCTTTAACAATTGGAGTTTTGTCTCCTGGGAATTTATAAGATGTTAATAAATCTTTAATTTCTTCTTCAACTAAGTCTATCATTTCTTTATCGTCAACTTGGTCTACTTTATTTAAGTAAACAACAATTGCAGGCACTCCAACTTGACGTGCAAGCAAAATATGTTCTCTTGTTTGCGGCATCGGACCATCTGCAGCATTCACAACTAAAATTGCACCATCCATTTGTGCAGCACCTGTAATCATATTTTTTACATAGTCTGCGTGACCAGGACAATCAACGTGAGCGTAATGTCTATTTTCAGTTTCATATTCAACGTGAGCTGTTGAAATTGTTATGCCTCTTTCTTTTTCCTCTGGGGCCTTATCAATTTGGTCATAAGCAGTAAATTGTGCACCACCAGACTCTGCTAAAACTTTTGTTATCGCAGCTGTTAATGTTGTTTTTCCGTGGTCCACATGACCTATAGTTCCAATATTACAGTGCGGCTTATTTCTTACAAACTTTTCTTTTGACATTACTTTTTTACCTCTTTTTTCTTTTTTTCTTTTTTAATATTTGGAGCGGGTAAAGGGAATCGAACCCTTACATCCAGCTTGGAAGGCTAGCGTTCTACCATTGAACTACACCCGCATCACCCAAGTATACTCCTAAATTATTTAAATATTTATTGAATGGTGGAGGGGGAAGGATTCGAACCTTCGAAGACCGAAGTCAACGGGTTTACAGCCCGCCCCATTTGACCGCTTTGGTACCCCTCCCTAATAGCAGGGGAAGCGTCCCCTTGTTCAATAAAGCTTTAAACAACATGCGTTTTATATATTTTTATTGTACAAATGCAACACGTGAATTTAAGGAAAAATAGTATAAAAACCCTTATAAAATCACAAACTATGACACAAAAATCATCATTTTTTATTGCTGGACGCCATGCAGTGATTGGGGCTTTAAGAAACCAGAAAAGGAGAGTTTTAAAAATTTTCCTAACTGAGGAAAGTAAAAAAAATATTCATAAACAAAATCCACATATAAATTTATTAAAAGATCTTAAGGTTTTTTTTAAAACTAAAAAAGAACTAGATAAATACTGTAGAAGTGAGGATATTTTACATCAAGGTTACGTTGCAGAAATAGAACATTTAGAAAATCCTGATTTAAAAGAGTTTATAAAAGATAAAGAAAATTTAACATTTGTTTGTTTAGATGAAGTTACAGATCCAAGAAATATAGGTTCTTTAATTAGAAGCGCTGCCTCATTTAATATAGATGGCCTCATCGTTAAAGAAAGACATTTCCCAAGTGAAAGTAAATTATTATACAAATCTGCAAGTGGATGTGTTGAACACTTAAATATTTTTCAAGTATCAAATATAAACACCACTCTAAAGTACCTAAGGGATAAAAATTTTTGGGTTTATGGTTTTACATCAAATAGTGATAAAAACTTTACTGATGTGAAATGGCAAGGAAATAACATACTACTATTTGGCTCTGAGGGACATGGTCTTAATCATCATACAAAAAAATATATAGATTTTTCAGTAAAAATTAATATTAACAAAAATATTGAGAGTTTAAATATATCAAATAGTGCTGCAATAGTTTTTCATCATATAAATCAACAGAAATAATTTCTTGATAATATATTAAATGATATTAAAAAACGGATCATGCCCTTGTAGCTCAGCTGGTAGAGCAATTGATTTGTAATCAATAGGTCCGCGGTTCGAATCCGTGCGGGGGCACCACTTCACTTTATTTTTAGTTAAGTATACCAGATTCTTTTTGGCATCTTATAGAAACAGCTCGAAACATACTATGATAAGTAGACTCACTATTTTTACCAAAAAATTTATTTATTGAATTGTCATCATAATTTTGATCAAAAAAGTCTGAAACACATTTACAATATTTTGAGGTTTTTCTGTAAAGATCAGTTTTGTTTTCAAACAAATGATCGTACCTTGCAGTACCAACCATACAAAAATCATATAGCTCTTTATATTAAGATTGATTTATTTTACTGTAGCTCACATTACAAACTATAATAGAGAGAACTACAATCTTTAAAATTTTCTTCATAAAGATTTTGAAGTGATTTGTTTTTTTGGGTCAAAAAAAGGTTTTTCAATAACTACACATTTAAAATTCTTTTCCTGAATTGAAACTTCAATTTCTAAACCAATTTTGGAATATTCAATGTCAACCATAGCTAAAGCAATATTCTTTTTTAATCGTGGAGAATAAACAGCTGAAGTCACCTTTCCAATATTCTTATTGTTTGATGTTAAAGTCCAGAAGGTTGTATTTGGACTACTTAACCTTTCACATTTAATTTCTAAACCAACTTGCAATCTTTTAACCCCCTCTGCTTTAATTTTTTTAAGTGCATCTTTGCCTATAAAATTAATATCTCCATCTAAATTAATTAAACGATCTAAACCTAATTCAAATGGATTTGTATGAATGTCAGCATCAGCATGATAAGAGAGCATCCCACCTTCTATTCTTCTTATAGAAGAAGTATGACCTGGTTTAAGTCCAAATTCCTTTCCTGCTAACATAATTTTTTCATATAGTTCATTTCCTTTTGAACCATCTCTTAAAAACAATTCATAACCAAATTCACTTGACCAGCCAGTTCTTGAAACAATTAATGGTATTCCGTCTAAATCTAACTCTCTAAACCAATAATATTTTAAATCTTTTATGCCTTCTCCAAATAATTTTGTCATTATATCGGCAGACTTTGGTCCTTGTAATTGCAATGGAGAAACATCTGGTTCTGTTATTTTCACATTTAATCCTGAGTTAACAGCTACACCTTGAGCCCATAATAAAATATCACTGTCACCTAAAGATAACCAAAAATGATTTTCTCCTAATCTTAATAGAACTGGATCATTCAATACCCCACCCTCTACATTTGTAATAAGAACATATTTACACTGTCCGACTGATAATTTTGATAAATCTCTTGGGGTTAATAGTTGAATAAATTTAAATGCATCTGGCCCTGTAATTTCAACTTGTCTTTCAACAGCTACATCACAGAGTATTGCAGCTTCAATTAAATTCCAAAAGTTTTGCTCAGGATCTCCAAAATCACGAGGAATATACATATGATTATAAACTGAAAAACCAGTAGCGCCCCATTTAACAGTAGAATCAAAATATGGAGATTTCCTAATTTGAGTTCCAAACCCGAAGTTTTTATTAACCATTAATTAGTTTCTTTTCTAATTTGCTCTATTTTGATTTTTTTTTGAAGACTTTTATTTGAGTCATAAAGGAGATTAAACTTAATTTTTTTATTAATATTTATAGAAATAATTTTTGCATTTCTAACTTCATAATTGTCAGCTACTGCACTGATGGGTCTTTTTTGTATATTTAGATTTTTGATTACAATTTTTGATTTATCACTAACCACTCTTCCTTTCCATCTTCTTGGTCTAAAAGCACTGATAGGTCTGATGGATAATTTTTTAGAGTCTAAATTTAAAATTGGTCCATAAACTGACATATTATAAGCAGTACTTCCAGCAGGTGTTGAAACTAATATTCCATCTGAAACTAATTTTTTTATTATTTTCTGAGATCCATTTGAGATTTCCAATGATGCAGTTTGCCTACTTTGTCTTAATATTGATACTTCATTTATAGCAATAGATTTTTTATTTTTATTAAATTTATTTTTAACAACCATTTCTAAAGGTGAAATTGTGACAGACTTTGCTTTAGACAGATTTTTTACAGTATTTTTTGAAGAGAATTTATTCATCAAAAAACCATAACTTCCTGCATTAATTCCGTAGAAAGGTTTTTGATATTTATTGTATTTTTTAAGTGCAGAAAGCATGAAGCCATCTCCGCCTATTACAATTATTAAATTACATTTATTTAATGATATATTTTTAATTTTATGATCTAGGAAATTTTTAATTTTTTTTGATGTTTTTGTATTATCAAAAAGAATATGTGGTTTTAACATTTAGTGGTGCCCTCGGCCAGACTCGAACTGGCACTCCATAAATGGCAAGGATTTTAAGTCCTTTGTGTCTACCAATTTCACCACGAGGGCTCCTAGATTTCGCATTGTTATATCTGTCTTTTGTTTTAACACAACTTCTTTTGCGTGTTCAAGAATTATCGGTGACTAACTGGTGACTAACTTTATTAAAAAATTATAGTAATTTAATCTAATATTTTACTACTTTACCCCATAGGGATTGAGATGGTCCATACCCTATTCGAGCATCTTCCATTTTGAGAACTCTACTATGATCAACCATCATATTTATACCTGGACCATAGATCTCTATGTATTTTGATAATACGTCCTGATCATCGGCCTCAACCATAAACTGATTCAATTCTAGTGGACTAATGATTTTATCGATTACATTCCATCTATAATCTTTCTTATCAAGGTTTTCTGTCAAACCCTCTGATTCTAGCAATATTTTCCAAGAACCTGCCTCAATAAATCTTTTAGATTGCATTTTAATTCTCTCTACAAAAATTTCTTCCTCGATAACCTTGGAATGTGCAAAAGCAACTCCAACCTCATTAATAACTTTTATCCTTTTGCCTGTTGCATTTTCGATAAGTCTACACATATCATCATCATCTAAAGAACGAGCTATTCTTGAAATTTCAATTATATCAATACCAAGATTAACAACAGTATCTAGATAATCATCTACCACTTCTTTACCACCGGACATTGCAACGTCCATAATTGGATTTCCTAATGCAACTTGAACACTATGCTTTTTGCAGGTTTTGATAAATCTCAAAAGTGATTTTTTGCTCATCATTGCGCCTTGTTTTCCTGAAATCTTAAAGATATCAACAAGGTTTGCATATGCTTCTAGGTAATCATCTATACAATTTCCCACCATAACAGGTGCCCTAACATAATTTATGCCTGTCTCACGAGGTTTTTCCTTTCTTTTTATGAAAGGTAAATTAGGAAATGTTACATCAGTCATTATAAATTCTATTTATTTAATTCAATTGCCCACCTAGCCACCAAGGTAAGTCAATTAATAATCCTATCAAACCATTTGGAAACTGTAAAGTTAGCAAGGAGGATAACGACCAGAGTATTACCATCAATACAGCAGAAATACAAATTGATGATACATAAGCTTTTCTATCGTGAAATAATATAAATATATTTATAAAAATTGCTGCTGCAATTGGGAAACCAAATATAAAATTCATTAATAAGAAACCAATAAAACTAAAATAATAAAAAAGTTGATTATTAAAGTTCCCACTTATTTCAAAAATATTTGATCGAGCAAATTTCATAAATGTATTATTTAAAAATGATAAATTTTTTAAGTCTGCAATTTTTACAATAAGTATAAAAACTAAGAGTGATAAAGCTATTACACTTAGACTTATTGGAAACAAGTTAGCACGATAATCTAAACTACTAGTAAACCAAATCATAGATAAAGGTAGACAGAGTAATATGACTATATAATAAATTTGAGTAAGCTTACCTTTAATAAGATCAGATCTATAATTGCTGTCAAACTTTTGTTTTGTCAAAAGAACGATAGTAGCAAGACACAAAATTATAAGAATTATTGAAACTGGACGGGATAAAAAACTTAAACCATATACTGCTTGAGTTTGATAGCTTAGCAGTTCAACCTTGCTTGACAAAAAGAACCCTATCAAAAGTGCAGGTCTAGACCAACCAAAATTTTTAAAGGTAATACCAATTATACCAAATGATAATAGTCCAATAAAATCATACCAGTCCCTATTAATGTTAAATGTTGCAAAAAATATTAAACAAACCATCACAGGTGCAAGTATGTAATATGGAACTAAAGTGAATTTTGAAATTTGGGATGAAAAACCCATACAAATTCCAGCACCTAAAATATTTGCAATAGCTAATGACCAAATCATTAGATAGGTAAGATCTAGGTTTGTAGTTACCATATCTAAACCAGGTTCAATTCCAATTAGAACAAAACCTCCAAGTAATAAAACCTTATTACCAGAACCAGGTATTCCAAAAATTAATGTTGGAATTAATGCTCCACCCTCTTTAGCATTATTAGCAGACTCAGGTGCTATAACGCCTCGGATATCACCTTTACCAAATTGAGAAGTATCTTTTGTTGTTTGTTTTAAGTGACTATATGCAATCCAATCAACGACTGTTCCTCCTAAACCTGGTAAAGCTCCAACAAGACAACCAAGAGTAGAACATCGTAAAACTAAAAACCAATTTTTTACAACATCTTTTAAACCTGTGAACCATCCTTTTTTGGTATTAAGTGATTTTGCAATTGAACCTTTAGCATCAAGAAGTCCGACAATTTCAGGAATTGCGAATAATCCAAGTCCAACAACAACAAGAGGAACACCTTCTAAAAGATATAATGTATTAAATGTGTATCTTGGATCTCCTGTAATTGGGGCTGTTCCTATTGATCCAATAATTAAACCTAAAAAACAAGAAGCAATACCTTTAAATAAATTGTCACCTGTAAGAGCTCCAACCATTAATAAAGCAAGAACTACTAAAAGGAACTGTTCTCCAAATCCAAAAGCCATTATTATTGGAATGGCGTAATAAATAGATATAGATAATATAAAAGCTCCAAAGATACCTCCAAGCAACGAAGCACTAAAGGCAGCACTTAACGCTCTTGCAGCCATGCCTTTTTTGGAAAGTGGAAAACCATCCATTACTGTTGCTTGAGATCCTGCAGTACCAGGTACTCCCATAAGCACAGCAGGAAAAGTATCAGAAGTTGTCGTAGGAGCTAAAACTCCAATCATCATTGCAAGAGCATGTGAAGGCTCCATTGTAAAAACGAAAGGTAAAACAAGGGCTAAACCTGATGTTCCACCCATACCTGGAAGAATACCAACAATTAAACCAAGTAAAGTACCTGCAAATAGAAATGCTAAATGAGTAGGCTCAAAAAGTTGTAAAAGTGCAGCTAATAATTGTTCCATAAAAAAAGCTGCTAGCTATTAGCTAGCAGCACTTTTTTTATTTGTTTTATTGAACTCTATATGTGAATTTATGTTTCTTTAGAGCTGCATTTAATTGCTTTTTAGTAGTATCAGAGAATACCGCAGCCTTTTTAATAATTTCACCAGCTTCTTCTCCTATGATTAATGGAAATGGTCCAAGAGCTTTTACAGCTTTAGCCTTAAACTCTGGGTCATTTGTCATTTTAATAGCTGCATCTCTGTATGCTTTTACTATTTCATCGGATGCATCTGCTGGAAGCATCATTGCTTTAGATGCTTGAGACCATGCAGCACCTATTGCATAGTATGCTTCTAGGTCATCACCCTCAAGTTTTTTACCATTTACTTTCTCATACATTTCAGGAAATGTAGGTGCATTTGGTGCCAAAGGATTTCTAGAAACTGAACCGTCAGCTCCAATAATTCCTAATGTCATTAAATCTACAACTTTTCCTTTTTCAATTTCAGGCTTAACTTTTTTTACGTAATTTGCTGCACCATGTGAACTTAGATGAATTTCACCTCTTAGGAATGCTTGATAACCTCCTGAAGATGAAAGACCAGGTATAGGTTTAGCTCCTTTGATACCAAGTTTCTCATAAATCCATATGTGAAATAAATCTGCAGATGCTGGAGTTTTCAATGCGTAGAGAACCAATTTTCTTTCTTTAATTTTTGATAGATCGTGAGGCTCAGCTAAATCTGAACGTGTGAACCAATGAGTATTTTGTGGTAACAAAACTACTGGTCGATATTCACTAAGATTATATTTAACAAGTGGATTTCCAGTCGCAACATTAACTATAACTGAAGTTGAACATCCAAAAATAAAAGTTCCATCTGCTTTTGCATTTTTTTCAAAATAATTTGAACCTTTAATAGCTCCACCTCCTGGTATGTGCATGATTTGGACATCAGGATTTCCAGGTAAATATTTTTTTAAGAAAGGTTGAATAAATCTTGCAAACCTACTCGTACCACCACCTTCTTTAAATGGCACAACCCATGTAACTGTTTTGCCTGCGAAATTCACATCTGCATTTCCAATGGATACAAACGAGAATAACGACATTAATATTAATATTATAATTTTACGCATAATTTCCCCCCTTGAGAATATTGTTAGAGATAGTATAACGTGTTCATTATGGGTCTTTCAACTAATTATATTTTTTTACTTCCCCAAGAAATATGAAAATGACGTATTTAGTTAGAAATATATCTATTTGACTAATATAAAAGCAAAAAACATGTCTAAAACAAAAAATTCGATATCAAAAGTATTTGATTTAAATGCTATAGAACCCAAGCCCAGAACTAAATCACAACTATGGTTGAAAGATGTGGGTTTTGATGAAGGCCCTTGGTACCACGAAAGAATGGGACTTCGTGAATTAGAAGACTTTCTAGAGGTTGCAGGTAACAGGATTGACTATGTTAAAATTGCAACAATGCAAGTTCTAGGACATCCAAAGGATTGGTTAGAACGTAAAAATGATCTTTACAAAAAACACTCGATAGAGCCTTACTTGGATCATGGTTATTTTATAAAAGCTTTTAAAAAGGGAAAAGTAAATGAAGCAATTGATGTTGCGGCAGATTTAGGATTTTCTGCAATGGAATTCATGAATACATTTGGAGACATCCCTGAAAATCAAATTAAAGCTTGGTGCAATCATGCGATTAAAAATGGAATGAATATAATTTATGAACATCATCCAGAAAGTGGATGGGATAAAACAAAAAAAAATACTCCTGCAACATTAAAACAAATTGTTGAAAGTGCTGAACCTTTTTTTGAATATGGAGCATTTTCAATGCTTATTGATCATGAAGAAATTGAACTTCATGATAGTAAGTCAGATGTACTAACTGGAGTGCTAGAACATTTTGGTAAAAATAAGGTTGCATTTGAAGTTACTTCGCCAAAGGAAGCTGAAGTGAGATGGTATTCAGATATACTTAATTATTTTGAACTTTTTGGTACAGATTGCAATTTAACTAATATTATGCCTAGCCAAGTAATGCTGATTGATCCATTAAGGTCTGGAGAGAGACCTGCTGAAATTTTATTTGATAAGTATCCAGAGTTAATTTCTGTGAAAGATAAATAAGTTAACTTTAGATAATTAAATTTACTATTTTATTGTGCCCAAAAAAAAAATTTTAATTTTTACAGATTTAGATGGTTCTCTATTAGATAAAGAAACTTTTAAATTTGATGTTATTAAAGATTATTTTAAAGAACTGGTTAGAAACGGTATAATAATAATTCCAAACTCCAGTAAAACAGAAGCTGAATTATTAGATTTTAATGAACAGAATAATTTAGATTTAAGTTTTATTACAGAGAATGGATCATCTATTCATGGATTAAATAAAATTCACCATAATTTACCTGACAAAATAATAATAAGCAGAACAATAAATGAAATACGAAATGCATATGAAGAAAATATCAGCCTAGATTTTAAAAATAAAACTACTCACATTTTAGAATTAGAAATAGAAGTGCAGCAAAAAATCTTGGGGCTTCCATTAGATAAAATTAAGCTAGCAATTAAGAGAGACCATTCATTACCAATTAAATTTAATGGAACTGAAATTGAAAAAAATGAATTTACAAAAATTTTAAAAAACTCTGGATTAACTATTCAGACTGGTGGGAGAATAATGAATGTTTGTGATAATGTTAATAAATCAATAGCCATGTCCAAAACTCTTCAATTAATAAGAAAACAATTGGATGATGAAATCATAACAATTGGTGTTGGTGATAATGAAAATGATATAGAAATGATAAAACAGACTGATTATCCATGTTTGGTTAAAAATGATAACTTTGATAGTTCGTTGATAAATATTGATAATTTAATCAAATCTTCTGAGCCATCCCCTTTAGGATGGGCTGATGTGATCAAAACGGCTATACAAAAAATTGAATCTTAGGATAGGTTGCCGCCATGAGTGATTTCTATCAAGATGGCACTATATCAACACTTCATGACTTTGGCACCAAGTCAACCAAAGATCTAGAGAAAGATTTATTAAATTTTTCCAAAGAAAGAAAGATGGAACTAATTTTGCCTTGTCTTTATTCTGAGTTAAAAGGTGATGCGCTACCTAAAATTGTAAGTGAAATAAGTAAAACAAATTATCTAAATCACATAATAATAGGCTTAGATAAAGCAACTGAGGCTGAAGCAAGAAAAGCTTGGACTTTCTTTGAAAAATTAGAAACACCTTTTACAATTCTTTGGAATGATGGACCCAGTCTTAAAAAATTAGATAAAGAATTAAAAAAATTAAAACTTGCTCCAAACGAATACGGGAAGGGTAGAAATGTTTGGTATTGTATTGGAATGTCTATTGCAAGAGATAGTGCAAGATCTGTTGCTTTGCATGATTGTGATATAAAAACATATGATAGAAGAATGTTGGCTAAATTGTTCTATCCTGTTGTAAATCCACTATTTAATTTTGAATTTTGCAAAGGTTTTTATCCAAGAGTTGCAGATAACAAAATGAATGGAAGAGTTGCTAGATTACTTGTATTTCCATTATTGAATGCATTAGAGAAAACTATCGGTAACAGTGATTATCTTAACTTTATGAAATCTTTTAAATATCCTCTAGCAGGAGAATTTTCATTTAGGAGAAATATTCTTCCAGAATTAAGAATTTCTTCAGATTGGGGAATTGAGATTGGAATTTTATCTGAAATGCAAAGAAATTTTTCTCCACAAAATATTTGTCAGGTAGATTTAGCTGACACATACGATCACAAACATCAAAATTTATCAATCAATAATGAAAAACAAGGACTATCAAGAATGTCCATTGATATAATTAAAACATTTATAAAAAAATTAGCCACTCAAGGCCACTCATTCAGCAAAGAACAGTTTAGATCTTTAAAAGCAACTTATTATAGAGCTGCATTAGATTTGATAGATGCATATAGAAACGATGCTCAAATGAATGGATTGAAATTCGATTCTCATACTGAGGAAAAAGCAGTTGAGCTATTCGCAGCCAATATAATAAAAGCTGGTGATGCTTTCTATCAAAATCCAATGGACACACCTTTTATTCCAACATGGAGTAGAGTTAAAAGTGCTATACCTGATTTTTTGATAAGATTGGAGAAAGCAGTAAATGAAGACAATATGCGCTACATTTAAACAAATGTTGAGGCTACATCTCCAAAAGCTGATGAAGTAACTTCGATCAACTTCTTCTCATTAATTGGAACAGGAAAACCATAGGCTCCGGTCAAAATTAAATCATTTTTTTTTAAGATATTATTTGTTTTTGCTTTATCTTTCACTAACCACTCTATTTCTCCAAGCATATCAAAAGGCCATTTTTTATCTATCCATTTATCAACTACTTCATTGTCATAGACTAGTTTTAAATCAGTGATTTCATTGCTGTTTGGAACTTTGTTCTCTGGTCCTAAAATAACTCCAGCATGAATTGCATTATTGGCTAAAAGTTCTGCACCATTTGGAGCATCTCCATTAAAAACTAAATTATGTATTTCTATTAAGGGATAAATTGATTGAACAGACTCTAGTATATAATCAAATGATACTAGGTCTGGATTAATATCTCGATTAAGTATAACTCCAAATTCTGCTTCCATAGCAGGATTGAAATAATCCTTTTTATTTAGTTCAGTACCGCTTTGATGTAATTCACGCTTCCAAAGTGTACCTTTTGCTGGATGAGAAAGGTCCATTTTTTTTTGAGTGTCTTTTGAAATACAGCCTATTTTGTAACCTATTACCTCCTCACCTCTTGATACTCTTAATTCTGTTACTTTATTTTGAATAAGTAAAGCATCTTCGTTACTTACCTTTACTTTATTTTTAAATATTTGGCTGGGTTTTTTTGCATCATAATCTTCAAGAATTTGATTTGAATATAAATCTAATTCTTTTGAAGATAATTTGTTCATTAAATTAACATAACTACTAAGAATAACATCTGAACAAAATTAATCACAACAGATATAAAGTGTGAATATTTAAATTTTTTATCCTTCTTTTCATCTCTATATTTGTTAATCAAAGGCATTAATAAGTAATTTGAGGTAGCAAATAAAAGTGTGATTACTAAAATTAAGTAAAAATCTAAACCTAGTTTGCTTAAGAATAAAAAAGTTAATAAAACAATTAAACTTAATCCTAAGTTAACATTATAGTAAAAAGGAAATATTCTTCTTATGAACTTTCGAGCATTATCTTCATCTAAAGTAGTAAATACTACTGGAGCAATAACAAATGAAAAGAATAACATAATACCCAAAATCATTGCTGTAAAATAAATACTAATCTGTTCAATCATAATTTAGTTTTCTATTGAGTTTTCTTCATTCATTAATATTGGTCTTCCATCATGTGCAGTATTAAGAGGTATAATTTTACCTTTATATTTAGCACATAAAGTTGGTGCACTTCTTACCTCTTCTCCTAACTTTACTTCTAAATCAACAATTACTAATTTTGCATCTTCTAATTCTTTTAATATTCTCATTTTGGTCCTTTAGTTAATTAATTTAATTTAATGACAAGCCTGATTATGTTTTTTAAGCCTCCAATAATTGTAAGGCCAAGGAGTAACAAATCCAACTGCTAGCATTATGGGAACTACCCACCAGGTAAGCATTGCTCCTCCTGTTAATACATAATCTGTAATATTCATTGCAACTTCCATACTAATCATAGAAATAAAGCTCATGCCTAACGCAGTCTTTAATGCTTTTTGAAAGGTAAAACTTTGTTTCATTAAAATAAATGTCTCTAAGATTACACTTGTAATTAAACCATTAATTATTGCTAAAATCATAATACTTAATACTGGGAAAGGGATTTTGGTTATTTGAAAAAATAATATAGTTCCAAAATCACCAATAGCACAACCTAACAAGCACCAGGCTGTGTTCTTGGCACTTCTTCTCCAGGTATGTTTACATTTCCAATTAAAATTTATTGCTTCAGCACTCATTTATTTCAACTTTTTAAAGGATGTATTTATCACCAAGATACATTGCAAAAGCAATTGCAGCACCTAATAAAATATATTTCATATATTAGTCTTATACCCAAAATAATATGTGTTTAAAATGTGATATTTTTTCATAATCGTAACGAAATTAGAACCTAATTAAAACAAATCAATATTTTAGAAATAGAATCGTGAGATTATCATTATTCTTTTTTCTTCATTTAGTAGCTTTCGTGATCCTCTTAATTGTCCATCCTCATGCTCGTGCAAATGATGGGTGGGCAATTGAAAAACATAATCAAGACCTAACTTATATAAATCGTAAAAACTAATTGTGTTTGTTGGAATGGAAGCATTGTTAATACTAAGTCTTTTAGGAATTATTTTTTAGTTAATTTTATTGTCCTAATGCTTCTTTAGCAGAGTCTACAGTATAATTGGTTCCATATTGTTCATTGTAAGCTTTAACAGCATCGGCAAAACTTGAGTATCCAAGTCCTTGTGCTGCAGCTTCTAAATCTGTTGAAACACCAACATTTGCCGCTGCAACAATACTATCTGCAACGGTGCTTAAATCTGTTCCTAATTCCTTAGCTATAGATGCAGCATCAAATGATCCAAGTTGATTTATCAAATCTACACCTCTAGTTACATCTCCCCAGGTTGATGACCCTTCCAAATATTGTGATGATTCCCAAGATGCTGCATACTCCTCTGCAGACATATTAGTTCCATACAATTCATTAACTGTTTGAGTAAGATCATCAAAATTATTTAATTCTATACCAAGCGAATTTCCTACTAACTGACTATAATTATTTAAAGAAATGCTAAAATCTTGTGATAACCATGAATCTATATTAAATGAACCACTCTCTTTAATTTCTTGAGCAATATCCTGAATATTTTGATTTATATTATCACTTATTGCATTTTTTAAATCAGAATTATCAATTAGAGATTTAAATGAATTATAAGCAAGTTGTGCTTTGATATCTTTTACGTTTTCATCTGTAAATTCAATAATATTTCCTGCACTGTCTTTAATTTCGCTTGGTAATTCACCTCGCCAAGAATTAGCCCAATCTTTCATGGCCCATCTTTTCATGTTGTCCAAAGTATCAAAAGACATAAATATCGATTTAACTTCAAAACCATCGTTTTCTAATTTATTTAAGCTAGTATCTAAATCAAATCCATTTGTTTCTAAATTTAATATAGCTTTCTGAGTATTTTCAGAATCAATTTTTTTTTTAATTTTTAATTTAGATGTTATTAAAGCTAATGTTGCTTGATCTTCCTCTTTCAATTCATCTAAATTTAAATCATCCATATTTTGTGAATATTTTTTTTTTATTACTTTTGGTTCGAATTCTTTTAAAATTGATAAATTGACATCAATTGCATTAATAACTACATTCAATTCTTTTGATGAGCAATTAGGTTTACATGCATCATAATAATCCATTGATTTAAGAAATATATCGTTGAGAGAGGAATATAAATCCTTTGATTTATGATTTGATTTTGAAATATTTTTAAAAGATTTTTTTATATATTTTACGTTTTTATTTAATTGCTTTTTAAAATCCTTATCATCAATTCTTTTTTCAATTTTTTCTGAAAAAGTTTTTTTTAAATTTCCGTAATTTTTTTTGAATTTAGAGTTTTCATTTTTTAATTTTTTTTCCTCTTTAGAAAGTGTGTGTGTAATTTTTTTTGCGGGCTTTAAAAAATTATGCATAAACATATATCTGTCTAAAGCCTCATCGAGTGTATTATCCTTGTTTAAAGACATGGCCTCCCTCATTGATTTTTTTGCATTATTTAATGAATACAGCGTTTTAATGTCTTTTTTTGTTTTCCAATTGATATTTGGATAATTATTTTTAAATTTTTCTATCGACTTTTCTTTATCTTTAAGTTCATAATTATAAAAGACCTCAAAATAAGCCATTGCTTTCATCATGTTCTCTGGATATTTTTCAAGTAATTTCGGTTTTTGGACAAAAGTCGAATACATTCTCATCATTGCATCTTTAGCGGTATTTTTAGGTGATCCTAAAGCTTTAAACAATCCATGAGGATATTTATCTATTTTTACATAAGTTCCAAGTTGATTAAATTCCTCAAGTGAAACATATGTTTTTGTTAAATCAAAATCTTTAGCTTCTTCATTGACTTCCTCTTTTGAAAAATTTTCTTTTTTAATTTTTTTATCTGGTTCTACTTTTTTAGTATCTTTGCTGGTTACTTTACTCTCTGATTTTAAAATAATTGATTTTGCTTTAGAATATTCTTCTTTTGTGATAGCACCCTGTTTGTAAAGATTATTTAATGCTGTGAGTTCTTCGACAATATTGGAATAACTTAAATTACAAATACTTAAAAAAATAAAAGAAATAAAAAAAAGCTTACTAGCTTTTTTGTAATTGATAAATTGATACATAATGTTTCTTTTTAGGCAACGGTATAATAATAGGAACTTTAGTACACCTTGGAGCAATTGATTTTTTCCCATAAATAATATTTTTATCATAATTTACAAAATTTGTTTCTGGATGAGGATTACCATCATTAATAATAGGCCATGCATCACACGCTCTATAACCAAATAGTATTAGAGGTCTTGAGCCATCAGTATGGTTTAAACCTGAACCATGAATTGTTCGACAATGAAAGAATGCAACAGAGCCTGCTTTACCAGTTAACGAAACTGACTTTTTAAAATTAATCTTATTTTTTTTAGTATTAATTTTACCTACAAAGTAATTATCATTGCTATGATGACTAAATAATTCTTTTTTATGAGAACCTTTTATAACCTTTAATGGACCATTTTTTTCATAACAATCTTCAAGATAAATACCGACTGTAATTAAATCGTCATTTGTGTGTGGATAAAAAGCAAAGTCCTGATGCCACTCGACTAAACTCCCCTTTTTCTTATTTGGTAATTTAAAATTTAATTTTCCTAGGTGAAATCTTACTGTTCCACCAATAAGTTTTTTAACAATATCAATTATTTTTTTATTCCTTGATAAATTATAAAATAGCTTATTGTTATTTTGAGGGTTATTTAATCTTAATATTTCTTTATTTTTTGTAGAGTTGCTATTGAATACAAAGTGGTAATTATCATAACTTTGTGTGCCTCCTTGGTCTTTAACTTTCTTTCTGCTCTTCTTTTCTTTTGTAACAATCTTTTTAATAAGAACATTTAATTTATCGATCTCTTTTCTAGAAATAAGTTGATCTTTAACTAAGTAGCCATTCTTTTTATAAAAGTTATTTTCAAATGTAGTGATACTCATAAGTAAATTTTATAATAAAAATATGATAATCCAATATGAAAATAGTCCGGATAATATTGTGGCAATTACATTTCTTGAAAAATAACCAACCAATATGGCAATAATTGCTCCAAATATTTTTGGATCATATATTTCTATATATGTTCCATGCTCATTAATAAATATTCCAGGAAATATTATTGCTGGAAACACTGCAGATGGAACATATGCTAATACTGCTTTTACTTTCTCACCTAATAAATCTCTATCTACTAATGCAACCATAGTCATTCTTGTAAAGTAAGTAATTATCCCCGCTATTATAATTGACAACCAGGTCATTTTTTTAACCTCAAAACTAATGCTGCAACAAATAATGCAATAATTGGTGAAATAATTATATATGATTTAAAAGGTGCATCAAAAAATAGTAAAGAACTTAAACCACAGCTAATCATTACAATTACGTGGTCTAATTTTTTTAAATCCTGAACAACAATTGCAATAAAAGTTAGAGGAACTGCAAATTTCAATCCAAGTTCCTCTGGCACAAATGAGCCAAGAATTATTCCAGACAATGTTGCTAACTGCCAACAAATCCAAAGTGTGCCTCCTGAACCTAGTAAATGATAATGAAGATATGGTTCATTTTTATTTTTTTGAAAGAACCTGTTCGACTCGGCAAACCCCTGGTCTACTACTAAATAAGATATCAATAGCTTCTTGATAAAAGAGAGTTTTTCTAAATATTCAGATAAAACTGCCCCATATAATAAGTGTCTAGAATTAATTACACCTACTGATGTAACCGCTATTAACGCAGATGCTCCTCCAGAAAGCAATTGTAAGAATACTATTTGAGACGCACCACCAAAAATAATGATAGACATTGCGTAAACTAATACAGGGCTAAAACCGAGCTCAATGCCAATTGCACCACAAACAATTCCAAAAGGAATTACTGAAAACATATGAGGCGCTACAGACAATAAACCCTTCGTTAATAATTGTTTTTTTGTAAACATTACTTAACTGGCTGTAGGGCAATTTTTAAATATTTCATATTGAGTTTACAATCTTTGTATCCTCGCTTTACTACATTTAAATATCTTTCAGTTGGATATCTAAATTCAGTTTTATTAACCATGATGTAAGTCATCACTGTCTTATTGTAATAGGCAAAATAAAGTTTTTTATAAAGGATTGGATAATCTTCATAAACATCTAGTTTTTTTTCATCGCTTTTTGATATTTCAAATAAAGCACCAGGAACAAAAGAATTTACACTCTTTTCTATATCAGCAGCTCTATATTTACTTCTAAAGTTTAATCTGTAACCCTTAAGTTCATATTTTTTTAAGAAAACAGAGTCTTTGCATCTCCGCTTCATTTGAAAAAGATTAAGATTACTTCCGTAAGCAAAATACAACATTACTCTAGTTCAACTATTTTAATATTTTTTTCTTTTACAAATTCAAGGATTAGTGAGTTGCACAGGTTTATTTTATCTTGATTTTTTGATCTTAATACTATTGATACTCCTAATTTACCTTGTCTAAAAAAAGGATAGCTACCAATTTCTACATCTTTGTTATTATCTTGAACATTAGTTAATGAGCTTGCTATTTCACTTTCATAAGTCATCAAATTTATTGTTTTACTAAGAATTGGGTCGCCACCTACTAATACATTGCCAAGTCCACCAATCATTGCTTTTAATATAGACGGAACGCCTGGAAGAGAAAAAACATTTTCTACATAAAAGCCTGGAGCGCCACTAGTTGGATTTAAAATTAAATTAGCTGTTACTGGCATCTTTGCCATTTTTTGTCTACCATCATTAAAATTACCTGGTTCATAATATTTTTCTAAAATTGCAAATGCCTCTTTATGAAATCCATATTCAATATTAAAAGCTTTTGCAATTGATTCTGCTGTTATGTCATCATGAGTTGGACCAATACCACCTGTAGTAAACACATAGTTGTATTTATCTCTTAACTCATGAACAGTATCTACTATGGTTTTTTCCACATCAGGAATTACTCTTACCTCTCTAACAGAAATCCCAAGAGAATTAAGCCAAGTAGCTAATGTACTTGTATTCAAATCTTTTGTTCTACCGGACAACACCTCATTACCTATAATGATAATTGCTGCAGATATTTCTTTTTTATTAGTCATTTCCAAATATAAATAAAATTCTATGAAATTTACCAACACTTTATTAAAAGGCAAATTACAACGGAGATATAAGAGATTTTTCACAGATATAGAAGTAAATAATAAAACTCTTGTAGCACATTGTCCAAATACAGGTTCTATGATGGGTTTATTGGATCAAGGAAATGAGGCTTGGGTGAGCGAGCATAATGATCCTAAACGTAAATTAAAATTTACCCTAGAGATGATAAAAGTAAAAAAAAGAATAATTGGGGTAAATACACATAGAGCAAATAGGATTGTCGAACATGCTTTAGAGAATAAATTAATAAAAGAATTTAGTTCTATAAAAAATATTAGAGCAGAATTTAAGTATTCTGATGATACTAGATTTGATTTTTTGTGTGATAAAAAAATATTAGAAGTAAAAAATACAACATTAATGAGGGAGGATGATGTAGCAGAATTTCCGGATGCTGTTACTTCTAGGGGCACAAAACACCTTAAAAAGTTAAAAGAATCAATTAAAAAAGGATATAAACCTTATGTCTTATTTTTAACTCAAATTCAGGGTATAAATAATTTTAGAATAGCAAAAGATATAGACTCTAATTATTATGAAGAATATTTAGATGCTAAAAAGTCTGGTGTAAGCTTTCTTGCTTACAGATGCAGCTTAAATTCTAAAGAAATAAAAATTGAAAAGAAAATAAAAATTTTAGATGAGTAATTATTCAGAAAAATTTGAGAAAATGAGGATTGCTGGAAAACTTGCATCTCAAACTTTAGATATGCTTACGAGTGAAGTCAAAGAGGGCGTGTCGACAGATAAAATTGATCAATTGGGTTATGAATTTATAAGAGACAATGGTGGCCACTCTGCCCCATTATACTACAGAGGTTTTAAAAAATCACTTTGCACATCATTAAACCATGTTGTTTGTCATGGCGTACCCTCTGATAGAATATTAAATGAAGGAGATGCAGTTAATATTGATGTAACAGCTATAGTTAATGATTACTACGGTGACACCAGTAGAATGTTTACCATTGGAGATATTCCAGTAAAAGCTAAAAACTTAATTGACACAACTTACGAGTCGATGATGAAAGGAATATCAATTTTAAAACCAGGTGTAAAATTAGGAGATATTGGATTTGAAATTCAATCCTTTGTTGAAGAAAAGGGTTTTTCAGTAGTTAGAGATTTTTGTGGACATGGTATTAGCAATACTTTTCATGAACAACCTAATATTCTTCACTATGGTAAAAAAAATACTGGTCAAGAACTAACACCTGGTATGACCTTTACAATAGAACCTATGATAAATGTTGGTAAATTAGATGTGAAAGTCCTTAATGATGGATGGACAGCAGTTACAAAGGATAAGTCTTTATCTGCACAATTTGAGCATACAATAGGAATTACAGAAGACTCTTATGAAATTTTTACAGAATCTGTTAAAGGTTATAAAAGGCCTCCATATAATTAATGATAACAAGATACTCTAGAAAAGAACTTACGGATATTTGGTCCGAACATAATAAATATCAAATTTGGTTAGATGTGGAAATTGCTGCAGCTGAAGGAATGGAAAGATTAGGAACTATTCCAAAAGGTGTAGCAAGTGCTGTTAGAAAAAAAGCTAGAATTAATGTTAAAAGAATTCACAATATTGAAACCAAAGTAAAACATGACGTCATTGCATTCTTAACTTCTGTCACTGAAAAAGTGGGAATTAAGGCAAGATATTTACACCAAGGAATGACCTCATCAGATGTTGTAGACACAAGTTTTAATGTTCAATTAGTGCAATCTGGTAAAATTTTGTTAAAAGATATAGATCAAATTTTAAAAGTTTTAAAATCTAAAGCCAAAAAATATAAATTTACACCATGTATGGGTAGAAGCCATGGTATTCACGCAGAGCCAATTACATTTGGTCTTAAATTAGCTTCATATTATGAGGAATTCAAAAGAAATAAAAAAAGACTAATTAATGCAATAGATGAAATATCAACGTGCGCAATATCTGGTGCTGTTGGTACTTTTGCAAATATTAATCCTAATGTAGAAAAACACGTTGCTAAAAAACTAGGGTTAAAAGTTGAGCCTATATCTACTCAAGTTATTCCAAGAGATAGACATGCACATTATTTTTCAGTTTTAGGTATTATTGCTGGATCAATTGAAAGAGTTTCAACTGAAATTAGACACTTACAAAGAACTGAAGTTTATGAATTGCAGGAATTTTTTTCAAAAAAACAAAAAGGTTCAAGTGCAATGCCACATAAAAAAAACCCAATATTAAGTGAAAACTTAACTGGGCTCGCTAGAATGGTTAGAAGTTATACTATTCCAGCACTAGAAAATATTGCACTTTGGCATGAAAGGGATATTTCACATTCAAGTGTCGAGAGAAATATTGGTCCAGATGCAAATATAACTTTAGATTTTGCATTAGTAAGATTAGCGAGCGTATTAGATAAAATGATTGTCTATCCAAGGAAAATGCTCAACAATCTTAATATCACCAAGGGTACAATTTTCTCTCAAGAATTGATGTTAGAACTAACAAAATCAGGTTTAAGTAGAGAAATTTCTTATAGATTAGTTCAAGCACATGCCAAAAAATGCATAGCAGATAATCTTAATCTTTTAGATGTTGTGATGAGTGACAAAAACATTACATCTAGAATATCAAGTAAGAAAATGAAAAAAATATTTAATTATTCTTCACACTTTAAGAATGTTAATTTAATTTTTAATAGGGTATTTAAATAATGAAAAAAGGTAAAAAGTTATATGAGGGTAAAGCTAAAATAATCTATTCTAGCAATGATAAAAATTTAGTAATTCAACATTTCAAAGATGATGCAACCGCTTTTAATAATCAAAAAAAAGATGTCATTGAAGGTAAAGGAATTTTAAATAATAGAATTTCAGAACATATTCTTACTCAATTAAGCAATGTTGGAATAAAAAACCATTTAGTAAAAAGACTTAATATGAGAGAACAACTTGTTAAGTTAGTGGAAATTATTCCAATTGAATTTGTTGTTAGAAATATTGCAACAGGTTCTTTAACGAAAAGATTAGGAATAGAAGATGGAACAGTGCTTGATTACCCACTAGTTGAATATTGCTTAAAAAATGATGATCTAGGTGATCCTCTTGTAAGCAGAGAGCATATTTTAGCGTTTAAATGGATGGATGTTTTCGAATTAGATTTTATTTACGAAGAAGTAAGAAGAATAAATGATTTTCTTCAAGGCATGTTCAGGGGTGTTGGAATTAAATTAGTAGATTTTAAAGTTGAATTTGGAAGGTTTGAAGCTGATGGTAAAAGAGAAATTATGCTAGCTGATGAAATTAGTCCAGATACATGCAGGCTTTGGGATATGAGAACAGATAAAAAACTAGATAAAGATAGATTTAGAAATAACCTTGGAAACTTGGTAGAAGCTTATCAAGAAGTGGCCATTAGGCTTAATATATTGCACGAACAATCAAATATAAGACCACTAACTTATCCTAAACCTAAAGCAGTAAAAATTAAAAAAAAATGAAAGTGAAAGTAATAGTTACTTTAAAAAATGGAGTGCTTGATCCTCAAGGTAAGGCGATACAACAAACTCTAAATGGAATGACTTTTGATAATGTTTCAGAAGTAAGACAAGGTAAATATTTCGATATTGAAGTAAATGAGAGTGATGAAAGTAAAGCTAAATCGCAAGTAGAGGAAATGTGTAAGAAGCTTTTAGCAAACCTAGTTATTGAGGATTATAAAATCTTGTAACTTTTGAATGAAATCATCCGTAATTATATTCCCTGGCTCAAATTGTGATAGAGATATGGATGTGGCTCTAAAGAAATTTGGTTTTGAAAATCAAATGGTTTGGCACAATGATACTAACATTCCAAAGAGTGATTTAATTGTTTTGCCAGGAGGTTTTTCTTACGGAGATTATCTTAGATGTGGAAGCATTGCTGGTAAATCGAGAATTATTAAATCTGTGATTGATTTTGCAAATTCTGGGGGATTAGTGCTTGGTATCTGTAATGGCTTTCAAATACTAACTGAAACAGGCCTACTACCTGGAATACTTCAACAAAATAAATACCTAAACTTTATTTGTAAAAATGTTTTTGTAAAAATTAAAAATAAAGAAAATAAATATTTTAAAAACATTAAAAAAGAAGTTTTAGAACTTCATATTGCTCATAACGAAGGAAATTACTTTTGTTCAAATGATGAATTAAAATCAATAGAAGATAATGGACAAATAGCGGTTACCTATTGTGACGATAAAGGAAATGATAATGAAAATAATAATCCTAATGGGGCTATTCAAAATATAGCTGGGATATTCAATAAAGATAAAAATATTTTGGGAATGATGCCTCATCCAGAAAGGATGATTGATCCTTTCCTTTCGGGTGAAGACGGATCACTATTTTTTGAAAATTTAATAGGTAGTATGTAATGAGTGAAGTGAATGAACAAATAGCAATTGATCATGGACTGAAAAAAGATGAATATAAAAAAATTTGTGATTTACTAAAGAGAACTCCAAATATAACAGAATTAGGTGTTTTTTCAGCAATGTGGAATGAACATTGTTCTTATAAATCATCTAGAAGACATCTAAAAAAATTACATACTAAAGGCAATCAAGTTATTCAGGGTCCAGGAGAAAATGCTGGTGTTGTAGATATTGAAGATGATGATGCAATTGTATTTAAGATAGAAAGTCATAACCATCCTTCATTTATTGAGCCCTATCAAGGTGCAGCAACAGGAGTTGGTGGAATTATGAGGGATGTATTTACTATGGGCGCAAGACCTATTGCTAATTTAAATTCAATTCACTTTGGCTCAATTGATCATGAAAAAACTAGAAATCTATTAAGAGGGGTTGTTAAAGGTATTGGTGGATATGGTAATTGTATTGGCGTTCCAACTATTGCTGGCCAAACTTGCTTTGACAAATCTTATAATGGAAATATTTTAGTCAATGCAATGACATTAGGCTTAGTAAATAAAAATAAAATATTTTACTCTAAAGCTGCAGGAGTTGATAAGCCTGTTATATATGTAGGGTCAAAAACAGGAAGAGACGGAATTCATGGTGCAAGTATGGCATCAGCTATTTTCGATGATAAAATAGAGGAGAAGAAACCAACAGTTCAAGTTGGCGATCCATTCACTGAAAAACTACTTTTAGAGGCTTGCTTAGAATTAATGGCAGGTAAATCAATAATATCAATTCAAGATATGGGTGCTGCTGGACTGACTTCATCAAGTATTGAAATGGCCTCAAAAGGTGATTTAGGTATTGAAATAGACTTAACAAAAGTACCTTGTAGGGAAGAAAACATGACACCTTATGAAATAATGCTTTCAGAAAGCCAAGAGAGAATGTTAATTGTATTAGAGGCTGGAAAAGAAGATGAAGCAAAAAAAATATTTGATAAGTGGAACTTAGATTTTGCAGTTATTGGAAAGACAACCAATAGTAAAAATATAGAACTATATTTTGAAAATAAAAAAGTTGCTGAAATTCCGATTGATTTTTTAGCTGAAAATGCTCCAATGTACGATCGTAAATGGATAAAAGCTAAATTACCTAAAGAAAACAATTTTTCAAAAGATGATTTTAAGTCTTTGAAATTAAGTGATTGTTTAAATAAAATCTTAACTGACCCAAACATTGCAGATAAAGAATGGATATGGAGCCAATATGATCATACTGTTATGGGTGATACTATACAAAAACCAGGCGGTAATGCAGGCGTGGTAAGAGTACATGGAACTAATAAAGCGGTGGCTGCATCAGTAGATTCATCAGCTACTTACTGTCATGCACATCCATTAACAGGAGGAAAACAAGTAGTTTGTGAAAGTTGGAGAAATATGATTTCTGTAGGGGCAAAACCAATAGCAATTACAAATTGTCTTAATTTTGGAAATCCAGAAAAAGAAAAAAATATGGGAGAGTTTGTTGAATGTGTGCAAGGAATTACAGAAGCTTCAAAATATTTAAATTACCCTGTGGTTTCAGGAAATGTCTCTTTCTATAATGAAACAAAAGATAAGGGAATTAAGCCCACTCCATCTATTGGAGGTATTGGACTATTATCAGATTATAAACAGATGGTTACAATGGAATTAAAAAATGATGGTAATTATCTATTAGTAATTGGTAAAACAGAAGGTCATTTAGATCAATCAATATTTGCAAAAAATATTTTGTTTAATCATAATGGACCTCCTCCAGAAATTAATTTATTCAATGAAAAACAAAATGGGATGAGTATTTTAAATTTAAAAAATAAAAATTTAATTGAGACTTGTCATGATGTTTCCTTGGGAGGAATTTTAACAGCTATTTCAAAAATGAGCATAAAAGGGAGTAAAGGAGTAAAATTATTTACAATTGAAGGTTTAGTAAATAAATTTGAGTATTTTTTTGGAGAGGACCAGGGAAGGTATATAATAGAAATAAAACCTGAGAATTTAGAAAATGTTGAAAAAATACTTAAAAAAGATTCAATCCATTTTGATAAATTAGGTATAATAGAAAGCAATCAGATTACTTATGGAAGTGATCTAAAAATATCAATTGACGATATTAAAGAAGGCTATAAAAATTGGCTTAAGGAATATATGGTTAATTAATGGCAATGGATTTAAAAGAAATAGAAAGCTTAATAAAAGAAGCGCTTCCTGATGCGAAAGTAGAAATTCAAGATCTTGCAGGTGACGGTAATCATTACTCAGCTACAGTAATTTCGTCGCAATTTGCAGGAAAAAGTAAAATTCAACAGCACAAAATGGTATATAGTTCTCTTAAAGGCAAGATGGGAAATGAATTACACGCATTAGCAGTTAAAACAAAGGAGGAGTAAATGGATAGTCAAACAAATGAATTAATAAATAATGAAATTAAAAGTAACGAAGTATGTTTGTTTATGAAGGGAACACCTGATTCTCCTCAGTGTGGGTTTTCTATGGCTGTGACTAACATTTTAAAAATGCTTGAAGTTAATTTCAAAGGTGTAAACGTTTTAGCAGATCAAAATCTAAGAGAAGGTATTAAAGTTTTCAGTGATTGGCCAACAATTCCTCAATTATATGTTAAGAATGAGTTCATAGGTGGTTGTGATATAGTTAAGGAAATGTACGAAAGTGGTGAACTAGCCAAACTTTTTGAAGATAATGGAATTGAATTTAAAAAGAAAAACTAACTTATTTAATTAACAACCTAATTTTTTTTGAAAAATATTTTTTTAGCAATTTTAAAATTGATATTTTAACTGGAGTTTTTAAATTATCTTCAACTATATTAAATTTAATACTATCTTCCCAACTTAATTCAATTACTAAACTTTCACGAAAATATTCATTTAATTTTTTTATTGTTCCTACAGTTAAAACTGGTTCAAAATATTGATGTTTTTTCGAAATATTAATTTGATTATTAACATCATCAAATACTAAGTGCCAAATATGAGCTTTTTTATTTTCAAAAACCAAATTGTCTTCAAGTCTTGTAGGTACTTCAATATATCCTTTTTTTCCTACTCTAGATATTTCATTTAAAAAATAAGAGACATCTTCAACATGTTCAGCTACATGGGAGGCAATAACAAAATCAAATTCCTTATCTTTAAAAGGCAATTTTTTTTCAGTGATCTTTACAAATGACTTGTCTTTGTAGTGATTTGATAAATCTAGTATATCACTAACTGTTGTTGCATGTTTGTTTGCACCATATCCACAACCAATATCCAAAATTTTCCAATCTGGATTTTCTGAAAGAGTTTTTTCTATGTGGGTTTTTGATGTTCTTTTGATCAGAAAAATTATCTTGAATAATATTCAATTACTAAATTAGGCTCCATAACGACTGGATAAGGAACTTCCTCAAACTTAGGAATTCTTACAAATTTTACTTTTTTGTTTTTTTCATCTAATTGTAAATATTCTGGAACCTCTCTTTCTTTATTTGCAAGTGCTATATCAATTAAAGCTAATTGTTTTGATTTATCACGTATTTCAATACTGTCTTCTTCTTTTACTTGGTAGCTTGATATATTAACTTTTTTTCCATTTACTCTTACATGCCCGTGATTAATCAATTGTCTTGATGAAAAAATAGTATTTGATAATTTTGATCTATAAATTACTGCATCAAGTCTTCTTTCTAATAATCCAATTAAATTTTCAGCAGTATCACCTTTTTTCATTATTGCTCTTTTATACATGTTCCTAAACTGTCTTTCGTTCATGTTACCATAGTAACACTTTAATTTTTGCTTAGCTTGGAGCTGAATTCCATAATCAGATGGTTTAGATGATTTTGACTGACCGTGTTGTCCTGGGGGGTATGCTCTAGTATTAAATGGACTTTTAGGTCTGCCCCATAAATTCACTTTAAGTCTTCTGTCGACTTTATGTTTTGAGTTTAATCGTTTTGTCATATTGTAGTTATGGGGTTTATAGACATCAAAATATTTTTGTCAATCACGGTTTTTTACTTAAAGCTGCAAATACGCTTGATAAAATGCGTGTTTCTTTTTGGGAGAGTTCCATTTTATAAAAAATACTTCTTAAATTTTCAAGCATTATAGGTTTTTTCGCTTTTTGTTTAAAAAAATTTTTATTTTCTAGGTTTGACAAACAAAAGTTTAACATTGCAGATATTTCTTTCTTAGTTGCTTTTTGTATTTTTTTTGATTTTTGAAAATCAAATTTTTCTTTTGAAATTAAGTTTGAAATAGTTTGAGCTACGATTACTAGACTGTGTGAAAGGTTTAAAGATCTGAATTTAGCATTACTTGGGATCTGTAAAGTATAGTCAGCATAACTCACTTCATTATTTGTTAAACCAGAAGCTTCAGATCCAAACAAAAAACTTACCTTTTTTGAAAAATCAATTTTTTTTAATTCTTCTAATGAGATATGTTTAATATTTTTATTTCTAAATCTTGCCGATGTTGCAATAAGAATGTCAGTTTTGTCTAAAGATTTTTCTAAATTTGGATAAATATTTGCTTTTTCTATTATATCACTAGCTCCAACTGAAGTTGCTTTGATTTTGTCATTTGGGAACATTGGTTTTGGTTCTATTAATAATAAATTTTTAAAACCAAAGTTCTTCATTCCTCTTGCGCATAATCCTATATTTTCAGATAACTGAGGTTTATGTAAAATAAATGATATGTTATTAAAATTCATTAAGCACTTGCTGGTGCATTGTCTTTGAATAATTTATAATCAAGACTATCTATTAATGCTTTAAAAGATGCATCTATAATATTTGGAGAAACTCCTATTGTAAACCAGTTTTTTCCTTTAGAGTCTGTACTTTCAATAGAAACTCTAGTTACAGCCTCTGTTCCTGTGTTTAATATTCTTACTTTATAATCAACTAATCTTAGATCTTTAAGATAATCTGAATATTTTGAAATTTTTTTAATATTATTTCTTATTGCATTATCCAGGGCATTTACTGGTCCATTACCCTCACCTTCACAAATAATCTTTTCTCCATCTACTTCTAACTCTGCTTTAGCGGAAGAAATAATTTCTCCTGAGGTTTTTTTTTTAACAGAAACATCGTATGCCTTAATAATTAAGTATCTAGGTATTTCTCCAACTATTCTTCTTGCTAATAATTCAAACGATGCGTCTGCACCATCATAACTATAACCAATAAATTCTCTTCCTTTTACTTCATCCAAAAGTTCTTTAATTTTAGGGTCATTTTTTTTGATATCAATTCCAATGGTTCCTAATCTTGATAATATATTTGATTGTCCAGCTTGATCTGAGACAACTATATTTCTTACATTACCAACTTCTTTTGGATCAATGTGTTCATAAGTTTTTGGGTCTTTTTGAACCGCTGAAACATGCATTCCACCTTTGTGTGAAAAAGCTGCAGCTCCTACATAAGGCAAATGTTTGTTAGGTTTTCTGTTTAAAATTTCATCTAATAATCTTGAGCATTGTGTTAGATTTTTAATATTCTTGTCTTTTATATTTATTTCATAATTTTTAGAAAACTCGGGTTTTAAATATAATGATGGTATAAGAGACATTAAGTTAGCATTACCACATCTTTCACCTAAACCATTAATCGTTCCCTGCACCTGTCTTACGCCTGCTTGGATTGCAATTAAAGAATTTGCAACTGCATTTTCTGTATCATTGTGTGCATGAATTCCTAAATTTTTACCTGGAATATGTTTTGATACATCTGTAACTATTTTTGATATTTCGTGGGGTAAGGTACCGCCGTTGGTATCACACAATATAACCCATCTAGCACCTTGGTCATATGCAGATTTGATGCAACTTAAAGCGTATTCTTTATTTGATTTATAACCATCAAAAAAGTGCTCAGCATCAAACATGAATTCTTTTCCAGAATTGATTATATGTTTTGCACTTTCGCTAATATTTTTTAAATTTTGATCTTTGGATATGCCTAAAGCAATATCCACTTGAAAATCCCAAGACTTTCCAAATAAACAAATTGAATTTGCCTTAGAATTTATTAAAGATGAAATCATTGGATCATTCTCGGCGCTATGATCAGATTTTTTTGTCATACCAAAAGCTGTTAATATTGAATGATTAAAAGAATGTTGCTTGTTAAAAAACTCTGTATCCGTGGGATTAGCTCCAGGCCATCCTCCTTCTATGTAATCGACACCAAGATTATCCAATGCTACAGAGATTTTTTCTTTGTCATCTAAAGAAAAATCTACTCCCTGTGTTTGTGCACCATCACGTAAAGTTGTATCAAATATGTATATTTTGTCCGACATTATTTAAATTTCCACGAGGTTTTACCATCTTTATCCTCTATTTGAACTCCTTTTTCCAAAAGCTCTTCTCGAATTTTATCAGCTAATTCGTAATTTTTATCATCTCTAGCCTGATTTCGTTCTTTAATTTTTATTTCAATTAGCTCATCACTTAAATCAGATTTATTTTTTTTAAATTTATCCCATTCATCTTTAGTCTCTGTTAACAATCCTACAAAATTACATGCAGATACAAATTCTTGTTTATCTTCCAAATTACCTGATTGAGATTTTTCATATAGCTTATGAAGGTTAGCTATATATTTTGGTGTATTTAAATCGTCATACAAAGGATAAAGATCATCATCAGAGATAAGTTTGGGCTTATCTAGCTCCACATAGCTTTTATACCATTTATCGATTGTTTTTTGACTTTCCTCTAAAAGTTTGTCATTCCAATCTAAAGGCTGTCTGTACTGTGCACTAATTAGAGCCAGTCTTAGAGCTTGACCATTCACATTATTTTTAAAATCACTTATCTTTAAAATATTACCCTGTGATTTTGCCATTTTTTCATTTGATAAGGTTATAAATCCATTGTGTACCCAATAATTTGAAAAAACATCAACATCATTAGCACAACGTGATTGTGCAATTTCATTTTCATGATGTGGAAATATTAAATCTCTGCCTCCCCCGTGAATATCAAACTTATCGCCAAGATATTTTTTGGACATTACTGAACATTCTAAATGCCAGCCTGGTCTTCCCTTGCCCCACGGTGATAGCCAGCTAGGCTCATCTTCACTTGAGGGTTTCCACAATACAAAGTCTTCAGCATTTTTCTTATTACTTGACACTTCTACTCTGGACCCAGAAATTAAATCTTCTATTTTTTTATTTGATAATTTTCCATAATCCTTAAATTTTTTAACCTCAAAATAAATATGTTTCTTGCTCTCATAAGCAAAACCTTTCTCGATTAAACTACTGATCATATTGATCATTTCATTTATATTTTCTGTTGCTTTAGGTTGAAAGTTAGGTTTCTCACAATTTAGATAATTGCAATCTTGTTGAAAATTTATATTTATCTTATGGGTTAATTCAGAGATTGTAATTTTTTTATCTTTTGCAGATTGAATTATTTTATCATCAATATCTGTAATATTCCTGACATACGTAACGTTGTCTTTACCATATTTACATTTTAAAACTTTGAAAAGAATATCAAATACAACTAATGGCCTCGCATTACCTATATGTGGATCATCATAAACTGTAGGACCACAAACATACATTTTAACATTATTTTTATCTATTGGCTGAAACTTTTCTTTTTTTCCACCATAACTATTTGTTAAAAAAATATCTTTATTCATTATTCTAGGAATATACTTTAATTATAGATTTGTGAATCTATTTGATTAGCTTGGAATCTTACAAACTGGAATTGGATCCATTTTATGCAAATTTGCGTTTCTTATTTGTATATATTTTTCTCTATTTTTTGAATTTTCGTTTTCCATTGCTTCTTCAAGTTCTTTATAACTTAAACCAAGCTGGCCTTCGTCAGTCCTACCATCATCCCATAAACCATCTGTTGGAGGTGCATCTATAATCTCTTGTAAAATTTTTAATTCTTTTCCTAATTCCCAAACTTCTGTTTTATTACAGTCAGCTATTGGAGATATATCAACTCCACCATCTCCATACTTTGTATAAAAACCTACTCCAAAATCCTCAACTTTATTTCCAGTACCAACTACTATTCCATTATTGGCAGCTGCAACTTGATACAAGGTTGTCATTCTTAATCTAGCTCTAGAGTTTGCCATACCATGCAAACTATTAAAATTTTTTAAAGTATTTTCAAATGTAGAAAAAAGACTGTCCAGTTCAACGGTAATTCCTTCAACATTTTTAAAATTTTGTTTTAGCCATTCCTGATGCTTTAAACTTAAATCATGTTGTGCACTTTTTTGTTTTATTGGCATAGATAAGACTATAGTTTTAAGTCCTGTCATTGCACTTAAGGTGCTCGAAACAGAAGAATCAATTCCTCCTGAAATCCCAATTACCAGAGACTCGGCTTTTTTTGGCATCGAATGAACGTAATTCAATATCCAGTCTTTAATAAATGTAACTTTTTGGCTAGGTTTCATATTTAAAATATAATAATTAATTTAAAAAATTAAATGATTAAGATGCCGCTCTAATACCGTTTTTAGCATACAAGGTATTCTTTTTAATCTCATCTGAAATTAAAAAAGCTAACTCTAGGGCTTGGTTAGCATTAAGTCTTGGATCACATTGAGTGTGATATCTGCTTGATAAATCTGTATCTGATATTTTTTGTGCTCCACCAGTACATTCTGTCACATTTTGACCAGTCATTTCAATATGAAGTCCTCCTGCATATGATCCTTCGCTTTGATGTACGCTAAATACATTTTTAACTTCATTTAAAACGTTGTTAAAAGGTCTTGTTTTAAATCCTGTGGTTGATTTAATCGTATTTCCATGCATTGGGTCACATGACCAGATTACGTTAAGTCCCTCTTTTTTAATTCCTCGTATAAGTTTTGGTAAATATTTTTCTACTTGATCGTGGCCAAATCGAGAAATTAATGTAATTTTACCTTTATCATTTTTAGGATTTATCAGCTCACAAATTTTAGCTATCTCTTCGGGTTTAGAAGTTGGACCACATTTAATTCCAATTGGATTTTCAATACCTCTACAAAACTCAACATGACCACCATCAATTTGTCTTGTTCTGTCTCCTATCCATACAAAATGTGCAGAGGTATCATGATATTCACCAGTGGTAGAATCTATTCTTGTCATAGTTTCCTCAAATGGCAAATGCAACGCTTCATGCGATGTCCAGAAATTAACAGTGTATAATCTTCTGTTAAAGTCTGATGTAATTCCACAAGCTTCCATGAAAGCTAGAGCATCTGCAATTTTATCTTCTAATTCCTTGAATTTTTTAGCTTGTGCAGCAGATTTGATATAACCTAAATTCCATAGATGGACTTTTTTTAAATCAGCAAATCCACCATTAGAAAATGCTCTTATTAAATTTAATGTAGAGGCTGATTGAGAGTATGCTCTAAATAATCTTTTTGGATCTGGGACTCTTGCTGCCTCTGTGAATTCCATACCATTAATATTGTCTCCTAAATAACTTGGTAGCTCTAGATCTCCTTGCTTTTCTGTAGGAGCACTTCTAGGTTTTGAAAACTGACCAGCAATCCTTCCTAGTTTTACTACTGGCAAAGATGCTGAATAAGTCAATACTAATGACATTTGAAGCATTAGTTTAAAATAATCTCTAATATTATCTGGGTTAAATTCTGCAAAGCTCTCAGCACAATCTCCACCTTGTAATAAGAAAGCTTTACCATCAACAACGTTTGCTAATTGATCTTTAAGGTGTCTAGTTTCTCCTGCAAATACTAATGGAGGGAAGTTTCTTAATTTATTTAAAACCAAATTAAGCTCATCTTCATTCTTATACTCAGGTATGTGCTTTACTGGATGGTTTCTCCAACTATTGGCTGTCCATTTTTTCATAATTCAATCTAGACTTGTATATATATTTGTTTTAAAAAAAAAAGAAAATTTTTTAATTATTATGAAAAAAGTAAGTATTAATAGTGTTTTTCATAATTAATAGAATATTTTAAAAGCAAAAATTCCAATAATTTCTCTAAAAAATAAATTAAATTTTATCATATTATTTACTACATCAAAAGATTTGTAGGTATTTAATAAATTTTTATTATCTTTTGAAGCAATATCAACTGCATAAGGCAAAAGATTTAAATTTTTTTTCTTAGCGATCATAATAGATCTTTTCATATGATAAGCAGAGGTAAGCAAGATTGTTTCAGAGTCTTTTAGTTTTAAATTTTCAATTTCAGTTAAATTTTCAATTGTATTTTTCGAGGTACCAACAAATTTAACTCTATTCATATCAAAATTCATATTCTCATAAAAATTTCTAGCACGAACATCGTAGGATGAATTCTTCTCATCATTATAAAAGTTTAAACCTATGTAATAAATTTTAGATTTTTTATAGAAGTTAGCTAGATTAACAGAAGCTATTATTCTGGAGTCAGCACCAGGTAGTACTAAAATATTTGATATATTTTTGTATTGCTTTTGGTTTTGAAAATCTTTTTCAAGATAATTTAAGCCATATTTTCCCAAAGGTAAAAAAGCTATTAATGTAATTATCGTGATATTTAATATAAATATCTTAAATATAAGTTTATTTTTTGATTTTAAGTAGGAGAAACCTAATACTATTAAAAATAAAAATAAAATATTTAAAGGATTTAATAATGGGTTTAAAATCTTTGATAAAAAAAAATAAAAATTGTTCAACTTTTAAATACTTTTAAAATTAATTAATTATGATTTTTTTATTAATATCATACAATTTTATCAGTTAAATGTATTTAATTAATTAAGATATAGGCTAGAATTATTAAAAATATCAACAAATAATAGTTTTATTATTTACTTAATTAAAATATATCTAGTTGAATCCTTAAATTTTTTTTTTTCTTTATAACTGAGAGTAGAAAATTCTAAAAGCTTGTTCTTTTTCATGAATTTAGAAACATGTATTTCTAACTTAGGTGTAAATAACAAGTCATTTTTTTTTACAAGAATTCTTTTTGGTTTTTTTTTTGATCCTAGCTTTTTATACCAATACTCAAAAGGACTTGATAGATTGAAAATATATTGAACATTTTTTTTAAAGTAATTATTCCCTCTAATAGCGCCTTTGTTAGATACTATTAGAGAAATATGCTTAATTTTTTTTTTATATAAAATATCACTTATAGACCCTCTTAAATCCTTATAATTGTTTTGTAATTTTATAATTTTCATTTTTCTTCCTAGATTTAATTAATGATGGAGAAAAACGATAAGTATCTGATTCATAATCCTTGCCCCCTCTTTTACCAATCGTAAATACAACGAATTCGTTACCGTTTTTACCAATTTTAAGAGCATGCATTTCATTCGGAGGAGTTTCAACAAAATCTCCAACTTTTAGGACTTTAACCATGGGTTTTTCTTTAGAATTTAATTTTTTATACCAATATTCTAAAGAACCTTTTGTTATCAATATCCACTGTGTAGTTTTTTTGTGAAAATGATCTCCTCTTCTGACATTAGGTTTTGACTTAATTATTGCAACATGTTGTATGTTTGTTTTATAAAAAATATCAGTTATTGAACCTCTACTGTCAATAAAATTTTCTTTTAATTTTTTAAATTTCATATTTTTATAAAATAAATTTTTTTATTAATTATTTTTAGTTTTTTAATTAAAATACTGCTTATATTCCAAGACAAAATAATACAAGCTATTTTATTGTATTTTTTTAATTCATTGTCACTTTTAATGATTACTCTTGTTAAAGGAGTAAATTTGAATTGTTTATATTTAGATGTATCAGTAATGAAATTAATAATATTAAAATCTAAATTAAAATAAGTTAAAAAAGTATTTGCTTTGGCGCCAGCTCCAATACCAGCAATTACATAATTCTTTTTCTTAAGAGAATATAATTTTTTTTTTAAAGTATTTTTTCTTTTATTGATTTTTTTAAACATTTTTGAATAAAAATTCTTTTTGTATATATTATTTCTATTTTCAAATTGAATTTTTTTTGAAATGTCAATTTCACTAAGCAAAGAATTTTTTTTAACAGCAATTGTTCTCATACTTCCTCCATGATATTCATTTTCTTCCATAGAAAGAATTTTAAAGTTGCAAACATCAAGAATTGAATGGATATTTTTAGCCGTAAAATAAGAAACATGTTCATGATAAATTTGATCAAATTTTTCAGCAAATAAACCTCTTGCGAAATATGGTTGTTCAAAGACAAACATTCCATTTTTTTCTAACAAGTGATAAACCCCTTTTAAAAAATTCTTAGGATTATCCGAATGATTAAAAACATTGTTTGCTATTATAATATTTGAATAACCAAATTTTTTTTTAATTTTTTTACTTTGGTTAAAATTAAATATTGCGTGAAGTGTATCAATTTTGTTTTCTTTACTGATTTTAACCATAAATTTTGATGCATCGATACCTAGCACATTTGCTTTCATTTTTTTCAAATGTTTAAGTAAATAACCATCATTTGAGCCAATCTCGATAATTTTCGAATTTTTTATTTTTCTTTTTTTTCTTAAATAAAAGGCAAAGTTTTTCCAATGATTTCTTGAGTATTTTGAGTTAGACGAAGTATAGGAATAATCATAATTGATATATCTATCTTTTGGATCTGTTATTATTCTTGATTGTATAAATTTACATTTATTGCACAAATCTAATATTAATGGATATTCAGGATCTTTATCTTTAATTTTATTTTTGGGTACAAATCTATCTGCAAAAGAATGATTGCCAAGATTAATAATTTCTAGAAGTTTTTTTCCATTACAACAAATACATTTATTTCTTAAGTGTAATTTCATTAATTTGTTGCTCTATTTATAATTTTACAAATCTTTTCAATTTCTTTTTTTTTTAAGTCTAAACTAGATGGTAACCACAATCCTTTTGTGCAATAATTATTTGATACTGGTAAATTTTTAAAGTTATTATAAATTTTCTGAGTGTTTAATGGTGGGTATACATATCTTGTATAAATATTATTTGCTAATAGTTTTTTTCTTATTGTTTCAATTTTATCTGAATATATATCAACTGACCATGGGGTTTCATTTTTTTTTATGTCAAATATTTGAATAGATTTGTTTTCTTTTAATTTATTTTGATAAAATTTAAATATTTTTTTTTTTATTTTTATTCTAGACTTTATAGTTTTCAATTGTTCCAAAGCAATTACAGATTGCATGTCTGTTATTCTAAAATTGTATCCAAGAAAATCATGAATATCATTTCCTTCCTTTGATCTGCCAAAATTTTTAAATAATCGAAGTTTTTTTGAAAGATTTAAATTATTTGTAGTTATGGCGCCTCCTTGCCCCATAGTAATTAATTTAGGCATACTAAAAGAATAAGAGCTTGCAATTCCTGCATTTCCAACATGTTTTTTACTATTGTAAGTACCAATTGCATGAGCTGAGTCTTCAATTAAATGAATGGAGTTTTCCTTGCAAATTTTTTTTATTTTATTTATTTGTCCCAATCTACCATTCATTTGCGTATAGATTACGACTCTTGTGTTTTTATTAATTTTTCTTATTAAATCATTTGGACACATACAAAGATCTTTATTGGATATATCAACAAGTTTAACTTTAAAATTAAAAAATCTTGCAGCATTAGCTGTTGCTACCATTGTGTAGTTCGAAACCAAAATCTCATCTTTTTTTTTTAAGTTTAAACATGCAAGTATAGATGACATTGTTATAGTGCCATTAGGGAACGCAATACAATATTTGGAGTTCGTAAATTTAGCAAATGACTTTTCAAAGTCATATGTAACTTTATGTTCTGTTATCCAATTATCTTTTTTAATATATTGAATAAGTTTTTTTTTAGCTTTATCTCCGATAACTGGCCTTATTTGATATATCACAACGCAATCCTATTTTAATTTTTTAGCAATTTTTTTTGCCTTATTTAAAGATAGATTATAAAGTTTAAGGTCGCTGATCAGCATGTCTTTACACAAATCGTCTAAATTATACTTTGGTCTCCATTTTAAAATTTTTTTAGCTTTATTGCTATCACCTTTTAAATTTCTTACCTCTGAAGGTCTCATAAAATTTTTTGTATTTGTTTTAACAAATTTTCTCCAATCTAAACCTAATATTTTAAATACTTTTTTTAAAAAATCTTTGATTGAATAATTTTTTCCTGTCGATAGAACAAAATCATCTGCTTTTTTATGCTGTAATATTAACCAAATCCCATAAACGTAATCTTTTGCATGGCCCCAGTCTCTTTTGGTTGTTATATCTCCTAAGTATATTTTTTTTTCTTTTCCAACCAATATTCTAGCTAATGAATGAGTAATTTTTCTGGTAACAAAATTTAGACCTCTTCTGGGAGACTCATGATTGAATAATATTCCGTTTGAAGAGAATAGTCCGTGTGCTTGCCTAAAGTATCTAGTTGTATAAAAAGCAGAAACTTTTGACACTCCATAAGGGCTTTGAGGATTAAAACTACTTTTTTCATTTTGTGGTGGTGGTGTTGATCCAAACATTTCACTTGAAGAAGCTTGATAAAATTTACACTTTTTATGATTTTTTAGTATGGACTCTAATATTCTATAAGATGATATAGCATTTGTATTCATTGTAGTTTCTCCAGTGCTAAAACTAATACCAACATGAGACATTGCTGCTAAATTATAAAATTCGTGAGGTTTATGTTTAATTATTAAATTGGTAATACTAGATGTATCTGTAAGGTCTATATAGTGTAAAACTAGTTTTTTTTGTTTTTCGTACTTATAAATAATATCCTGAATTCTATCTACATTTAATATACTTGTTCTCCTTAATAAACCATGAACTGTATATTTTTTTTTTAATAACAGCTCTGCTAAGTACGATCCATCTTGACCTGTTATTCCTGTTATAAAAGCAATTTTTTTCTTCATTAATAAATTATACGTAATCTAATTATATTAATAAGTAATGTTAAACCAGCTAAAACCTTGTTAACTTTGCTATCACCATGAAGTCTTTTTCTTTCTTTGGATAAAATTTCAGTACATTCAAATTCTTTGTAAGCCTTAATTATAAACTCAGTGCAAATACTATAATCTTTTTCTACTAAATTTAGCTTTTTTACATTGCTTTTTTTTCCCAAAACATACAAAAATAATACATCAGATGTATTTATTTGGAAAAAAATTCTTACTAACTTTGTGAAAAAATAATTTCCAAATTTTGTAAATAAGGTATCGTCTTCACTTTTTTCATGATTTAAATATCTTGATGCAAACACAAAGTCATGACCAGAATTGACTTTATCATACATTTCAGAAATTTGCCTAGGATTGAAAGAATTATCACCATCAAAAATGCAAAAATATTCACATGAAAGATTATTTAAGCCATTTATTACAGATCCACCGAAACCTTTGATAGTAGTATCGTCTAAAATTATTTTACAATCATATTTTTTTGCAATTTCAACAGTATTATCTTTTGAATTAGCATCTAAAATTGTAATTTTGTAATATCCTTCGTCATTAAGTTCTTTAATAACTTGTTCTATATTATCAGCTTCATTAAAAGTCGGAATTAATATTTCGATATTATCTTTGTACATCAATTTTTATAATCTTTATATTTCTATTCTTCATTTTGAAACTCTTATTAAAAACTGTTTTATATTTAATTTTTAGTAAATTATTTTTTTTAATATTAATTAAAATACAATAAAAATTACATTTTTTTGAAATATTAATCAATATTTCGTTTAATAAATATAAGTCAAATGAGTCAGAAAAAAATACTAAAAGATTTCTATTTTTATATTTATTGATATTTGTAATTAGTGATTTGACAGTACTTTTTTTTCTTAAGTTAGATGAATAAAATTTAGCTCTATTGATTTTTTTATTCTTTAAATAGTTTATAATATTGTCGTTATAATCGTAACCAATAAAATAACTATCAAAACTTTTTGAAAAGAAAAACTGAGTTCTTGAATAACCACATCCAAGATCTATAAAGAGAATTTTGCTAATTTTTATTTTTATAAAATAATTTCTTACTAAACTCAAAAAATAATATGGTGTAGGTATA
>CACBYC010000005.1 GCA_902543405.1 uncultured Pelagibacteraceae bacterium | reverse complement strand
ATTTTCCTGATGATGTAAGAAAATTATCACAATCTGATATTAAAATTTTGGCAGACGAGGTTCGACAAGAGTTAATTGATGTTGTCTCTGAAACAGGAGGGCATTTAGGTGCTGGACTAGGAGTTGTAGAATTGACTGTTGTCTTACACTATATATTTAATACTCCTCATGATAAATTAATTTGGGATGTAGGGCATCAAACTTATCCACATAAAATATTAACCGGTAGAAAAAAACAAATAAGAACTCTTAGAAAAGGTGAAGGATTATCAGGTTTTACAAAAAGATCAGAAAGTGAGTATGATCCATTTGGTGCTGCTCATAGTTCAACTTCTATTTCATCTGCATTAGGAATAGCAGTAGCTAATAATTTATCAAATAAATCAGGTAATGTAATTGCAGTCATAGGTGATGGGGCGATAAGTGCTGGTATGGCTTATGAGGCTATGAATAATGCAGGTGGAAGCAAAACAAGGATGATTGTTGTTTTAAATGATAACGATATGTCAATTTCAAAACCTGTTGGTGCTATGAGAAAATATCTAGCAAAAATTTTATCTGGTAAAGTTTACTTTAGTTTTAGAGAAACATTAAAATTAATTATATCTGCTTTTTCAAAAAGATTTAAAAATCAAGCTGGAAAAGCTGAAGATTTTTTAAGATCTGCAGTAACTGGTGGAACATTATTTAATTCTATGGGATTTTATTATATTGGACCAATTGATGGACACGATATTGATTCAATGATCTCAGTATTTAATAATGTAAAGGATATTAATTATGATGGACCAATTTTAATCCATGTTAAAACTGAAAAAGGAAAAGGTTATTCGTTTGCTGAAAAATCGGAGGATAAATTTCATGGTGTTTCAAAATTTAATGTAAAAACAGGAGAACAAGAAAAGTCTAAATCTAATACTCCTTCTTATACAAAAGTATTCGCCAATTCATTAATCAAACATGCGGAAAAAGATAGTAAGGTAGTTGGCATAACTGCCGCTATGCCATCAGGAACAGGGATGGACTTATTTGGAAAAAAATTTCCAGAAAGAATGTTTGATGTTGGGATAGCCGAGCAACATGCTGTTACTTTTGCTGCAGGTATGGCTACTGAAGGCTACAAACCTTACGCTGCAATATACTCAACATTTCTTCAAAGAGCTTATGATCAGGTAGTCCACGATGTTGCCATACAATCTTTGCCTGTTAGATTTGCAATCGACAGAGCGGGGTTAGTTGGTGCTGATGGCCCAACACATGCTGGATCTTTTGATATAACATACCTTTCAACATTACCAAATTTTGTGGTAATGGCTGCAAGTGATGAAGCCGAGCTTGTAAGAATGATAAATACATCAATGGATATAAACGATAGACCATCAGCTTTTAGATATCCAAGGGGCAATGGTGTGGGAGTTAAATTACCTGAAATAACTGAGAAAATTGATTTGGGTAAAGCAAAAATAATTAAAGAAGGAAAAAAAGTTGCAATTTTAAATTTTGGAGCAAGATTACAGGAGTGTATTTTGGCTTCAGAAAATTTAATAAAAAAAGGAATTGATATCTCTATTATTGATGCAAGATTTGCAAAACCGTTAGATGAAAACCTAATATGGCAAATCTCTACAGAACATGAGGTTTTGATTACAATAGAAGAAGGTTCAATAGGAGGATTTGGATCACACGTGAGCCAATTTTTAAGTGAAAAAAATTTATTAGACAGTAATCTTAAATTTAGATCAATGATATTGCCTGATAGATTTATTGATCATGATAAACCAGAGCTAATGTATAAGTTTGCAAATTTAGACTCTATTGGTATTGAAAATAAAATATTAGATGCTTTGAATTCAAAAGTTTTAATTAAAAAATCTAATTAAATTTTATTTTGAGCTGAATTCATTAAATAGTGATCAAGAATTACACAATGCATCATCGCCTCTCCTATTGGAACCGCTCTAATTCCAACACACGGGTCGTGTCTTCCTTTTACAGATATTGTCGTATTCTTCCCAAATCTATCGATTGTTTTCCTCGATGACAAAATAGATGATGTTGGTTTTACTGCAAATGAAACATTTATTTCTTGTCCAGTAGATATTCCTCCAAGAATTCCTCCTGCATTATTTGATTTGAAACTAGTTTTACCTTTTTTTTTCAAAATTTCATCAGAGTTTTCCTCACCAGTTAACATTGCAGAGTTCATTCCTGATCCAATATTTACACCCTTTACAGCATTAATGCTCATCATTGCTGCCGCAAGATCCATATCTAATTTTGAGTATATTGGCGCTCCAAGTCCCAAAGGAACTCCTCTTGCTCTAACTTCAATTATTGCTCCACAAGATGATCCAGCTTTTCTTATCCCAAGTAAATATTTTTCCCAAAGTTTAATTACAGTTTTATCAGGACAAAAAAATGGGTTACTTGAAATTGTTTTATCTTTCCATTTCTTTATGTCACATCCTAATATCCCTAATTGTGTAACAGCACCAACAGCTTGATACTTCTTTCCAATTTTACTTTTCAAAACAACTTTTGCAATAGCACCTGCCGCAACTCTAGCCGCAGTCTCGCGAGCAGATTGTCTTCCACCACCTCTGTAATCCCGGATACCGTATTTTTTGAAATAAGTATAATCTGCATGTCCTGGTCTAAATTTATTCTTTATTGTCTCATAGTCTCTAGATCTCATATCTTTATTATAAATTATTAGGGAAATTGGAGTTCCAGTTGTTCTGCCCTCAAAAACACCAGATAAAATATTAATTCTGTCGTCCTCTTTTCTTTGAGTTGTAAATTTAGATTGTCCTGGTTTTCTTTTATTAAGTTCTTTTTGTATATCACTTTCTTTTATAGGAATATTTGGAGGACAGCCATCTACAACGCATCCAATAGCCGGACCATGTGACTCTCCCCAAGTGGTAAACCTAAATAACTTTCCAAAAGTATTAAAAGACATTATTTTAATGTATAAATTATTTTTTTAATTTTATGAACGAAAAAAACTCACTTGGACTAAATCTTTGCTTTAAAGAGCATAATAACCCAATAAAACTTTTTGAAGAATGGTTCAATAAAGCAAAAAAAACAGAAATTAATGATCCAAACGCGTTTGCAGTTGGAACTGTAAATAAAAATGGGTTTCCAACAGTTAGAATGGTGCTACTTAAAAATTTTGATAAAAATGGATTTGTTTTTTATACAAACCTTAATAGTGACAAAAGTAAAGCAATCAGAAATACCTCAAAAATTTCGATGTGCTTTCATTGGAAAAGTTTGCAAAGGCAAATTAGAATAATTGGCGTTGCATCTAAAGTATCAAAAAAAGAAGCTGATGATTATTATAATTCTAGAGCTTATGGAAGTAGAATAGGTGCTTGGGCCTCAAAGCAAAGTTCTATTTTAAAACAAAGACAAGATTTATATAAGTCCATTGAGGAATTTAAGAAAAAATATCCAAAAAAAAAAAATATACCACGTCCTGAACATTGGTCTGGTTGGAGAATTAAACCAAAGGAAATTGAATTTTGGCTAGATGGACAGAATCGAATTCATGAAAGGTTAAAATATATTAGATTACCCAAAAAATGGAAAAAAGTATTATTAAGTCCTTAAAAATTTCTTTCAATACTAAAAGAAGTTAAGTTTTTTAATATATTTTTTTCTTCAGACTCTTCAAATACACTTAAAGAATTAGAAGCTAAATTAATATAATGTTCTGCTTTTTTATAACACTCATTAATAATATTATTTTTTTTTATTAGAGCTAGAACATGTTCTAAATCTTGCTTTTCACGAATATCTTTTTCAAAAAAAGATTTTAATTTTTCTTTTTCAAACTTATCAACTTTTTGATAAAGTAAAATTATAGGCAAAGTAACTTTACCTTCGTAAAAGTCATTGCCAATATTTTTTCCAAATAATTTTAATTCAGAGTTATAGTCTAATGTGTCATCTGCTATTTGAAATGTAAGCCCCAAGTTTTTTCCATAAAATTCCAAAGCATTTTTATATTTTAAATCTTTTTCAGCAATAATTGCGCCAACTTTAGTAGCTGCTGCAAATAAAGAAGCTGTTTTTGATGAAATAATATTTAGATATGTTTCTTCCAAGATATCTATTTCTTTATTGTGTTGTAATTGAAGAACTTCACCTTGCGCAATTTCAGATGATGTAGTTGCTAAAAGTTTTAATAGTTCTAAATTCCCATCCTCTACCATCATTTCAAAACATTTACTAAGTAAATAATCACCTACCAAAATTGATGAATGGTTTCCCCAAATTGTATTAAGTGTTTTTTTACCTCGTCTAATGTCAGCACTATCTATTACATCGTCATGCATTAAAGTAGCTGCATGTATAAGTTCTACACAAGCGGCAAGATTTACATCTCTTAATCCTTTTTGATATTCACAAATTTTAGCACATTGCAAGGTTAAGAGTGCTCTTAGTCTTTTTCCACCAGTTTTTAGATGATACTTGGTCATCTTTTGAACCAATTCAACTTTACTTGCTAGTCTAGAATTGATTTTTTCTTCAACTAGAATCAATTTATCATCGACTGAATTTTTTAAATCTGCATATGAATTATTAATTTGTTTTTTTAGCTGTATTACAGTTCCCATTAATTAAAACTATTATATCCAATTTATTAATATACTTATCAATTGACGCACCTTATTCTTTAATTATAACTAGGGTTTATAATATATTTAAAAAACTTATAAAAATTCTAATGTTCTCAATTTTTAAAAAAAAAAAGATAATAAGTCACCTCAAATTATCAGGGGTTATAGGAAATGTTGGAAGGTTCAGGCAAGGAATAGAATATTCAAGTGAAGAAGAAATTATAAAAAAGGCTTTTTCAGTAAAGAAAGCATTAGCCGTTGCAATTACAATTAATTCACCTGGTGGATCTCCAGTACAATCACATTTGATATGTAAATTAATAAAAGAACAGGCTAAGAAAACAAAAAAGAAAGTAATTATTTTTGCTGAGGATGTGGCAGCATCTGGAGGATATCTTATTGCGTGTGCCGGTGATGAAATTTATGCTAACTCAAGCTCAATTATAGGATCTATCGGAGTTATTTCTGCTTCATTTGGTTTTAAAAATTTAATTGAAAAAATTGGGATTGAAAGAAGAGTTTACACCGCCGGAAAAAATAAAAGCACTTTAGATCCTTTTTTGGATGAAAAAGAAGAAGATATAAATCGTTTAAAAAATATCCAGTTAGAAATTCATCAAGATTTTATAGATGTTGTTGAAGAAAGTAGAAAAGAAAAACTAAACAAAAACTCTGGTATTGAACTTTTCTCTGGAGAATTTTGGGCAGGAAAAAAAGCAAAAGAATTAGGGCTAATCGATGGAATAGGAAATGCAGATCAAATATTAAGAGAGAAATATGGAGATGATTTAGAAATTAAGAAATTTGGAAAAAGTAAAGGATGGTTATCAAAAAAGCTAGCATCTTCTGAAAATTATACTGATAAAGTAATTAGTGTATTAGAAGAAAGATCAATCTGGCAGAGGTATGGTCTCTAAAATAAAAAAAAAAACTTTATCTTTTCAAGATACAATCTTTAACTTACAAAAGTACTGGTCTAAAAAAGGTTGTGCAATATTACAACCGTACGATCTAGAGGTTGGTGCTGGGACATTCCATCCAGCAACCACTTTAAGATCGCTTGGCCCAAAACCATGGAAAACTGCATATGTTCAACCATCACGCCGTCCGACTGATGGAAGATATGGTGACAACCCTAATAGATTGCAACATTACTATCAATTCCAAGTTTTAATTAAACCTTCACCAAAAGAAATAAAAAAGATGTATTTAAATAGCTTGTCATCAATAGGTATTAACCATGAGGAACACGATATAAGGTTTGTTGAAGATGACTGGGAAAGTCCTACATTAGGAGCTGCAGGTCTTGGATGGGAAGTTTGGTGTGATGGAATGGAAGTTACACAATTTACCTATTTCCAACAAATGGCTGGAGTTGAATGCAAACCTGTATCTGTTGAAATTACATATGGATTAGAGAGATTGTGCATGTTTATTCAAAACAAAAAAAGTGTTTTTGACTTAATTTGGAATGATGAAGGAATTACTTACAAAGATGTTTTTCATCAGTCAGAGAAAGAATTTTCAGCATATAATTTTGAATATGCCAATACTGATAATTTATTTAAAATATTTGAAATGCTTGAAGAAGAAACAAAATTATTAGTTGAAAAAAAGATTTCTCTTCCAGCTTATGATCAATGTTTAAAATGTAGTCATGTCTTCAATATTTTAGATGCAAGAGGAGTGATTAGTGTAGCACAAAGGGCTGAATATATAGCAAGAATAAGAGAACTAACTAAATCAATTGGGAAAGTTTGGATTGAAAGCCAAAGTTAATGTCAGAATTATTTGTAGAGCTATTTAGTGAGGAAATTCCTGCAAGACTTCAAATAAACGCAAGGAATGAATTAAAAAAAAATATTAAAAATTTTTTTATTGATAACCAAATCAAATTCAATGAAAATTTCAATGTTTATTCAACACCAAATAGATTAGTTCTACATGTTGATAAAATCCCTAATGAAATCAAATTAAGCTCAGAGGAAATTAAAGGCCCAAATGTTAATGCTCCTGAAAAAGCATTAGAGGGATTTATTAGATCAAACAATACAAAATTAGAAAAAATCTTTAAAAAAAATACTGAGAAAGGTGAATTTTATTTTTTTAATAAAGAGTCTAGAAAAATAAAAGTTTCAGATTTACTAGAAAAAAATTTAAGTGAAATCTTAAAAAAGATTACTTGGAATAAATCAATGAAATGGGCAAATTATGATCTTTATTGGGGAAGACCTCTTAAATCTATTTTAGCAATATTTAATAAAAAACCTCTAAATTTTGATTTTAACCACATAAATAGCTCCAACAAAACTTTTATAGATAAATCACTAGAAGAAGGCATGCACATTTTTAACGACTTTCATTCGTATTTAAAATTTTTTAAACAAAAAGGTATTTTAATTGATCAAGATTTAAGAAAAAAAATAATACAGAATAAGATTAATGAAATAATTAATAAAAAAAATTTAAAAATCGTACAGAATGATAGGCTTATAGATGAAATAGTAAATATAGTTGAAAAGCCGGCTGTAATTGTTTGTGATTTTGACAAAAAATTTTTAAATATACCAAGTGAAATATTGATTACGACTATGCAGAGTCATCAAAAATATTTACCAACTTTTGATAAAAAAAATAATCTTACAAATAATTTTTTTGTTGTTTCAGACATAAAAGATATTAAGGGGTTTGTTAAATTAGGAAATGAGAGGGTGATTGAAGCAAGATTACGTGATGCTGAGTTTTTTTGGGAAAAAAATAAAACTCAAAATTTAGTTAAACAAGTAGATAAGTTAAAAAACATAAATTATTTTAAAGGCTTAGGATCCTATTTTGACAAAATTCAGCGCATGAGAAAGTTGTCATCATTGATTTCTGATGATTTTTTAATTAGTAAAGATAAAATTGAAATAGCTTCATCAATTTGTAAAGTTGATTTAATGTCTGATCTTGTTGGAGAGTTTCCAGAACTCCAAGGCATTGTTGGAGGTCATTTTGCAAGGTTCCAAGGGTTTGATAAAGAAGTTTGTCTTGCTGTATCTGAACAATATTTGCCTAACGGGATGGAAAGCAAATTACCAAAAAAAATGTACAGTATTGCTTTATCTTTAAGTGATAAACTAGACTCATTAGTTGGTTTTTTTGGAATTAATCTGAGACCTACTAGTTCAAAAGACCCATATGCCATAAGAAGAATGGCTATAAGTCTTGTCAGATTAATTGTCGAAAATGAAATAAAAATCAAACTAAAAGATTTAATTGTTTACACCTGTTCAGTATATAAAGATCAGGGCTATGAGTTTGATATTAAAAAGATACAAAACGAATTAAGTGATTTTATAATTGAAAGATTAAAAAATTATTTAAAAGAAAAAAAAATAAGACAAGATATAATTGAAAGCTCAACATTTTTGCTTGGATTAGACGATATATTAAAGGCTTATAAAAAGTCTTTATGTTTAAATAAAAATATTAAAAAGGAAATCGGCTTTGAAACTATTGCAGCATACAAAAGATCTTCAAATATATTAAATACTGAAGAAAAAATATCTACTGAATCCCTTGGTTTTGCAGATCCAGGTTTATTTAAAAATGATTATGAGAAAAAATTATATAAAAAAATAAATGATATAAGAAAATATTTTTTGAGTATTGGGAAAGACGAAAATTACGAGGAGACTTTAAAAATCTTATCAAGTATTAAGAATGAGGTAAACGATTTTTTTGATAATGTTATTGTTAATGATGAAGATATAATAATTAAAAAAAATAGATTAGAATTATTAAATATGTTGTGTAAAACTTTTGATAACTATTTTAATTTTTCAAAAATAGAAGCCTAGTATGAAAAAATTGATATTTAATTTTAAATCAAATAAAATAAAAAATATTAAACTACCAAAAAATATACTTGGTGGCAAAGGTGCAAATCTTTCTGAGATGGGAAGAATAGGGCTACCTGTACCCCCTGGTTTTACAATATCAACAGGGGTATGTGATTTATTTTATAAGAATAAAAAAAAATTAAATAAAAAAATACTTAATGAAATAAATAAAGAATTAAAATTTATTGAAAAAGACTCTGGAAAAAAATTTGGAGATTTAAAAAATCCTCTTCTAGTTTCTGTGAGATCTGGAGCTAGGGTTTCTATGCCTGGTATGATGGATACAATTTTAAATCTAGGTCTAAATGATAATACGGTAATAGCACTTGCAAAAAAAACTTCAAATTTAAGATTTGCAAATGATAGCTATAGGCGTTTTATTCAAATGTATTCTAGTGTTGTATTGGGAATAGAAAGTTATCACTTTGAGGATATAATCGAGAACTATAAGTTAACAAAAGGAGTATTATTAGACACAGAATTAGATGAGTATGACTGGCAAGCTTTAATTAAAGATTTTAAAAACATCGTAAAAGAAAAAACAAAAAAAGATTTCCCTCAAAATGTCAATGAACAATTGATAGGAGCTATAAGTGCTGTTTTTTTATCTTGGGAAAGCCACAGAGCAAAAGTCTATAGAAAATTAAATCAAATACCGTCTAATTGGGGTACAGCAGTTAATGTACAAGCAATGGTTTTTGGAAATATGGGAAATGATTGTGCAACTGGTGTAGTCTTTACTAGAAATCCATCAGATGGATCAAAAAATATTTATGGAGAATATTTAATAAATGCGCAAGGAGAGGATGTTGTTGCTGGAACTAGAACACCACAACATATTACAAAAAAAGCTAGAGTTGAATCAAAAGAAACTCTTAAGTCAATGGAGGAGGCAATGCCAAAGACATACAATCAACTTAAAAATATATTAATCAAATTAGAAAAACATTACAAAGATATGCAGGATGTTGAGTTTACAGTTGAAAATAAAAAACTTTGGATGCTTCAAACACGCTCTGGAAAACGAACAGCTAAATCTGCTGTAAAAATAGCTGTAGATATGGTTAATGAAAAGTTGATTACTAAAAAAGATGCAATATTACGAATAGAACCAAGTTCTTTAGACACTTTGCTTCATCCAACTTTAGATGAGAAAGCAAACTTAGAAGTAATTGGGTCAGGCTTACCCGCATCACCCGGTGCTGCAAGTGGAAAAGTTGTTTTTACGTCCGAGGAGGCTGAAAGACTAAATAGTATGATGCAAAGTACAATATTAGTTCGTGTAGAAACTTCGCCAGAAGATATACATGGTATGCATGCTGCAAAAGGAATACTTACCTCAAGAGGAGGTATGACAAGTCATGCTGCAGTAGTTGCTAGAGGGATGGGACGACCATGTGTTTCTGGATCTAGTGAAATAGAAATTGATTATGAAAACAAATTATTCAAAACAAACAATAAAGTGATTAAAGAAGGTGAAACAATTACAATTGATGGTTCAACAGGCAGAATAATTATTGGTGAGATAAAAACAGTTAAACCAGAAATATCAGGTGATTTCTCAAAAATAATGAGTTGGTCTGATGATTTCAGAAAATTAAAAATTAGAACTAATTCGGAGACACCATTAGATAGTAAAACTGCTAGAGAATTTGGTGCAGAGGGTATTGGTTTGTGTAGAACTGAGCATATGTTTTTTGAGGAGGAAAGAATTCTATCAGTACGAGAAATGATATTATCGAAAACAATTGAAGATCGATCTAATGCACTTAAAAAGCTATTACCACATCAAAAAAAGGATTTTATTGAAATATTTAAAATAATGAGAGGTTTGCCAGTAACAGTAAGGTTGCTTGACCCACCACTACATGAATTTTTGCCAAAAAGTAATAACGAAATTAATGATGTTGCAGTTTCACTAAATATTCCCGCTAAAGAACTTGAAGCTAGAATTTCAGAACTTCATGAACAAAATCCAATGTTAGGTCATAGAGGTTGTAGATTGGCAATTTCATTCCCCGAAATTTATGAAATGCAATGTACTGCAATTTTTGAGGCTTTAGTGGAATGCAAAAAACGAAAAATTCAATCAACTATGCCTGAAATTATGATCCCTTTAGTTTCAACAGAAGCTGAAATAAAAATTATGAAAGATCTAGTCATTAGGGTTGCAAAAAAAGTTCAAAATGAGAATAAAATTAAACTTGATTTTTTAGTTGGAACAATGATTGAATTGCCAAGAGCAGCAATAAAGGCAAAAGATATCGCTAAACATGCTGAATTTTTTAGTTTTGGAACAAATGATTTAACTCAAACTACATTTGGAATTAGCAGAGATGACAGTGGTAAATTTCTTAATGATTATATCGAGAACAAAATTTTTGACATTGATCCTTTTGTATCAATTGATGATGGAGTCGGAGACTTAATAAAAATTGCTACTGATAAAGGCAGAAAACAAAACAAAAAAATTAAACTTGGAATTTGTGGTGAGCATGGTGGAGACCCTAAAAGTATTGAATTTTGCGCAAAAACTGGATTAGATTATGTATCTTGTTCACCTTACAGAGTTCCAGTGGCAAGATTAGCTGCAGCGCAAGCTCAAATAAGAAAAAATTAAATCTCTAATTTTAAATCCAAAGCTTGAATGCTATGTGTTAACTCACCTACTGATATTCTATCAACGTTTGTTGCAGCTAAATTTTTTACATTTTTTAAAGTTATTCCTCCAGAGGCTTCAGTCTCATATTTACCTTTTGCATATTTAATAGCCACCCTAAGAGTTTTTGGACTCATATTATCAAACAGAACTGTATTAAAATTAAGACCATTAATTCTTTTAAATTGCTTCAAAGTGTCTACTTCGACAGTAATTTTTCTTTTTTTTTTATTTTTAACTGCTTTTTTCACTATTTCTTCAAATTTCTTTGATGAGGCTAGATGATTGTCTTTAATTAAAAATTCATCACTTAAATTAAATCTGTGATTAGTCCCACCGCCTAATTTTACGGCATATTTTTGAATAACTCTTAAGTTAGGAATTGTTTTTCTAGTACAACAAATTTTTGTTTTCTTGCCTACCTTTTTTACAAATTTATTGGTTTTAGTTGCAATTCCAGAGATATGAGAGAGAAAATTTAGAGCAACTCTTTCTCCAATTAATATATTTTTAATTTTACCCTCAATTACAGCAATTACAGATCCTTTGTTAATTTTTGATCCTTCTTTTTTTTTTATATGAAATTTAATATTTCTGTCTAATAAATTAAATGTTTGCTTAGCAAATTCTAATCCACCTATAATACCTTTTTCATTACTTATTAGGTTAACTTTTGAGATTGAATTATTATTTAATAGATTTGTTGTAATATCTCCTGAAGGATATAGATCCTCATTAAGAGCTAACTTACAAGTTGATCGGATAAAATTTTTACTTAATTGAATTTTTGGCACTGAATTTATCTGCCTATTTCAGCCATTCTCTCTACTGATTTCCTAGCTTTCTCAATTGTTTCGTGGTCCATTATTAATTCGTTGGTTTCATTTTCTAAACAATCAAGTATTTTTGGCAGTGTAATTCTTTTCATGTGAGGACATAAGTTACAAGGTCTAATAAATTCTACATTAGGATTATCAATTTGAACATTATCACTCATTGAGCATTCTGTAACCATCATAACTTTCTCAGGTTGATTATCTTTTACATATTTAATCATCCCACTAGTTGAGCCAGCAAAATCACTTGCTTTTATTACATCAGGAGGACATTCAGGATGAGCAATAATTTTAATCCCAGGATTATTTTTTCTTATTTCATTAATCTCTTCATCATTAAATTGCTCATGAACCTCACAAGTACCTTTCCATGAAATAATTTCTACATCAGTCTGAGAAGCAACATATTTTGCTAAATAATCATCTGGTAAGAAAATTACTTTTTTTACACCTAAAGAGTTCACAATTTTAACAGCATTTGCTGATGTACAACAAACGTCAGTTTCAGCCTTAACATCCGCAGAAGTGTTAACGTATGATACTACAGGAACACCAGGGTATTGTTTTTTTAAGTTTTTTACATCTTCACCAGTTATAGATGAGGATAAAGAGCAACCAGCTTTCATATCTGGCAGTAAAACTTTTTTATCGGGACTCATCAATTTTGCAGTCTCCGCCATAAAATGTACACCACACATAACAATTATATCAGCCTCTGTTTTTGCAGCTTCAATTGCTAAGGCTAACGAGTCTGCTGAAAAATCTGATATGCCATGATATATTTCAGGAGTTTGGTAATTATGAGCAAGAATTACTGCGTTCTTCTCTTTTTTAAGTTTATTTATTTTATAAATGTAAGGTGCATGAGTGGCCCACTCTATTTCAGGAATGGATTTAGAAACCTTTTGATAAATAGGATCAGTTGCAATTTTAACTTGAGTTGAGTATTCCATAATAAAAACTTATCAACTTGAAATAGAATTGTCATTCATTTAATCTGACGCATGATTTGCGGCCATGCTGAAATTGGTAGACAGGCACGGTTGAGGGCCGTGTGAGCCTTGCTCATGAGAGTTCGATTCTCTCTGGCCGCACCATTAATTTATCTTTTATATGAAAAAGGGGCGTTCTGTGTCCCCCGAGAACCAAATTATACCAAAATACCTAGATATTTGGAATACTTCATTGAAGACTTCATTGAGAGTTTGACCATTTTTCAAAAACCCCGTTTCTAGACTTCATTGAGAATTGGGGTAAATTCTAATATGGCAAAAAATCTTTACTCACCCACAATGCTTAAAAAGTACTTAGGTTGTAAGTACATAATTTTTAATGAAATTAATGAAAAAAAATTAAATCTTAAAAAAATTGAACTTAATATTAACGATAAAATAAGATTTGAAAAAGGTAATCAACATGAAAAAGATTATCTAAAAGAACTTAAAAAAACACATAAGAAAGTATTAGATTTAAAAAAATCTGATTTAACTAGAGAAGAAAAAATCTCAAAAACAATTCAAGCAATGAAAGACGGTTGGGAAATTATTCATGGTGGATGGTTAAAGAAAGATAAGTGGACTGGTGAATTTGATTTTTTAATAATCAATAAAGAACTTAAATCAAAATTTGGTGATTATAGTTATGAGGTAATTGATACAAAGTATTCAAATAAACCAAAACCAGATCACATCATTCAATTAGGAATGTACACATATATGTTGGAGAACACTCAAGGCGTTCTTCCAAAAAGATTTACTATTGTTTTAAAGAATATGGTTAGGGAAGATGTTCAAGTAAATCAAGTTAATGAGTTTTTTAAAATTCATAGAGAAAATTACGAGAAGTTTGTTGGAAATGGTGTAGATAAACAAAGACCAGAGAAGTGTAGTTTTTGTAGTACTTGCGAATGGCAAGAAGAATGCGAAAAAATTTGGATTAAAGAGGATAATCTTAATCAAATTGGTGGATTAACTAAAGTACATTTAAAAAAACTATTAGAATTTAAAATTGATACAGCAACTAAACTCTCCAAACAAAATCCAAATAAAATTCTTAAAGGTTTTAGGAAAGAAATATCACATAAGTTAATCACTCAAGCAAAACTTCAAAAAGAGTATGAAAAAACAAATGTCCCAATTCATCAACCAAATCCTAATAATCTAAATGGTTTTAAAGGTTTTAATTTATTACCTGAACCATCAGAATGTGATTTGTACTTTGATATAGAAAGTGTTGAAGATCATATCTATCCAGGAGGTTTGGAATATTTATTAGGAATTTATTATATAGAAAATGGAAAAGAGAAATTTGAGGCATTATGGTCTCATAGCAAAGAAGAAGAAAAAAAAAACTTAATTAAATTTTTTAATTTTACTAAATCTCATTTTAAAAAGTATCCAAATTCAAAAATTTATCATTATGGTTCGTATGAGATTACTGCGTTATTAAAACTAACTTCATTTCACAAAGTCAAGGGTATTGAATATGATCACTATTTAAACCTAGATAAATTTGTAAATTTATTAGAGGTAAATAGACAAGGACTTTTCATTTCAGAAAATAGTTACTCACTTAAAAATGTTGAAAAATTTTATGAGTTTAAAAGAGAAGGTGATGTTCAAAGGGGAGATGCATCTCAAGAATACTATATAGAATGGTTAGAAACTCAGGATCAAAACTTTTTAGATGAGATAGAAAGTTACAATAAACAAGATTGCAATTCTACTTACCAACTTCATAAATGGTTGTTGGACATCAAACCCTCAGAAACTTCTTGGTTTGTTTCACAAAAAAAGGATAGTGAAATGGAACTAAGAGATTGGGAAGTGGATATGATTACTTACCAAGAGAAAGTTGAAAAGTCTAAAATTAAAAATAAACAAATAAAACAATTAATGTCTGACATTATTGGTTTTTATAATCGTGAAGACAAACCCGCATGGAGAGAGTTTTTTGATAGAAGAACAAAATCTGACGAAGAACTAATTGATGATCCTGAGTGCATAGGAAACATGAAGTCAAATGGTGAACCTACTACTGACAAAAGATCATTGTTATATTCATATAAATTTGAAGACCAAGATTTTAAATTAAGAAAAAGTAAAAAAACTGTAATTGCAAACAATCAAGATATTGAACAAAATGATTATGCAGGAACAATAATTGACATTGATTATAAAAAAAAGGAACTTTTATTGAAGAGAGGAAAATCTCAAGGTTTGTTACCTCAATTATTATCTATAGGTCCCGATAAACCTAGACCAAATACTAAACTCATTTCCAATACTTACAAATTCATAGATACATTAATCAATAATGAGAAAAAATATAAAGCATTGAATGACTTTTTAGAAAAGAAACACCCAAATATTAAAGGAATTAAAAATGGAGAAAAAATAGTTAAGTCAGATGACTTTAGTAAAGAGATTCCAAAAATTATTTCTAATTTAGAAGATAGTTTTATTTACATTCAAGGACCACCAGGAACTGGTAAAACTTTTCAAGCATCTAATGCAATCATAGAATTGTTAAAACAAAATAAAAAGATAGCAATTACAGGTTTATCTCACAAAGTAATTCATAATTTGCTCCAAAGAATTGAAGACATGGCAAAAGAAAAACAATTTAACTTTGAAGGTTATAAAAGAGGAAACTTGGAAGATGAGGATACTATATTTAATGGAGAATTTATAAAAACATATGAAAAAGATCCTATTTTTATGGATGCTTTAAAAGAAGATAATGTAGGTCAAATATTTGCGGGAACCAAATATCATTTAGCAAGTTCATTTTATGATGAGAAAATTGATTATCTTTTTATAGATGAAGCAGGTCAGGTAAGTTTGGCAGATTTAATTAGCATAGGCAATATAGCAAAAAATATAGTTTTAATAGGAGATCAAAATCAATTAGGACAACCAATAAGAGGAACACATCCTAACGAGTCCGGTCAATCAATTTTAGATTATCTTTTAGAAGGTAAAGATACAATTCCAGAAGATAGAGGAATATTTTTAAATAAAACTTACAGATTAAATTCTAAGATAAATAATTTTATTTCATCAAATTTTTATGAAGAAAGACTGGTCTGTGATGAAAGAACAGATAAGAGAATAATTAAATTTGACAAAAAATCTTTAATTAAAAAAGATGGAATTCACTACATCCAAATGGATCACAAAAATAATGTTCAAACAAGTATTGAAGAGTTTGAAATTGTAAAAGATTTAATGCAACAATTAATAGGAAGTGATTTTGATGATAATGGTAAAAAAAGAAAATTAACCGTTGATGATTTTCTGATTATTAGTCCATACAATACACAGGTTAATCTTTTAATTTCTAAATTAGAAGAAGCAAAGATTAAGAACCCTAGAGTGGGTACTATTGATAAATTTCAAGGTCAAGAAGCACCAATAACTATTATTTCTATGACTTCATCTGACAACGATTCCTTACCCAGAAATAAAGAGTTTTTTTTTAGTAGAAATAGATTGAATGTTGCAATTTCAAGAGCACAAGTTACTTCAATAATACTTTTTAACCCTAAATTATTAGATAGTTCTCCAAAAAACTTAGATCAAATAAAACTTATGAATAATTTTTTTAAATTTTTAAATTATGAAATTTAAATTTTATAATTTGAAATGATTAATTCGTTTCCAACCAACCTTCTTCCTTCACTCATAAAGTATTTCCAGTCAGTACTATTAATGAATGCCCATTTATACATTTTTAATAATTCTTTATGATAATTGTATGAAAGTAAGAATTTGAAATTAGTTTTTTTTAGTAAATCACAAAGATCTTCATGATTTTTTTGAGAGAATTCATTTTTATAAATTCCCTTTGAAACCTTATAATATGGAGGATCACAATATATTAAAACATTATTTGAACTTTTTTTAGATATTACTTTTTTAAAATCAAGAGAAGTTAAATCAGTATTTTTCATCTTTAAGGAAACAGGTTCAATACGATCAATCCATCCTTTTGGTTCAACACTACTTCCAATTTTGTAACCCCATCTTGGTTTATTCATAATGCCGCTAAAAGAGGTTCTATTAATATAAAAATATTTATATGCCTCTTCTATTTTATTTTTTGGAGAAAAATTTAATATTTTTTTATATCTAGATTTATCAACACTTTCATTTCTTAAAAGTTTATAAAGTTGCTTTTTTTTATTATCATCAATTATTGTCTGATAAAAATTTATAAGATCTTTATCAATATCATTTACCCAATTTTTTTTTGTATTTTTATTTAAAGATAGATAAACACTTCCACCACCTAAAAATGGTTCTCTATATTCATTAAAATCAGTATCAAAATATTTTTCTAATTTTCTAAATCCATAAAATTTACCCCCTGGCGTTCTTAAGCAAGTTTTTACTCTTTTCATATTAGTTTGAGATTTTCATTAATCGACTTGAGTTTAAAATTTGAGATAAATAGTTCATTGCCACTTTCTCTTGGATTATGATGAACTTTTGAATTTGCTACAGAGTATGTCCAAGTATGATCATAAAAATTTGCCCATTTATAAAGTTTTCTTATGTATTCACAATTATCATAAGTTAATAAAAAGGGATGGTTTGTTTGTTTTAATAATTTTGCCAACCTCTCATGATCATTTTTTTCAAAATGAATATTATATGCCGCTATTTGTCTACTTTCAGCATAGGGTGGATCTAGAAAAAGAAATACTTTTTTTCCACTAGGTTTTTCTACAATAACTTTTTCAAAATCAGAATTAGTTATTTTTGTTTTCTTTAATTTTTCACCAACAAGATTTATCAACTTTTGTGCTCTCTTAATATTATATCTCACATCTCCAATAAAAGAATTCCATTTTGTTATTCCAGAAAAAGAACATCTATTTAAAATATAAAATCTATACGCTCTTTCAAAATTAGTTTTAGGTTTGGAATAGTATAATTTGTCGTGATTTTTTTTATTAATTTTCGCTTTAGTTAAGTCATTAATTAATTTTTCTCTATCATCAATTTTAGATATAATTTTATAAAAAGAATAAAGATCTTTGTCTAAGTCATTAATCCAATTAAATTGAACATTTGGTTTATGGATATATACAGAACCACCACCAACAAATGGTTCTCTATACTCATCATGATTTATTTGTTGCCAAAATGGATTTATAAATTTTAACGCTTTTAATTTTCCCCCAGGGTATCTAAATATCGATTCTGCCATATAAATTTAATATCTTTTAAATTAATAAAGATAAATCATTAACTTTATAATAATCCTTATTAAATGAAGAAACTCTTTTTAAATGACCGGGATATTTTGGATGTTCTGGAAGATCTTTTGTAGGAATAATTAAAAATTCATTTTTGACTGATACAGGCAAGTATCTATCTATTTTTTCGTTCATATTAAATCCTATGAATAGAGCAACAAAATCAAATTCATCGGTAGTGTAGAGTTCTTTAACACCTGAACCGTGTGACTTATGTGTTTTGAATGCCCATTTTTCATTAGTGACTGCTCTTAAATTTGGAATTTTTACTTGCACCCTGTGTTTTCCAACCCAATGATCAACTTTAGAATACATATCTTTATCTTGTTTATAATTAAGTTTATTTTTTTCAAGCAATACATTGAAGTGTTCCTCTGCTGCAAAACCTTTTGCACCTGTTACTAGTCTGAAGTTTTCATCAGTAAATAAACTATCAATTTCTTCGAGTGTAAGATTGCAAACTTTTTTAAGTATATCCAAATAATTTAAATTTAATTTAGATTTATATTTTTCTAGTGCATCAGGATAATCTTTGTTTTTAACTTTAATGAGATTAAGAAATTCTTTTTGTTCATTATCTAATAGATTTTCAGTTTCTCTTTTTATTTTAAATTTGCCAACAATATAATCTTTAAATCTTTTGTTGGTTTCAATTTCGCTAATGTCAAATTTTTTAAAACTTTTAAAAAGAACATCATAAGCAACTAATTTATCAAAAGATTTTTTATGGTAAAAATTTCCTTCTCCAGAACGATCACCATGGGTTTGAGTTAAATTGATCGCAAGAAATTTATCGTTTGTACCAGCGCTTTCCCATCTTTTTACTTGCTCTTTTTTATTGTCGACTATGTAATCAAAGTGATTATCTGTATCTGCTTTTGTAAATTGAATTTTAGAATTTTTTAAATATTTTTCATAATGTAGTTCTGCAGCATGTCCAATTACATTAGAAAATAACATTTTTGTTTTAACCACCATTCTTGCAAAAATTTCATCTTTTAAACCTAATTTATCTGCTATTTTCATAATAAAAAAATAGCACTAAAAAAAATACTAAACCAGTTATATATTTAAATTATGAACAATTGGATATTTGTAGAAAGTTTGTTTAACTGGGAAAATGATTTTCAAAATAAATTTGAATTTCTAGGAATGCATCTAGGAGTATTTAAAAATAAAAAATTTGAAAATAATGATAAAATTTTTACATACATAACAAAACAAAAAAAATTTTCTGATATTAGAAAAATAACTAGCAATGAAATTTTTGATTTACCAAATACCTATAAATACGACAAAGAATTCACCAAAGCGATTAAAACAAAACCATTAAAAATTCTTAATCAAGAAAATTGGTTAGATTTTGATAATATTAAAAATGAATTAGAAGTTTTTGCTTTAGCAAAAAGTCCTGGTTTAAGATTACTTAATGCTCCGTTAAAATTAAATGAGTTTGATACAAAAAAATTAGAGAGTTTTTTTAATTTGAAATAGTGTCTGTATTAAACTGCTTCATCCCATAGTCCTTCCTCATATTTGATTTGTTTTTTATCTAATAATTGAATTAAACAATCTTTCTTTGATTGTTTTTCTTTTGGTTCTATATTTTTTAAATAGAACAATAGTTGTTCAAAAGTAATTCCCTTTAAGTCTTCTTTTTTGATGTTTATGTAGTCATCAAATTCTGCAAACATATTACTATTTTTAGGATGTATTATGTCAGAGTATTTAATCATTTCCCCATAATCAGTTAATGCTGAATAGTATTTTGCGATTGGATTTTCATTTTTATCAAATACTTCGTATTTCCAACCTTTCGGCAGATTATATTTTCCATAAATGTAAGTGAGTTTTTTAGTTTTTAAGATGGTTAACAATGATATATTTAGGAACAATTTTTCAATTTTCAAGGACTGGTTAAATATTTTTAATATGATATATTAAAATTGTCTGTGATTTAGAAATTACTCTACTTGCTTCAGACATAAAATAATAACGCTAAAGGAGGCACATGAAAATTAAAATACAATCTATAAAAGACTATTTTAAATCAAAAAAAGATAGAGGTTTAAAACCAATATTTTTTGAGAAAATAGGTGACAGAAAAACATCTAGGGACCAAATGAAAATTAATTTGATTAAAATATTAGAGTCTCAAGGATTTAAAATTAAAAATAAGAGGTAAAACTTATTTCTGTTGTTTTCAAACTTCATTGAAACTTCATTGAACCTTCATTGAACTTTATTTTTAGAAAATGAGTGTGGATAAGGGAAACCTTTAATAAGGGGCGTTCTGTTGCCAGGTGCCCCAAACTGTTTATCAAGATCCACTAATAAACACAGATAAATACTACCATTAATAGAACACCAATCAAGGAACTTGTGACGCCACCATGACGCCAAATATTGGAAGAGGGGTCCCAAACAAAGTCCAAAATAGATTTAATTAAAGTTACCCACATACCAATAACTACATAAAGGGGTCCCACTGCTTTAGGTGTATAGCAAGTCGAATAAAGACAGGACAATTGAAAACTTTTTGGTACCATAAATAATTCAATGGCTTGGTATAATATAAATTCTCAGGATAGCGTAACTGCGGAAACTTTAGAAAAAATCAGAACCGAAAGGTGTGGTTTCTGTGGACAAGAAAAACCAGTCAGAAAGAGAATGAAAATATATTTTTCAGAATTTGAAATAGCAGAAAAACCAGTATGTAGAGATTGCTATGTCCAGAATTCAAAAAAGGCAATAGCTACTTAGTTTTATTGGATATCATGAATAAATAGAGGCAGACTCGTGGTTCAGGATTTGTTAATCTTGGATCATGAAAAAGATATGTTTTGTTGCCATTATTGTTTTATTTTTTAATCAGATTGCGTTTGCTAAAACTCAAAAATGGGATTTTGAAGTACAGTCAGTTGATAAAGATTTGATCAATTGTATTAAGGTAGTAGATATTAAATCAAAAAGAAATGCATTAAGTACTCTTGGAAATATGGGTTGGAGCGATGCACGTTTTATTGTTAGATTGCAAAATAATTGTAGTGAGGAGATTAAAGGTGCCTATGACTTTAAAATGCTAGATAAAGAGGGATTCGTCGTTGATGATTACTTCCAAGAATTTAGAATAGGTAGAAAAGGAATATCAAAACAAACTTTTAAATTAAGAATGCACGCTTTGTCATGGGGAAAAGTAAAAAAAGTAACTAAAGCAGAATTAGATTTTAGGTTTGATATAGAAATAAATGATGAATTAAAACAACAAATAGAAAAATTAAAAAAAATAATTTATGGACAAAATTAAAATACAATACCTGGTTATAGCAATATTATTATTTATTTACTCATGCACTTCAAATCCTTACAACGCAAGTAAAGATGATAGTCAAGTAGTCTTAAATACAGACTTTGGCACAATAGTTGATATTGTACCTGTAAAAATTAAAGGCAAAACATCAGATATAGGCGCCGCAGTTGGTGGAGCAATTGGAGGTATAATTGCAGAAGACATAGGTAGCGGAAGAGGAACAGATATTGCAATAATTGCAGGTACAACAATTGGAGGTGTAATTGGTTATTATTCAACTGTTAAACTGGGTGAACACAATGGTTTTCAATATGTAATTTCAATTGATGGTGAGGATAAACCAATAGGAGTTATTCAAGGTACTGATAAAGATAACAAATCAAAATTTAAATTAGATGATAAAGTTACCATTGTTTATGGAGAGCAAGTGAGAGTTCTTCCAAGAAATAAATGAAAAAACTTTTAGGGATCGTGGTTTTAAGTATTTTGTTTTGCCAAAGTGCAAATGCTGTAATGACTAAATTAAAATGCAAAGATATCATTATGGGAATAGCTTTTGATGACTATATTTATATAAATTTTGATGAAAAAATTATTCAAGTATTTCAAGGATCAGGGGGTAACAAAGTAGAATTTTTTGTTAAAAAAATCGATGAATACGTAGTTGAGTCAGAGGCGAGACCGCTTGTTGAGGGTTCGAAATATAAATCTAAATCTGGAGAATATAAAAAATACACAACCTATATCAGTGATTGGACAGAATGGTGGAGTTCTGATTTTAAAGATCATTTATGGTTAGTTAAAATTGATCGACTTCAAGGGTTTGCAGGAATAGGAGTGTCTGAAGAGCCTATTGATGGTAAAACAGAAAAATTTAATATTGATGATGCATACACAATGGAATGTAAAAAAAGAGGAACATCCAAATTCTAAATAATAAATTTATGAAAAAACTTCTATCGATCCTTGTTCTTAGTTTGTTATTTTGTGGGAGTGCTTATACTGAAACTTGGACTTGTGATAATTTCAGACATGGAAAAGCCATGTATGAAGTTAAAGATACAGAAATTATATTAAGCTTTCCAAATAATGATGGCATAACCTTTAAAATAACAAAAGATCAACGACAATACAAAATTAGCGTCTACGGAGAGTTCAGCGATAATCAAAGTGATTTTGATTTTGATATTTATATGGATTATGGAGGCAAGTATGTCATTAATAGAACCCAAGATGCTTTGTCTGGATATTCAAAATCCTATACAGATAAGAATTGTGTAATATTTTATTAACATGAAAAAACTTTTAGGTATCGTATTTCTGGGATTACTGTTTACAAATTTGTCTTATTCTTTTGAATTAGGACAAAATGTTTATTTTAATGCATGTACTCCAGACCCAAAACAATATTTTAATTCACCTCTAAACATTGAAAATATTTTAGAAGAAGTACCAAATAAAATTACAAAGCTTGAAAAAAGTAAATACGATAGAGAATTTCAAACTAATGCATCATCAACTATAAATTTAGTTGATAAGAAAATAACCTTATATCTTTCTAATTTTAGAGATATGACAATCAAAGATAATGAAGGGATTACGTTAGTGGATAGAAAGGTTAGTGGTGCAACCTCTATTTATGAAATAAAACATAAAGGAAAAGTTATTGCCTGGGGAGTAGGTTGGCACAAATATTGTGGAGATGGATATAAACATATAGATTTCACTGCTTTTAGATTATTCGTTCCTTATATGGACAGTGGTCAAGTGAAAATTCAGAATAAATTAATTAAATTAAAAATAAACCAAGTAAAAGATGCTTTACTTAATAATGACAAATTAATACTTGCTAATGGCGTTACTATTAGTGGAAATTTTAGTGCTGTTACATATTTTTACCACGGAGCTTCTTTTTTTGAAATTGATAATGAAAACGGAATTAATTTTGATTTAAAATTTGAGGAATTAAATAAGAAAATTGATATCAACAAATTAAATCCAGCCTTAATTTTATCTACATTAGCAAAGTATAAACAAGTAGATAAACTCAACACTTATACTAAAAATAATTTTGATAAAATATATGAAGATTTTAGTAATAATTATTGGTGGGATGTATGGGATGGTTTTATTCTTATTAAAATAGATAATGAAAATAAAATTATAAAAAATTTTAATGAAACATTAGAAAAGTTATCAATTACATATGAGAAAATAGAAAAACTTTATGAAGATAAAATTTATTATGCTCTTCCAAAAGAGGAGATTGAGGTTGTTAAAAAGAATTGCTTAAGCAATGATAATTACAAAGATATTTTTGAATTAATTGGGAATTGTTATCCATGGCATTCATCCTGGATGATAAATAGTATAGGAGGAGAGCCCAAATATTAATGATAAAAATAATAACAATACTTTTCACTTATTTTCTTTCTTTTAACTTAACTTTTGCAGAGGAAATAAAATATAAACCTTGGGTATATGACAATACTAAAATCTCAGAAAAATGTTTGAATAACCTATATCCTGTAGCATCTGGAGATTGGTATGAGTCATACTACGATAATTATATTAATAAATTAGACGAACATTGGGGTAATCCTAAATTTGAATTATTTGTAAATAAAATAGGTAATCATTTAGGAAAAGAGATACCCATTGGAGATAAATATAACTCATCATGGGACGAAGAGATGTCTTTAACAAGATACTTGGATGAGTGTAATTCTGGAGATGAGTTTGAGTATACCTTAATTTCTGAATTACCATTGTATTTCTGTAATGATTTTGCTCCTAATGTTGAGAGTGATTGTCTAAGTATAGTCCTTATTAAACACTATTCTAAATACAGAACTAGATTATTTGGAATGACAATTTATGGTCTTTATAATTTAAATGATAAATTAACTATTTTACCATTAAGAAATGTAAAATGAAAAATATGAAGTTTGTTAATAAAATAGTTTTTCTTTTAATATGCTTTGTTTTTTTAAATGGCTTTTGGAAAGACTTTGCAATTGGTTTTTTTGATGAAGCAAATAAAGTCTATGAAGAAAACAGAAAGGTTAAAAATGCTTGGAAACAAAAAGGATTTAACCAAAAAGAGTCTGACGATTTTTTTCAAAAATTAGAAGCCTTTAGTAACTGTAAAAAAGAAAATATTGAAAATAATCTTTTCTTAAAATTAGGCTTTCATAATAAAAGTCCAAAAATTAAAACTTATAAAAATTTTTCTGACAGTAGTTTTGCTAATCAGACAGAAAAGGAATTAATATCAGATTATGGTTCAGAGCTAGACAAGTGTTTTAATTATATTAGATCAAATAACTATAAATCAGCATTAATATTAGAACTCTCAATGATACCTCAAAGAAGATACATCCAGACTTTATTTGCATTAGCCGAATTAGAAAATAATGAGATTACCTGGGGACAATTTAATAGAAAAATACAAGCTATAACTGATAACACAAGATTAAAATCAGAAACATTTTTAAAAAAAATAGACGACACTGCAATGCAAGTTTATAATACTGTCAAACTTCAGGAAGAGGCAGAAGCTATCGAAAGAAACAGAAATTATCTTAAGCAAGAATTACAGATTAGTAAAAATAAAATGAAAAAACTTGAATTCGAAAAAAGAGAATTAGAAAAACAAAAAAGAGAATTAGAAATGTGTGCAATGAATCCAGGTGAATATATTGGTTGTCCTGATGTTAATTAAAAGAGTTTTTGCTATCTTTTTGTTATCCCTTTTTTTTTCGTCATCTACCATGTCTGAAGAAATAAAGTTAAAATGCACTAATATAGTTGAAGTTAAAGATTTAAATGATGATGCTTATAAGCAAGCAAAAAAAAATAATATAAATAAATTAATAACTAATGAAGAATTTACTTTAGATATCGAAAGACAAAAATTTATATGGACATTGCATGAATATTACTGGTTGTTAAATAATGGTAGCAAGAAATATACATATGAACCTTACAAACCAAATTTTAAACTTGATTATGGAGGTCAAAATTCAGAGGTAACATTATTTGGAAATGCTGTCTTAAATAATAATAGAATTTTGACGTTGAAAGATTTTCAAGATTATAAATCCAAAGATGGAGATGTAGTGGAAAGTTATTATTTTTATTCTATTTATAAAGATAAACAGAAAAAATTTGACTACAAATTAGAAAAAAATTTTTATCAACGTCCAGATGAATATCCAACCATGATTTTTAATTGTAAAAAGGTATAGTTTTTTCCTTTCTTGTGACGCCACCGTGACGCCAACCTGTATTTACTTTCTAAAAAGTGTTTATTTTTCTAGCGAACCGAGAATCTGGAAGGGGCGTTCTGTTGCCAGGTGCCCCAAACCCCGTAACTTAATTAGTAAACTAATTAAGCTGCAAGTGCGTAACTTTCGTTAGCATTTATAAATTAGCCCTTCACGGCGGAACAATACCGGACGAAAGAACAACTTTTAGACACCCGTCGATCCTAATTCACCCCCTTAAGTTGTAAATGGTGGAGGTGGTGGGTACTGCCCCCACGTCCGTAATGGTTATTACGAAATTCGTTTATCGTCATAGTTGGAAATCCAACAGACGTAATATAGTTATTATATAAATATTCTAAAGTTTTATTTTAATTAATGACTAATAAAATTGCATATATTCCACAAATTGATGGATTAAGAGCTATAGCAGTTTTATCAGTCATATTATTTCATGCTAATTTTAACTTTTATAACATTAATTTTAAAGGTGGATATGTAGGTGTAGATATTTTCTTTGTTATTTCTGGATATTTAATAACTAAATTAATCTTAATTGAGCAAAATAAAGGCGAATTTACTTTTAGCAACTTTTTTTTAAGAAGAATTAGAAGAATAATGCCAGCATTATTAACTGTAGCTGCTGTAACGTATCCTTTTGCAATTTTGTTTTTCCTACCACTACCATTGTTAGAATACGTAGGGTCATTAATAAGTGGAATTTTTTTTACTTCTAATTTTTTTTTCTATTTTAATGAGATAAATTATTATGCGTCACCAAGTATTTATAAACCATTGCTTCATTATTGGTCTCTTTCAGTTGAGGAACAATTTTATTTCATATATCCACTAAGTTTAATTTTAATATATAAATTTTCAAAAAGAAAAATAGTTTTTGCTTTCAGTATCGTAGCAATTTTAAGTTTTATATATTCGATTTATTTAAGTTTTTACGATCAGTCTCTAAGTTTTTATATGTTTCCAACTAGAATATGGGAATTTTTAATAGGTGCGCTAGCAGCAAAAATGCATCTGCAAAATTTTAACTTAAAATCTAAATCAATCAAATTTTTTTTGCAAATAATCGGCATTATTTTTATTTTTTCATCCATATTTTTTTTTAAAGAAAGTTTAACAACTGAATACAATTTAGTTAACAAAGTCATTTTTTCTCATCCTGGCTTAATTACATTAATACCTGTTATAGGAACTTTTTTGATTATATTATTTGCTCAAGAAAAAAATTTTATAAATTTTTCTTTATCTTTAAAACCATTAGTTTTTATAGGTTTAATATCTTACTCACTTTATCTTTGGCATTATCCTGTATTTTCATTTGTAAAGTTCTCCCCTTATGATATGAACACAATTAAAGATTATGTAATATTAATTTTATCTATTTTTTTTTTATCATTTCTATCATACAATTTTATTGAGCAACCTTTTAGAAAAAAAAAAATTACAAGTACTAAAACTTTATTTTTATTTTTATTTATAATAATTTTTACTTTATTTATATTGTGTTTTCATTCATATAAAAACAAAGGTTATTCTACAATTATTCCTGAATATTTTAAACAATTTAAGATTACCGATAAAATAAACAATCCTCTGTTTAAAAATACAAACATTAAGCCAATTGAAGAAAAAGTTAATTCTATTTACTCTTATAAACCTAATTCTGAAACATTTCTATTAATAGGCGATTCTCATGCGGGAAATTTTAAAAATGAAATTAAAAATAAACTTCACACTACTAATCGTAATTTAATTTATCTTGAATATTCAAATATCTTTTCTTTAGATTTTTTTAATGTTGAGAGAAATAACGGAGATATGAAATTTCTTTATAAAGAAGTGAATAATATTTTGGAAAATAATAATATTTCAACTATAATATTAATATCTAGATTTCCACTTTACTGGCATAGAACAGGCTTTGACAACCATCAAGGCACAGATGGAGTTGAAAAAGTTAAATTTTTGCCTTATTTTCTAGATGAAAATCAACAAAGATTAGAAGAGAAAAATAGAAAAAAAATAATTAAAAAATCTTTTAATAAAAGTCTCTCAAAAGTATTGGACAAAAACATAAATGTTATAATTTTTTATCCTGTTCCTGAGGCAGGATTTTGGGTTCCGAATGTAGTAGCCTCACGAATCTTACCAAGATTAAAAATGAAATCATTATTTCAAAATTTTTTATCAACTGATGAATTTTTTGAATTACCTGAAAAAAGATATGTAACAACATCTTACGACTTATTTTTAGATAGGAATAAAGAAGTTTTTGAAATGCTAGATCAGATTGAGCATCCAAATTTATATAGAATATATCCTCATAAAAAATTGTGTGATTTAAATATAAAAGATAAATGTATTACTCACAGCCAAAATGAGATTTATTATTTAGATGACGACCACTTATCTGATGATGGAGTAAAATTAATAATGCCAGATTTTATTGAAATTTTAAGTAGGATAAAGTAACAATTTATATTGATTATATCTTCATAATTAATAAAAAATATAATATCAAAAATGAAACTTACTAAAGAACAAATAAAAGATATAAAAGAGCAACAATCCCAGAATAATACAACTAAAAGAGTTACAGTTCCTGAGTTAGAAAAAGTATTATATGAAGCGATGCCAGCTCTAGATCACGGATTTATAAGAGTTATTGATTATATGGGTGATGATAGTTCGATTGTTCAGTCTGCTAGAGTCTCCTATGGTAAAGGAACTAAACAGGTTTCAACAGATAGTGGTCTAATAAAATATTTAATGCGTCATTGGCATAGCACTCCATTCGAAATGTGTGAAATTAAATATCATGTTAAATTACCAATATTTATAGCAAGACAATGGATTAGACATCGTACGGCAAATGTTAATGAATACTCCGCAAGATATTCTATTTTAGATAAAGAATTTTATTTACCTGATCCACAAAATTTAGCAGCGCAATCAATTGCAAACAGACAAGGAAGAGGTGATGTGATTGAGGGGGATCAAGCAAAGGAAGTATTAGAACTTTTAAAAAATGATGCTGAAAGAACATATGATAATTATGAAACTATGCTTAATCAAAAATTTGATGGATCTACAATTGATGAAAATAAAAAAGGTTTAGCAAGGGAATTAGCTAGAATGAACTTAACATTAAACACTTACACCCAGTGGTATTGGAAAACTGACTTATTAAATTTAATGAATTTTTTAAGATTACGTGCAGATCATCATGCACAATACGAAATAAGAGTTTATGCAGATATAATGCTGGATACATTAAAAAAATGGGTTCCTATTACATACGATGCTTTTATGGACTACAGAGTAGGTGGTACAGAAGTCTCAGCTAAAGGAAAAATTATTATTCAAAAATTATTAAAAGGTGAGGAGATAAATTTAGAACAATCCGGACTTTCAAAAAGAGAGTGGAATGAACTTATGGAAGCTTTTGAAATTACAGATAAGATTGTTTAATTTCCTCAGCAAATTTTAAGTAAATTTTTGTAATTTCATGTTCTGGATCTTTTTCAACAATAGGAATTCCCATATCTCCATATTTTCCAACATCGGAGTTTATTGGTATTTGTCCTAAAAATTTCTTCTCAAATTCTTGTGCGGTTCTTTCAACACCATTCTCTCCAAAAATTGCATATTTTTTTCCATCATCTCCAATAAAGTGACTCATATTGTCAATTAATCCAATAATATTTACTTTTAATTTATCAAACATTCTAATTCCTCTTTTTACATCTTGGAGTGCAATCTCCTGAGGAGTTGATACTATGATCGCACCATCTACACTAATCTCTTGTGCAAATGTCAGTTGAGTATCACCAGTACCTGGGGGCATATCAACAATAATAAAGTCTAAATCTTTCCACCCGACTTTTTGAGTGAAAGTTTTAATAGCACTTGTTACCATTGGTCCTCTCCAGATCATCGGTGTTTGCTCATCTGTCAGAAATCCAATAGACATACATTGAATATCATACTTTATAATCGGTTTTAAAGTTTGACCGTCGCTATCTGGCTTTTCATTTATAGAGAATAACTTTGGTAAAGAAGGTCCGTAAATATCAGCATCTAAAATTCCGACTTTACATCCAATAGTTTTAAGGGCTAAAGCTAGATTTGTAGCAAAAGTAGATTTTCCAACACCTCCCTTTGCACTAGATATTGCAATTGTAAACTTAGTTCCTGGAATTGGGTTTCTTTTGAAGGTTTTTGGCTCAGTTTTTGCCTTCATTGTGTCACTAAGACCTACTTTTTTATCATTCATAAAAATACACTTACCTTGTTTTTGACCATAAAGACACTATATAGAATGTCATAATGACGATTTATAAAAATCAAAGTCCATGGGGAAGTCCTCCAGGTAGTGGTGGAGGTAGCGGAAATGGTGGAGGTTTCAGAAGAGGCCCTACACCTCCTAATTTAGATGAAGCAATTAAAAAATTGCAAGATACTATAAACAAATTTACTGGAAGTGGTACAGGTGGAAAAAAACCTATTATATTAGGTTTGATCATACTAGTTGTAATTTGGGCATTGAGTGGTTTGTATAGAGTTTTACCCGATGAACAGGGCGTGGTCTTAAGATTTGGAAAATTTGTAAATACCACTCAACCAGGATTAAATTATCATTTTCCATTCCCAATTGAGAGTGTGTTAACTCCAAAAGTTACAAAAGTTAATAGAATGGACATCGGTTTTAGATCAGAGAGAGATAGTGGATTTGGTCAAGGCGGTGGTGTTGCGGATGTTCCAGAGGAAAGCTTAATGTTAACTGGTGATGAAAATATTGTTAACATAGACTTTTCCGTATTTTGGGTAATTAAAGATGCGGGTAACTTTTTATTTAAAATTCAAGACCCAGAGGGAACAGTTAAAGCTGCAGCAGAAACTGCAATGAGAGAAGTAATAGCAAGATCAGATATTCAACCAATTCTTACAGAAGGTAGAGCAGTTATAGAAAGAGATACACAAGATATTATACAAGGAATACTTGATGAATATGAAAGTGGAGTTCAAATTACACAAGTACAAACTCAAAAAGCTGATCCACCAGACCAGGTTATTGATGCTTTTAGAGATGTACAAGCTGCAAGAGCGGATATGGAAAGATCGAAAAACGAAGCAGAAGCTTACGCTAATGATGTAATACCAAGAGCTCGAGGAGAAGCAGCAAAAATTTTACAAGCTGCTGAAGCTTATAAGAAAGAGGTTGTTGCAAAAGCAGAGGGTGAAGCAAGTAGATTTTTATCAATTTACACTGAGTATGCGAAAGCAAAAGAGGTTACTCAAGAAAGAATGTATTTGGAGACAATGGAGCAGGTTCTTGCTGATATTAATAAAATTATAATTGATAAAGATTCAGGCTCAGGTGTTGTACCATATCTTCCATTACAAGAATTAAAATCAGGGACAAACTAATGAAAGCTGGAAAATTTATATTACCGATAATCATTTTAATAGGAGCAACTTTATTCTTTTCAATATTTATAGTTAAAGAAGTAAACCAAGCTATAGTCCTACAATTTGGTGATCCCAAGAGAATTATTTTAAAGCCAGGTTTAAACTTTAAGCTACCTTTTATTCAAAACGTAGTGTTTTTAGATAAAAGAGTTTTAAATTTAGATACTCCGCCAGAAGAGGTTATTGCATCTGATCAAAAACGTCTAATAGTTGATGCATTTGCAAGATTTCAAATTATTGATCCATTGAAATTTTATATTTCCGTAGGAAACGAAAGAGTTGCGAGATCAAGACTAGCAACGATTATTAATTCGAGAATAAGAAATGTATTAGGTCAACAAAAACTACAAACATTGTTATCTGAAGATAGATCAAAGCAAATGGCCTTAATTCAACAAGGTGTTAACAATGAAGCTGAAAACTTTGGTATTAAGATAGTTGACGTAAGAATTAAAAGAGCTGATTTACCTCAAGCAAATAGTGATGCAATCTTTAGAAGAATGCAAACTGAGAGGGAGAGAGAAGCAAAAGAATTTAGAGCAAAAGGTGCTGAGATGGCAGTCACTATAACATCCACAGCAGATAAAGAAGTTACAGTTATTCTAGCTGACGCTCAAAAAAAATCAGAAATTATGAAAGGGGAAGGAGATGGTCAAAAAAATAAAATTTTTGCTGATGCATTTGGACAAGACCCTGAATTTTTTGGTTTTTACAGAGCAATGCAAGCTTACCAAAACGCCTTAATTGGTGGAGAAACATCAATGATATTATCTCCTGATAGTGAATTCTTTAAGTTTTTTGGAAATAAAGAAAAATAACAATTTTAGTTAACATGAAAGAATTGATCATAGCATTTGGTCTTTTCTTATTTATAGAAGGTGTTTTTTATGCCTTATTTCCATCAAAAATGAAAAATATGTTAAAAAAACTCGATGCTGTAGCTGATAAACAATTAAGAGCAGGTGGATTGGTATTTGCAATTATAGGATTTATAATTATTTGGTATTCAAAGTCATGAAAAATATGTACAAAATTTTATCAATATTAATAGTTTCAATAAGTTATTTTTCGATTTCCAAAGCTCAAGAAATTCCATCATCATTTGCAGATTTAGCAGAAAGATTAATGCCATCGGTTGTAAATATTTCAACTACAACTACTGTAACAACTAGATCAAATCCTTTGCCATTTGAATTTCCACCAGGTTCACCATTTGAAGATATGTTTGGCTCTCCTCAACAAAGACAAACTAGTGCGCTAGGATCAGGCTTTATAATTGATGAGGAGGGAATTGTAATAACAAACAACCATGTTATTCAAGGAGCATCAGATATATTTGTTAGAGTTAATGGAGATGAGGATTATAAAGCAGAAGTGCTCGGTGCCGACGCTGGTATGGATATTGCAGTATTAAAAATAAAGTCTGACGAAAAATTTAAACCAGTAAAATTTGGTAACTCAGATAAGGCCAGAATTGGAGATTGGGTTATTGCAATAGGTAATCCATTTGGTCTTGGAGGCACAGTAACAGCAGGAATAATTTCCGCCAGAAATAGAAGCATAGGACTTTCAAGATATGAAGATTATATTCAAACCGACGCTTCAATAAATCAAGGAAATTCTGGTGGACCGTTATTTAATATGAACGGAGATGTTATTGGAATTAACACAGCTATACTTGGCCAATCTGGTTCAATTGGAATAGGTTTTGCAATACCATCAAATAGTGCTCAAAAAGTAATTGAACAATTAATTGAATTTGGAGAAACAAAAAGAGGATGGCTTGGAGTTAGAATACAAGTCGTAGATCAAGGAATAGCAGATGCAGAAAAGCTGGACAAACCCAGAGGTGCCCTGGTTGCAAGCGTTGCGGATAATAGTCCATCAGATAAAGGAGGAATTAAACCTGGCGATATAATTTTAGAGTTTGACGGAAAACCTATTAATGAAATGAAGGAACTACCTAAAATAGTTGCCGAAACAGATGTTGGAAAAAAAGTAATTGTTAAAGTTTGGAGAAATAAACGAGAAATTACAAAAGAAATAATTCTTGGAAGATTAGAAACTTCAGAAGATTTTAAAGCACAAAAACCAACAATTGAAAAACCAAAAGTAAAGAGAATTGAAGGTTTGAAAATAGATGTTCGTTTATTAAGTAAAGAGGATATTGAGGCAAGAAATCTTCCAAAAGGAACAAGTGGAGTGGTCATCACTAAAATAGATAAAGATAGCCCTATAAACTATTTACAAGTTAACAATGTTATTGTTGAAGCAAATAGAAAAAAAATCAATACAATAGGTGATCTTGATAATGTGGTAAAATTAAAGTTAAGAAGTGATGAAAATAACTTGCTGATTGCAATTTATAATAACCAAAATCAAAGAACATATATTGGTGTTAAATTAAAATAACAACATGGACCTAAAGTCCAAAATAATATTAATCTCAGGTCCAACTGCATCAGGCAAGTCTAAAGTTGCATTGAAAATTGCTAAAAAATTAAATGGAGAAATTATTAATGCAGATAGTATGCAGGTATATAAAGAATTAAATATACTGACTGCTAGACCTTCAAAAACTGATTTAAATAAAATAGATCACCATTTATACGGTTTTAGAAGTGTTAAAAAAGAATTTTCGTCTGGCGAATGGTTAAAATTAGCAAAGAAAAAAATTAAAAAAATTCGAGACAAAAATAAAATACCAGTTTTAGTCGGTGGTACTGGTCTTTATTTTAAAGCTCTGACTGATGGATTGGTTAAAATTCCAAAAATTCCCATCTCTATTCGTAATAAAACAAGACGAATGCAAAATAATTTAGGTCAAAAAAAGTTTTTTTTAAAACTTTTAAAAATTGATCCATTGGTAAAAAATAGGATTGACCCAACTGATGTTCAAAGATCAATCAGAGCTTATGAAGTTATATCGATTTCAAAGAAATCAATTTTAGAATGGTATAAGAAAACAAAACCATCTTTTAAAAAAGATCAATTTATAAAAATTTATATTGATTATCCCAAAGATGAATTAATTAATAAAATTTCCAAGAGAGTAGACCAAATGATTAAAGATGGAGCTATTAAAGAAGTTAAGGATTTTTTAAAGCTCAATTTGAAGAGTGATAGCAACATCTTCAAAGTTATAGGAATAAGAGAGATTAAAGATTTTATTGATAAAAAAACTTCTATACATGATTTAAAACTAAATATTGTTATAAAAACCAGACAATACGCTAAAAGACAGCGAACTTGGTCTAGGGGTCAAATGAGTGATTGGCAAAAATTTGATGTTAAGGATCTTTCTAAATTTATAAAAAAATTATAAATAATCCTCACAATAACTTGACCAATGAGTACAACTTCAGCTAGATTGGTTGAATGCTAAAATTATATTCAGGAGCTGAGATAGTATTCAAATGTTTGGAAGATCAAAATGTTAGTCACATATTTGGTTATCCTGGAGGAGCAGTCCTTCCAATATATGATGAATTAAAAAATTTTAATTCAATAAAACATATTTTAGTAAGACACGAACAGGGCGCAGGACACGCCGCAGAAGGCTATGCAAGATCAACTGGAAAACCAGGTGTATTGTTAGTAACTTCAGGTCCTGGAGCCACCAATGCTGTTACTGCTTTGACAGACGCTTACATGGACTCTGTTCCTTTAGTTTGCATCACAGGTCAAGTTCCAACACATTTAATTGGTACAGATGCTTTTCAAGAATGTGACACAACTGGTATTACTAGACCTTGTACTAAACATAACTGGTTAGTAAAAGATGTAAATGATCTAGCTGAAATAATGCATAAAGCTTTTGAGGTAGCGACAACAGGTAGACCAGGACCAGTTTTGGTAGATATACCTAAAGATATTCAATTTCAAAAAGCTAAATACAAAAACTACAAAAATAAAAAAAAATTAAATGGTAAATCTCATGATAACTATTCACAAAAAAATATTGATGAATTAATTAATTTAATTAGCAAAGCAAAAAAACCAATTTTTTATACTGGAGGTGGAGTAATAAATTCAGGAACAAAAGCAAGTGAGCTGTTAAGAGAACTTGTGTATGCAACAGGTTTTCCAATAACTTCAACTTTGCAGGGTCTTGGTTGTTTTCCTGCAGATGATAATCAATTTTTAGGAATGTTAGGTATGCATGGTACCTATGAAGCAAACAATGCTATGTATAGCTGCGACTTAATGATAAATGTTGGTGCAAGGTTTGACGATAGAATTACCGGTAAAATTGACGAGTTCTCTCCAAAATCTAAAAAAGTTCATATTGATATAGATCCATCATCTATAAATAAAAACGTAAAAGTAGATTTAGCAATTGTCGGCGATATTAAATCTGTTCTAACGACAACACTAAAAACTTTTAAAAGATCAAAAAAAAATTTTTCCAAATCAAATAAATCTCAAATTTCTAATTGGTGGGAACAAATTGAGAAATGGAGATCTAAAAGATCATTAGATTATATTGGTAGTGAAGAGACAATAAAACCACAGTATGCAATTGAAAGATTATATGAGTTAACTAAAGACAAAGACGCATATATCACAACTGAAGTAGGGCAACATCAAATGTGGGCTGCTCAACACTATAAGTTCAATAAACCAAATAGATGGATGACTTCTGGAGGTCTTGGTACTATGGGGTATGGTTTACCTGCAGCCGTAGGAGTTCAGATTGCACACCCTAAAAAATTAGTTATTGATATTGCTGGAGAAGCCTCTGTTTTAATGACTATGCAAGAAATGTCTACAGCAGTACAATACAATTTACCCATAAAAATATTTATTTTAAATAATGAATACATGGGAATGGTAAGACAGTGGCAGGAATTACTTCATGATAAAAATTATTCTGAAAGTTACACTGCTGCATTGCCAGATTTTGTTAAAATGGCCGAGGCTTATGGTTGTGTCGGTATAAGAGCAAAAACCCCTGAAGAATTAGATGATAAGATCATTGAAATGTTAAACACAGATCGACCAGTAATTTTTGATTGCCTTGTAGATAAACAAGAGAACTGTTTTCCAATGATACCTTCTGGAAAACCTCATAATCAAATGTTACTTGGTCCTAAAGATCAAAAGGAAAAAAAGATTACTGGAAAGGGAAGAACACTGGTTTAATGGTTAACTCAAAATCAGCATATAGTTTTGCAGGAAAAAAACAGAAGCCCGATACTCATATTATTGTTGTATGGGTAGATAATGAGGCTGGAGTTTTAGCTCGCGTAGTTGGTTTATTTTCAGGAAGAGGCTACAATATTGAGTCTCTTGCAGTAGCTGAGGTTGATCAGAAGCAAAATATTTCAAGAATAACAATTGTAACTACTGGTACACCACAAGTAGTAGATCAAATTAAACTTCAATTAAAAAAATTAGTTCCAGTCCATAAAGTAGCAGATTTTAAGAGAGAAGATAAAAATGTTATTTTTAAAGAAATGGCATTATTTAAGTTTGTTGCAAACAATGGTAAATTAAATAAAGCTTTTGAAGCTTGTAAAAATTTTAATCCAGTAATATTAGATAAAACAAATAAATCAAATGTTATACAAATTACAGCTTTAAGAAGAGAAATAGACAGTATGTCAAAAAATTTAAAAAAATTTGGTTTGGTAAGTGTTTCAAGAACAGGAGCAGTTGCCATGACTAGAGGGTCAGAAATATTTAAATAAATAAAAATTAAAGGAGAGAAATTATGAAAATGTTTTATGAAAAAGATACTAACGTAAATTTAATAAAAGATAAAAAAGTAGCAATTTTTGGTTATGGAAGTCAAGGTCATGCACATGCACTTAATTTGAAAGATAGTGGTGTTAAAGAAGTTGTGGTAGCTTTAAGAGAAGGTTCATCAAGTATTGAAAAAGCTGAATCTAAAGGTTTAAAAGTTATGAATTTATCTGATGCTGCAGAATGGGCAGATGTTGTTATGATTCTAACTCCAGACGAATTACAAGCATCAATATATAAAAATCATATAGAGCAACGTGTTAAAGAAGGAACATCAATTGCGTTTGCTCATGGTTTAAATGTTCACTATGATCTTATAAGAGCTAGAAAAGATTTAGATGTATTTATGGTTGCCCCAAAGGGACCTGGTCATTTAGTAAGAAGTGAATATGAAAAAGGTGGTGGTGTACCTTGTTTATTTGCTGTTCATCAAGATGGTTCTGGTAAAGCAAGAGATTTGGCAATGTCATATGCATCAGCTGTTGGTGGAGGTAGATCTGGAATAATTGAAACTACATTTAAAGATGAGGTAGAAACCGATTTATTTGGAGAGCAAACAGTATTATGTGGTGGACTTGTTGAATTAATTAAGAATGGATATGAAACTTTAGTTGAAGCTGGATATGAACCAGAAATGGCTTATTTTGAAACTGTTCACGAAGTGAAACTGATTGTAGATTTAATATATGAAGGTGGAATTGCTAATATGAATTATTCAATTTCAAATACCGCAGAGTATGGTGAGTATCAGTCAGGTCCAAGAATAATTAAAAAAGATGAAACCAAGCAAAGAATGAAAGAAGTTTTAGCAGAAATTCAATCTGGTAAATTTACAAAAGAATGGATGGAAGAATGCAAAAATGGTCAAAAAAACTTTCTTGCAACAAGAGCTAAATTAGCAGAACACTCTGTTGAAAAAGTAGGTGCTGAACTTCGGGCTATGATGCCTTGGATTTCAAAAAAGAAACTTGTTGATAGCGATAAGAAGTAGATAAATTATTGTTTTATTTGGCCTAAATTAGCCATTTTATTTTGCAATCTGAGCGTGAGCATGTATGATACTCATGCTTAAATTAATTAAATGACTGATAATAACAGAGTATACATTTTTGATACTACAATGCGTGATGGAGAGCAGTCTCCTGGCGCATCAATGAGTTTGGAAGAAAAAATCCAAATAGCTAGAGTATTTGACGAACTTGGAATAGATATTATTGAAGCTGGATTTCCAATTGCATCTCCAGGAGATTTTGAAGCTGTAACTGAAGTCAGTAAAATATTAAAAAAATCAATACCTGCAGGTTTAGCAAGACATTCAAAAAAAGATATTGATAGATGCTATGAGGCTCTTAAACATGCTCCAAGATTTAGAATTCATACTTTTATTTCCACAAGTCCTTTACATATGAAGCATAAGCTTAATAAAACACCAGAAGAGGTTTATGAAGCAATAAAACAAAACGTAACTTATGCAAGAAACTTTACCGATGATGTGGAATGGTCTTGTGAAGATGGTACCAGAACAGATATGGATTATATGTGTAAGACAGTCGAACTAGCGATTAAATGTGGTGCCAGAACCATTAATATTCCTGATACTGTTGGCTATACTATACCATCTGAATTTACAAAAATTATTGAAACTCTGTTAAATAAAGTTCCAAACATAGATAAAGCAATTCTTTCAACTCATTGCCATAACGATTTAGGTTTGGCAGTTGCCAATTCTTTGGCAGGTGTTCAAGCAGGAGCTAGACAAATTGAATGTACTATAAATGGTCTAGGAGAAAGAGCTGGAAATGCAGCTCTTGAAGAAGTTGTGATGGCCATGAAAACAAGACCAGATCTAATGCCATATGAAACTGGAATTGAAACTACTCTTTTAAGTAAAGCATCTAAGATAGTATCAAATGCCACAGGTTTTCCTGTCCAATATAATAAAGCTATTGTTGGAAAAAATGCTTTTGCTCATGAAGCAGGCATTCATCAAGATGGAATGTTAAAAAATAGGCAAACATATGAAATTATGACACCAGAGAGTGTAGGTGTTAAACAAACATCTCTTGTAATGGGCAAACATTCAGGAAGACACGCATTTAAAGATAAATTAACTAGTTTAGGATATCCAGATCTTACTGATGATGTTGTAGATAATGCATTTGCAAAATTTAAAATCTTAGCAGATAAAAAGAAACATGTTTATGATGAGGATATAATCGCTTTAATAGATGATAGTTTAATAATAGACAATAAAGTAAGTGCAATCAATTTAAAATCTTTAAAAGTATTTGCTGGTACAGGAGAACCTCAAAGAGCAGAAATGACATTAGATGTTTTTGGTGAAGTTAAAAAAGCATCAGAAACAGGTGACGGACCAGTTGATGCAATTTTTAAATGTATAAAAAAACTTTATCCACATGAGGTGAATTTACAACTATACCAAGTGCATGCTGTTACAGAGGGAACAGATGCTCAAGCCACAGTAAGCGTTAAAATTGAAGAAAATGGAAAAACAACTGTAGGACAAGCTGCAGATACTGACACTTTAGTTGCATCTGCAAATGCTTATATAAATTCACTTAATAAAATGATTATAAAAAGAGACAAAACAGCTCCAGGGACAAATATAGAAAATCAAAATTTTGAGAATCAAAAGATGAAAGGTATATAAAAATGGCAATGTTCAGCAACTTAAAGAAATTATGGAGTCAAGATATGGCAATAGATCTTGGTACAGCAAACACACTTGTAGTGTTAAAGGGCAAAGGTGTTGTTCTTAATGAACCATCAGTAGTTGCAGTTGTTGACAATAAAGGAAAAAAATCAGTTTTAGCTGTTGGAGATGAAGCAAAAACTATGCTTGGAAGAACACCAGGAAATATTCAAGCAATCAGACCTTTGAGGGATGGTGTTATTGCAGACTTCGTTGTTACTGAAGAGATGATTAAACACTTTATTAAAAAAGTTCACAAAAAAACATTAGCTAATCCGAGAATTTTAATTTGCGTACCAACTGGCTCCACACCAGTCGAGAGAAAAGCAATTCAAGATAGTGCTCTTGCAGCAGGAGCTCGTAAAGTTAACTTAATTGAGGAACCAATAGCTGCAGCAGTAGGAGCCGGACTACCAATATCTGAAGCAACTGGGTCAATGGTTGTTGATATAGGTGGAGGTACAACTGAAATTGCAGTTTTATCTTTGGGAGGGGTCGTATATTCAGAGTCATTAAGAGTAGCTGGAGACGCAATGGACAATTCTTTGAAAGAATATATGAGAGAAGAGTATAATTTAATGATTGGCGATAGTACTGCAGAAAAAATCAAAAAAGATATTGGTACAGCTATCCCAACAAATAACAATACATACGCAGTTAAAGGAAGAGATTTAAGATCAGGAACCCCCAAAGAGGTAAATATTTCAGAAGAAGATACTGCAGAAGCACTAAATCCAATTCTAAAAGATATAGTATCTGCAATAAAAAAAGCTTTAGAGAATACTCCACCAGAGTTATCTGCTGATTTAGTTGATATGGGCTTAACCCTTACAGGCGGTGGTTCTCTTCTAAATAATATAGATAAAAGATTTTCAAAGGAGACAGGTCTTCCAGTAAATGTTGCTGATGACCCTTTGTCTTGCGTTGCAATTGGAACTGGTAAAGCTTTAGACCAAGAGGAAACTTTTTCATCAGTCTTATCTGAGTATTAATCAAAATGTCTAAAGAAATGGGCAGAGATGATTTGGTAATATCTGCTCGTTCGATTTTTTTAAATAAAGGTAATAGACGAAAGTTTTCACTTTTAACTTTAATTGTAGTATCCATAATTGTTTTATCATTAGAATATTTTAAAACAGGGCCTATTAATCAATTTAGGTTAGTAGCTAAAGATGCTGTTTTTAAAACTTCATATATAATATCATTACCATTTTTATCTTTAAAAAATGCTTATTACAGTGTTAATGATCTTTTAAAAATATATGAAGAAAATAAACAATTAAAGATTATTGATTTAAATATTGAAGAGTTAAAACTTGAAAATCAGTTTCTAAAAGAAGAAAATATAAGGCTTAATGCACTGATTGAAGAAAGAAACCTCTTTTCAGATAATTATCATTTAACTAAAATTTTACTAGATCAGAAAAGCCCATATTTGCGATCAATTATTATTAATAAAGGTTTCAAACATGATATTAAAATAGGTTCAGCTGTGAGAAGTGGATCATATTTTATAGGTAAGGTAGTTGGAGTTAATTATTTAACCTCGAGAGTTTTATTAATAAATGATCTTAATAGTAAAATACCAGTAATAATTGAACCTCATGGAACCAGCGCTATAGTTTCAGGGAATGGAAGTAAATATAATGGTGAAATTGAGTATCTGCCTGAAAAAAATCAAGTCCAGGAGGGTCATATTGTTTATACTTCAGGAACTGATGGGATAATTTCCTCTGGAATACCCATAGGCAAAATAACTATTATAAATAACATAAAATCTGTGAAATTTTTTGCAGATTTTGACCAAATTAAATTTGTTAAGGTTTATTTTAAAAAGTGAGTTTATTTGCTAACAGAATTTATTCTAAGACAATTACAAGTTTACCCACTTTAATTTTATTTTTAGTCGTAATTTTAGGTTTAAACATTAATATTGTTTATAAAAATAATGATTTTATCATAAACTTTAGTTACATAATTGTATTCTTCTGGAGTTTAAAAAAACCAGAGCATCTAGGTTATGGATTAATTTTTTTTGTTGGTATTATAAATGATATTGTTCAAAGTTTGCCAATTGGAATATCTTCCCTAGATTATTTATTATTATCTGCGATTGGAGCATTTATAAGAAACAGAACAATCATATACAATTTAATTTATGATTGGATATCATTTTTCATAGCAATTTTAATTGTAGGGTCAGTAAATTATATTATATTAATAACAATATTTAAAATTCCAATTGTCTATGAAAGTTTAATATTGGGTTTATTCGTTACTTTTTTAATTTACCCTATATTTTTCAAAATATTTGTTTGGATAGATAATATGGTGCTAGTTAAACGGAATGATAAAAAAAACAGGTGATTTAAATAAAAATAAAATTATAAGTCGAAGATTATTTGTTTTGATTGCAGCAAAGATCGGGTTACTAGGGGTTGTTACATCAAGATTGTATAATCTTCAAATTTCACAAAAGCAAAAATATCAAGTCTTATCTGATAAAAATAGAATTAGAGAGTGGAAAACACCACCTCAAAGGGGAATAATAACTGATTATTTCAATAATATTATTGCAGATAATAAAAGAGTTTATCAAGTTCATTTATCTCTTGAGGAAGTTTCAAATTTTAATAATTCAATTTTTAAACTTAAAAATATTATTAGCCTTAAAGAGGATGAGATAAAAAAAATATATGAAAAGAAAGAAAAGTCTAAGCCATGGGACACTCTTGTAATTTCTGAAAATTTATCATGGAAAGAGTTTTCTAAACTCAATTTATATTTACACGAACTGGAAGGCGCAAAGCCAGTTTTGTCTACCTCAAGATATTATCCTTATTCCAATGATTTAGCACATGTTGTTGGGTATGTGGGTGATGCAACAACTGCAGATATTCAATATAGAAAAAAAATAGAAGAAAATTTTGTGCCAGGTTTAAAAGTTGGTAAAATTGGTATTGAAAACTCAAAAGATACTGACTTAATAGGAAATCACGGAACTAAAAGATATGAAGTAAATGCATCAGGAAAAAAAATAAGTGAAATTAGTTATAACAAAGAAACTCAAGGTGAAAATTTAAGAACGACCATAGACTTAGAAATTCAGCAATTGGCTCAAGAGTTATTAAAAAATCAGGCAGGCTCAATATGTGTTATGGATATATACACAGGTGAAGTAATTGCAATGGCATCATCACCAACCTTTGATCCAAATAAGTTTACACATGGAATAAGCACCAAAGATTGGAATGAAATTAAAAATAATAAGTTAAGACCTTTACTAAATAAATCACTAGCTGGATTATATTCTCCTGGGTCAACTATAAAACCCTTGGTTGCACTTGCTGCACTAGAATATGGAATAATAGATACAAAGTTCAAAGTAAACTGTAAAGGCCATGATCATCCATATGAATTGTATGGAGAAAGATATCATTGTTGGAAAAAAAATGGTCATGGATGGATGAGCATGAGAAATGCCATTAAACAGTCATGTGATATTTATTTTTATGAAGTCGCAAGGCTTTTAGGAGTAGATAAGCTCTCACTAATTGCAAAAAGATATGGTCTAGGTTCAAAAGTTTTAGAAGATTTTTTTTCAGAAGAAAAAAAAGGAATTATCCCCTCAACTAAATGGAAAAAACAAGTTTTAGAACAGTCTTGGTATCTTGGCGAAACTGTAATTACTGGAATAGGACAGGGTTACATTCAGACGACTCCACTTCAATTATGTTTGATGACAGCGCAATTGGCTAATGGAGGCTACAAAATTAAGCCAAATTTAATTTATGATAAAGAAATAGATTTAGATATTATTAAATCAAAAATTGAAAGTGAAAAAAATAGATCTGTAAGTCAAAATATTTTGAAAGATCACGAATTTGAATACTATGAAAGACTTCACAGAAATCCGAACAATTTAAAGTTAGTTCTGGATGCAATGTATGGGTCAACTAATGAACAATTTGGAACTTCCTTCAGATCTAGACACAAAGAAGATAAATACAAGTTTGCTGGAAAAACTGGAACTTCGCAAGTTAAAAGAATTACTGACCAAGATAGAGAGCTTGATTTAGACCTTGAAGAGATAGAATATAAAAGTAGAGATCATGCTTTATTTATTGCGTTTGCTCCTTATGATAAACCAAGATATTCCCTAAGTGTCTTGATAGAGCATGGAGGCTCAGGCAGTAAGGCAGCTGCCCCATTGGCAAAAAAACTAATAAAAAAAATACTAGATAGACACGAAGTTAGAGAAAAAATTAGAAAAGATTTAAAAAATATTGCATGATACTTTCAACCTCACTAAATTCTTCAACTTATTCATTTATCGATAAACTTAAAGCAATTGATTATTTTTTAATTATAATTGTTGCCATAATTGGTTCAGTGAGTGTATTTGCAATTTATTCAACAGAAAGTGGTAACTTTTCTTTTTATACTAAAAATCATCTGAATAGATTTCTGGTATTTTTTTCTATGTTTTTAGTTTTGTCATTTGTAAGAGTTTCAACTTGGTATAAACAGGCTTATATTTTTTATATTTTAGGAATTTTACTTTTATTACTTGTAATTTTTTTTGGAATTTCTGCTTCTGGATCCAAGCGATGGATAAATCTATTCATAATGAACCTTCAGCCTTCAGAACCAATGAAAATTGCAATAATTGTTTGTTTTGCAAGATATTACCATCGTATTCAAAACTCTGATATTCAAAGTTACAAATATTTATTACAACCAATTATACTTTTGTTGGTACCTTGCTATTTAGTTATAACTCAACCTGATTTAGGAACAGCAATTTTAATTGCAGGAAGCGGCTTAGCAATTATTTGGTTAGCAGGACTTAATTTAAAATATTTTATATATTCAGGATTAATATTATTAGTCTCATTACCTTTTGTAATTTCAATTTTAAAACCATATCAAAAATCAAGAATATTAACTTTTTTTAACCCAGACAGAGATCCTTTGGGTGCTGGTTATCAAATAATTCAATCTAAAATAGCAATTGGTTCAGGAGGATTGCTAGGTAAAGGTTTCTTGCAAGGTACACAGAGTTATCTTGAATTCTTACCAGAAAAACACACTGACTTTATTTTTACTCTTTTCTCTGAAGAATTTGGTTTTGTTGGTTCAATGTTATTAATTTTATTATACGCATTATTAATTTACAGAATAATATGGATTGGTTTTTCTAGTAGATCATTTTTTGCAAAACTATACTGTTTTGGTTTTGCGTCTGCTTTATTCTTATATATTTTTGTAAATATAGCTATGGTAGTTGGGTTGTTGCCAATAGTTGGAGCACCACTTCCTATCATGTCATATGGAGGATCATCTATGTTATCAATAATGCTAGGTTTAAGCATCGTAATGAGCTGTAAAATTTACAGTCGAGATCCGATAGGCAATTAAGATATTGTAAACAGTTATACACCGCGATCAAATAACATCTATTATAATTTATCCCACTAACTATATTTTTCTTGTGTCAGAAAAAATTTTAAAAGTTGGTATAATAGGAGCAGGAATCCAAGGAGTCTGTAATGCTCTTTTTCTTCAAAAAAAAGGCTATCAAGTAATTTTGTTTGATAGAGATGAGCCTGGAAATGCAGCCTCTTATGGTAATGCAGGTCATTTTTCTCCTTATGCATCAGTTCCTTTAAACAGACCAGACATTGTAAGTGATGTTCCATCAATGCTCATGAGCTCAAGAGGACCTTTGGCACTTAAATGGAATTATGTTCCAAAAATGATCCCTTGGTTTTCAAAATTTTTAATGAATTGTACAAATACTAAAATGATGCATACCGCAAAAAATATGCATCAAATTTTAGATCAATCTTTACTGGCTTATGATGAACTATTCGAAGAGATAGATCTTGAAGGTTTAGTTGAAAATAATGGAATATTATATGTCTGGAATGAAAAAAATTTAAAAAGTAGAGAGCTAGAAATAAAAATTAGAGATGATCTAGGTGTTAAACAGCAGATAGTAAACAAAAAAGAAATACATGATTTAGAACCTAATTTAAAACCATTTTATCATGGAGGTGTTTTTTATGATTATGCAAGACATGCAAGAAATCCAAAAAAAATACTAGTAAAATTATTTCAAAATTTTTTAAATAAAGGTGGAAAGTTTTTAAAACTTAATATCCAAGATTTGAATTTTGATGAAGAAAAACCTGTTTTAAGATCAGAAACTCAGAGATTTGTTTTTGATAAATTAGTTATTGCATGTGGTGCGTTTTCAAAAAAACTTACTGATAAACTTCATGAAAATATTCCACTGGATACCGAAAGAGGGTATCATGTTCATTTTAAAGATTTTGATCATTTAATTTCTAGACCTGTAGTTTATTCAAACAGAGGGTTTGGAATGTCACCAATGGATCAAGGATTGAGAGTAGTTGGCACTGTGGAATTCGGCGGTTTAGAAAATGCTTTATCAAAATCTAGGATCAAAAACTTAATTTTAAATGCAAAGGATATGCTTGACGGCTTACCCGAGCATAAAGATGAATGGTTAGGATTTAGACCTACACTGCCAGATTTTTTACCGATAATTGGACCATCAAAAAATTATAAAAATGTATTTTACTCATTTGGTCACCATCATTTAGGATGGACTTTAGGTGCAATTTCTGGAAAAATAGTGTCCGGTATGATTGCAAATGAAAATACTAATATGAATTTAAAACCTTACAGTTCAGTTAGATTTGCCTAACAAAGCTTAATAGTGTGGAAATTAAACTTGAAGACAAATATAAATTAAATAAAGGCACTAGATTTTTAACTGGTGCCCAAGCCCTTGTTCGAGTTCCAATTGTTCAGGCAAGAAGAGATAAACAAAAAAACTTAAATACTGCATGTTATATCTCTGGTTATAGAGGATCTCCCCTAGGTGGTTATGATCAGCAGATTTTAAAAAATAAAAAATATTTGAATGAAAACAATATTTTTTTTCAACCAGGAATAAATGAAGAACTTGCTGCAACTTCTTTGTGGGGAACACAGCAAGTAAATCTTAGAAAACAAGATAAATACGATGGTGTTTTCGGCATATGGTATGGAAAAGGGCCAGGTGTAGATAGAGCGGGAGATGCTCTCAAACATGTAAATTTAGCTGGTACCTCAAAATTTGGAGGTGTAATTGCCTTAATGGGGGATGATCATATATGTGAGTCTTCAACAACTTCTCATCAAAGTGAATTTGCAATGATTGATGCGATGATACCTTTTTTTAATCCAAGTGGTGTTCAAGAAATACTAGATTATGGAATAATTGGAATTGAATTATCTAGAAGAAGTGGATGTTGGGTGGGAATAAAATGTGTTCATGATAATGTAAGTTCAGGAGCAACGGTTGATTTAGACGAAAATCGGTTAAATATTGTAGATATTTCAAATGAAAAATATCCATCTGAGGGTTTAAATATAAGACTCAAAGATACTGCGCAAGAAAAAGAGTATCGGTTACATCATCATAAAATTAAATATGTTAAAGAATTTTGTAAAAAAAATAATTTAAATAAAATAATTTTTGACTCAGAAACTGCAAAAGTTGGAATAATTAGTACAGGAAAATCATTTTTAGATACAAAATTAGGTTTAGAAAAAATTGGAATAAATGAAGAAGTTGCCGATCAAATAGGAATTAAATTTCTTAAAATTGCCATGCCTTGGCCATTAGAGGAAACGATAATTGAAAAATTTGCAGAAAATTTAGAAAAAATTATAGTTGTGGAAGAAAAAAGATCAATCATTGAAACACAAGTCAAAGAAATATTATTCAATAAAAATTTAAATATAAAAGTTGTTGGAAAATATGACGAAAATAACAATGATTTATTTGTTTCATCTGGCGCGTTAGACCCAGGAGAAATTGGATTAAAAATCTCGGAAATAATTAATTACCTTCATTTACCATATGAAGTACATAATCTTTCAAACAAATTAAAGTCTTTAAAAGAAAAAACTAACTCAAATATTTCATTAAAAAGAGTTCCACATTTTTGCTCTGGATGTCCTCATAATACGTCAACTAGAATACCAGAAGGTAGTCGAGCAATTACAGGTATCAGTTGTGCTTATCTTGTTGAACATATGGAAAGAGACAATGAAGGCTTTTCACAAATGGGATCAGAGGGGGCAACCTGGGTTGGCGAGTCTGTATTTAGTAATACAGATCATGTTTTTCAAAATATGGGAGATGGGACTTACATCCATTCAGGAATTCTCTCCATAAGGCATGCAGTTGCTGCAAAAACAAAAATGACATTTAAGATTTTGTATAATGATGCCGTTGCGTTGACGGGAGGACAAGCATTAGATGGATTGCCAACGGTTGCTCAAATGTCTAAGCAACTTGAGGCAGAAGGTGTCGAAGAAATTGCAATAATCACAGATGAAATTGAAAAATATAGTGACAGAGGAGGTTTTGCGAGAAATTCTAAAGTTTATGATAGAAAAAATATTATAGATGTTCAAATTGAACTGAGCAAAATTAATGGAACAACTGTAATAATTTATGATCAAACTTGTGCAGCTGAGAAAAGAAGGAGAAGAAAAAAAGGTATCTTGGAGGAGCCTAGGAAAAAAATTTTTATTAATAAAGACTTATGTGAAGGTTGTGGAGATTGTGGAATTCAATCTAATTGTGTATCTATTGCACCTGTCGAAACTGAGTATGGAAGAAAAAGACAAATTGACCAATCTTCTTGTAACAAAGATTACACATGTGTAGATGGGTTTTGTCCAAGTTTTGTAAGTCTTGAGGGAGATATAAGACTTAAGAAAAATTATGACGATAATTTAATTAATAAAATAAATTCTAAGATAGATGATCCAATATTACCTCAAATTGATAAATCTTTTGGAATTATGATTGCTGGAATTGGTGGTACAGGAGTTGTTACAATTGGAGCTGTCCTTGCAACTGCTGCCCAAATAGATGGAAAAGGATCAGGGGTTTTAGATATGACTGGATTAGCACAAAAAGGTGGAGCTGTTAAAAGTTTCTTGAGAATTTTTAAAAAACCAGAAGATGTTGGAGCAATAAGGTTATCTTATGGTGATACTAACCTACTTCTAGGATTTGATTTACTTGTATCAAATGATTTAGAAATAATAAAAACCTTAGATAAAAAAATTTCAAAGTTAATAATTAATACAGATGAAGTTATGCCTGGAGATTTTACAAGGGATAAAAATTTTTATTTACCTTTTGATGAAATGAGAGACAATTTAATTAACATAGCAGGTCAAGAAAATATAAAGTTTATATCATCAAATAAAATTACATCAAAGATTTTAGGAAATTCAATTTTATCAAATATGTTTAATGTTGGAGTAGCATATCAATCAGGTTTAATACCAATTTCAGCTTCATCAATCGAAAAAGCAATTGAGTTAAATGGTGCAAGTGTAAAAGATAATATTGATGCATTCAGATTTGGAAGACATTATGAAAATTTAAAAGATGAGGTTTTAGATATAATTAAAGATGAGCCAGAGGTACTAGAGGGCTTTGATGAAAAATATAAGAATAGATTCAAGTTTTTGGAAGATTATCAAAATATAAAATATGCTGAAAAATTTGGAGATCTCGTAAGCTATGCAAGAAAGATAGATAAAAATATAGGAAACGGTAGTCAATTCTCAACTGCAGTTTTAAAAAATTATTTCAAATTAATGGCATACAAAGATGAGTATGAAGTATCGAGATTAATGACTAATAAAAAATTCCTAGACGATGTAAACAAAAACTTTGAGGGTAATTTTAATTATAATTTTTATTTAGCCCCTCCAATTTTTAGTAAAAAAAGTAAAGTTGATGGGAAATTGCTTAAAATAAAATTTGGAGGATGGTTATTTAATGTGTTTAAACTGCTCTCTAAATTAAAATTTTTAAGAGGTACAAAGCTTGATCCATTTGGTTATTTAAATGAAAGAAAAAAGGAGAGAGAATTAATAAGAGATTATAAGCAAACAATTACTGGCATAGGAACAAAAATAAATAAATCAAACTACGAAACAGCAGTTAAAATAGCATCAATACCTGATCAAATCAGAGGTTTTGGACATGTTAAGGAAAAGAATATAAAAGAAGCAATAAACTATAGGACAGATTTACTAAATTCTTTTCATGAAAACACTTAGCCCTTTATATTTAGCCTCTCTTTATTTGGTTTTAGCTTGTTTATTTTGGGCAGGCAACTTTATAGTAGGAAAAGCTGCAAGCATTATTGATATTCCTCCGATATCATTAAATTTTTATAGATGGTTTTTGGCTTGGTTAGTTTTGCTTCCATTCACTTATAAAGAATTATTAAATAACCAAAAAATTATATTAGATAATATTTTTTTATTTTCATTATTGGGAATTTTGGCTGTGACTGTTTTTAATTCAGCCCTTTTTTACTCTTTAAGACATACCCAAGTTATTACTGGAGTACTTATGATTTCAACAGTACCAATTATGATTATATTATTTTCATTCTTACTTAAAATTGAGAAAACAAATTCATTTCAAATAATAGGAGTATTTCTTTCACTTACAGGTGTTTTGTTTATAATAACAAAAGCAAATTTAAATAATTTATTAAATTTGTCATTTAACAAAGGAGACATTTTTGCATTAATTGCAATGTTTGCATGGTCTCTTTATTCAGCGCTTCTGAAAAAAAAGGAATTCAATCTATCTCCAATTTCTCTTTTGCAGGTTGTTATTACATTTGGAGTTATTTTTCTTATTCCGATGTATTTTATTGATTATAGTTTGGGCAGTGTAATCAAATTACAATCTTCTTTTTATTTAGTTTTATTCTATGTTGTTTTTTTCCCTGGTTTAATCTCATTTCTGTTTTGGATAAAAGGTGTAAAACTTATTGGGGCTAATAGATCTGGAGTTTTTCTTCATTTAATGCCAATTCTAGGTGCAATAATGGCTATGATAATTTTCAAAGAAAAGATTTTATTTTATCATTTCTTAGGTGCAATTTTCATAATTGCTGGTATTACAATTTCGAATAAAAAAACTCAAAATGCTTAAGGTAGCTATTTTAGACGATTATCAAAACGTTGCTCAAGAATTTATAGATTTAAAAAATCTTTCATCAAAGTTTGATATTGAGATTTTCAGCGAACCTTTTGAAAACGAGGATGACGCCATAGAAAAATTAAAAGAATTTGAAGCTCTGCTTATTATGAGAGAAAGAACATCAATTACTTCAAATCTTATTAAAAGTTTGAAAAAACTAAAATACATTTCTACAAGCGGAATGAGAAATAAAGCTATAGATCTTGAAGCAACAAAAAAAGCTAAAATTGTTGTTACTGGAACAGAAATTAACTCAAACCCTACCTGTGAATTAACATGGGCGTTAATTTTAGGTCTAGCTAGGAATATTAAGATGGAAGTTGATAACATGTACCAAGGTTATTGGCAGACAACAGTGGGTGTAGAATTAAAAGGAAAAATTCTGGGACTTATTGGTTTAGGAAAAGTTGGATCTCAAGTTGCCAAAATTGGAAAAGCATTTGGTATGCAACTAATGGCATGGAGTGAAAACTTAAGTCTAGATAAGTGTAAAGAACTTGATGTTTTACCATCTAATAAAGAGGATCTTATTCAAAACTCTGACTTTATATCAATTCATGTCCAAGGAGGAGCAAGATACAAGGATTGTATAAAGCTTGCTGAATTTCATAAAATGAAAAAATCTGCTTTTCTAATTAATACTTCCAGAGGTCCAATTGTTAACGAACATGATTTAATTAAAGCTCTTTCAACTAATGTAATTGCTGGAGCTGGTATTGATGTTTATGATAAAGAACCTCTACCCAGTAGTCATAAATTGAGATTTGTGCCTAACGCACTTTTGCTTCCACACGTAGGCTACGTTACAGCTGAAAATTATTCTATTTTTTATACTCAAATGATTGAAAATTTAGAAGCCTGTGTTTCTGGTAAGCCTATTCGAGAAATAAAGTAAAGTGGAATTACCAGTTGTAAATCACCCTGATTATGAAGCAAAAATTGGTGATGATAATAAATTTCCAATTAAAAAGTTTGGTGAATTAGCAAGTTTTCTAAAAAAAGAAAAGGTAGTTAAAAAGTTTTATAAACCTGATCCATGCTCAGTAGATACACTTAAAGAAGTTCACTCGGAGGAGTATATTTTTAAAATTAAAAATAAAACATTAGAGCAATCATTGGTTAAAAAAATAGGGTTTCCTTTAGTTGATAGTGTGGTCAGAAGATCTTTAGTTGCAACAGGCGGAACGGTATTGGCCTCTAAATTAGCAATCAATTATGGAATAGCTTGTAACACAGCTGGAGGAAGTCATCATGCTATTTATGACGAGGGAGCTGGTTTTTGTGTTTTTAATGATGTGGCTGTTGCTGCAAAGTATCTTTTGAATAGAGGGTTGGCTAACAAAATCCTAATAGTCGATTTAGATGTTCACCAAGGTAACGGAAATTCAGAAATATTTAAAAATGAAAATAATGTTTTTACATTTAGTATGCACACAAAAGTGAATTATCCACCAATTAAATCAAAAAGTGATCTGGATATTGAACTTGAACAAAACATGGAAGATGATGAGTATTTAGATATTTTAAAAAAAAATTTAATTTTTCTAAACGATTTTAATTTTGATTTCGTATTTTATATCGCAGGTGTTGACATTCACTTAGATGATAGATTAGGTAAGTTGTGTATTACTGACAAAGGAATTAATAAAAGAGACGAGATGGTTATTGGAAACTTTTTTAAAAGAAGAGTTCCTATTTGTGGAGTTTTAGGTGGTGGTTACAACAAAGACTTTAAAAAACTTATTGAATTACATGCAAGTTTACATAAAAATTGTGCTAAATATTTAAATGACAAAAAATAATCCAAATTTAACTCATCAACAAAATAAAGTATTATTTGAAGAAGCAACAGAACCTCCAGGTTCAAGTGAGCTTAATTTTGAAAAGAGAGAGGGTAGTTATCATTGTGCAAACTGCGGAGCGAAATTGTTTGAGTCAAACACTAAGTATGAAAGTGGCTCTGGCTGGCCATCATTTTACAAATCTCTACCTGATGTATTTGAAACTACAACAGACTATCATATCGGTTATGCCAGAACCGAGTACCATTGCAAGAATTGTGGAGGACATCACGGCCATATATTTGATGATGGCCCACAACCAACAGGAAAAAGATACTGTAATAATGGAGTTTGTTTAGTTTTTAAACCTAAATAATTGATTTCAAATTATGAATATAATTGAAATACAAAAAAAGATTATCTCTGAAAAAATTAAGTTAAAAAATAAATCGAAAAATTATTTAAGTAATTTCAAAAATATTGAGAAATATATCAAAAAAGAAGTTGAGATAATTAAAAGTTTTGAGAACTCGATTATCCCAGAAATAGAATTTAAAAATATTTTAATTGAAAATGAAAGGACTATTAATCAAAAAGTTCTGAAACGTGGTTGTGTAATAATTAGAAATGTTTTTGGTAAAAAAAAAATGAAAGATCTGAATAAAAATCTAGATCAATATGTTTTAGAAAACAATTATTTTGAAGATCAAAAAAAAAAGATAGGTATAGATAAATATTTTAGTGAACTCAAATCAGGAAAACCTCAAATTTTTGGATTGTATTGGTCTAAAGCGCAATCAGAAATTAGACACTCTCAAGAAATGGAAAAGGTTAAAAAATGGCTAAATAATCTTTGGAACTATAAGTATAAGGATAAGAGCGTTTTTGATCCAAATAAAGAACTTGTATACGCAGATCGAGTAAGAAGAAGAGAACCAGGAGATGATACATTGGGGCTATCACCACATTGTGATGCTGGATCGATTGAAAGATGGACTGATAATGCATATCAAAAAATTTATAATGATATTTTTTCAGATAATTTCGAAAATTATAATCCGTTTGATGCTAAATATAGAGATGAAACAATTGAATTTGAGTCACCTGCGGTAGCGCATGTATTTAGAACATTTCAAGGATGGACAGCCTTAACAGAACAAGGTCCAAATGATGGAACTTTACAATTAATTCCTATTGCCAAAGGAATGGCCTATGTTTTAACAAGAGCTTTGCTAGATGATGTGCCTGAAAACGAGTTATGCGGTTCAAAAGCAGGAAAAGCTTTATCAATAAATGAAAAATATCATAGCTTATTATTAGAAGGTTTAATTTCAATTCCCAAAATGTATCCTGGAGATACTATTTGGTGGCACCCTGACGTTGTGCATGCTGTTGAGGAAAAACATATGGGTAAAACTTTTTCAAATGTTATTTATGTAGGTGCAACTCCATACTGTAAAAAAAATATTGATTACATAAAAAAACAATCAAAAAAATTTATTGAAGGTAAAAGTCCACCTGATTTTGCTGCTGAAGATTATGAAGTAAATTATAAAGATAGAGTTACAATTAATGATTTAAGTGAACTAGCTAAAAAACAATTAGGTTTAGTTGATTGGAATTAATTTACTTTAAATATGCTTCTAGTTGACCATTTTTTTCAAGATCTCTTAACTCTTGGTAACCACCAATATGTTCATCATTAAAAAAAATTTGAGGTATTGTTCTTCTTCCATTAGCTTTTTGTATCATTTCATCTCTAAGCTCTGGACCTGTAGATACATCAATAACTTTGTATTCAAGATTATTTCTATTCAGCAACCTTTTTGCTGCATCACAAAAAGCACACATTGGGCCTGAATACATGGTAATGTTTTTCATACTAAAGATATAATTATATTTTTATAATTTACCAGTTAAGAATTTCATTTTTCTTAATTTTTACTCTTATTTGTTTTCTTGAATATTCAAATTTTTTTCTATGTTTAATACTTTGTGAATTTACTCTTTTTCTCCATAACCTAAAAGATGAAGGTTTAAGACTTCTTCTCATTATCTTAATTACATCAGATTCAGTTTTGCCTGTTTTTTTCTCTATCTCCTCAAATGTTATTCTATCAGCCCAAGCTGCCCAGATAACCCAGTCTGGACTTCCTGGTTTTGGCTCAGGATTTTTGACTTTGGTTGTAGGCCTGTGACTTTTTTTCATAGATTTTTCAGCAAAACTTTAAATAAATTTTAATGCAAATTTTAATGCCTATGATATTATCACTTTTAGATAGTCCTATCTAGCCATCTTTAGCTCCCGGTTTTTTAGGACTATCCCAAAATGCTCCCATTAAACTATTTCCTTTTTCTACAAATTATTCTCTTTATGTTTATTACTCCTGGAACACCAAGGATTGTAATCATTTCATATTCAATGAATTATGGAGTTAAGAAATGTGTATGGACAGCATTAGGAGATGTTACTGCAAATATTATTCAAGCAACTCTTGTTATATTTGTTATTGGCTCATTTATTTCGGATAATCTTAAGTTGCTTAATACAATTAAGTGGATAGGAATAATCTATATTCTATATCTTGCTTATGATATTTATAAATCTCGACCAAAAAGTATAAACTCTGATAAAAATTCAGAAAAAACTTTTTTATCTTTTTATAAAGATGGTTTTTTAGTTGCTGGAACAAGCCCTAAAGCTTGGATGTTTTTTCCTTTTATTTTTCCACAATTTATTGATTTTAGCTCTAATTATATTGCTCAATTTATTATTTTAATAACTACATATGTAATTTTAGATTTTTTATCTTTAATCGGTTACGCCATTCTAGCAAATAAAATGATTACCTGGGTTAAAGCTAACGCAAAGATTATAAACACAATTTCTGCGTGCGTTTTAATTGTAATTGCAGCAATAATTGCATTTATGCAACAATATTAGTCTTTAATGCGATACTACTGTTACTTGCAAAAAAATTAATTTCTTAGTTTAATAAGGTTTAAATTAATTAATTAATAATAAAGAGGAGATAAATGAAAATTAAAAACATTATAATTACATTTGTTTCTGCAATAGCAATTTTATTCTCAACTTCAGTTGTTTCTTTAGCAAAAGTTGTTGGAGATAAAATTATTTTAGGTGCTGCAATTTCTTTAACTGGAAAATATTCATCTAATGGAGTTCATACTCAAAACGGTTACAATATGGCCGTTGATAGAATTAACGACATGGGTGGTATTAAAGTTGGAGGAAAAACTTATAAGTTTGATATTATCTATTATGATGATGAGTCAAATCCTAAAAGAGCAGCGCAACTTGCAGAAAGATTAATTTCACAAGATGGTGTTGAGTTTATGCTTGGACCTTATAGTTCAGGTTTAACGAAAGCAATTGCACCTGTTACAGAGAAGTACGGTGTTCCAATGGTTGAGGCTAATGGTGCATCAAGATCTTTGTTTACAAAAGGTTATAAATATTTATTCGCAGTGCTTGCGCCAGCGAACTTATATTTAGATGTTGCGATTGAAACAGCTGTTGAGTTAAACGGTGGAAAAGGTGTAAGAATAGCACAAGCTTTTGAGCAAGATGCATTCTCACAAGACGTTAGATTAGGTATTTTAGATGCTGCAGAGAGAACTGGATCTAAAATTATAATCGATGATAAACTTCCAAAAGAGCTAAACGACATGGCTGCAACTTTAGCAAAAGTTAAAGCTGTTAAACCAGATGTTTTAGTTGTATCTGGACACACAAAAGGTGCATTAACAGCTATTAGACAAATTGCTGAAATGAAAGTTGACGTTCCAATGTTAGCAATGACACACTGTGATGCTGCTAAATTATCTAAGCAACATGGTAAGAACTCACAGTACGCTTTATGTGCGTCTCAATGGCATAAAACATTAACTTATAAAGATGATTTCTTCAAAGATGGTATGACATACGCTGCTGACTTTGAAAAATTATTTGGTTATGATCCGCCATATCAATCAGCAGAGTCTTCAGCTGCTTTGTTAGTTTTTAAAGATGCATTTGAAAGAGCAAATTCTTTTGATCAAAAGAAAGTAAGAGATGCTCTTGCTGATACTAATATGCAAACATTCTATGGAAATATCAAATTTGCAGAAGGTGGTCAAAATGTTGACAAACCAATGGTATTGTTCCAAGTTATGTGTGACGATGCAGGAAAATGTGAAAATAAAGTTGTAGCTCCATTAAAATGGGCTTCAGCAGAATTAATTCACCCAATTCCTAAGTGGTCTGAAAGATAATTAAAAATAATGTTAGCCCCCTAGTAATAGGGGGCTTTTTTTTATATAGCATTTAGAAATTATGGATTTTTTAATTTTCCAAGTTCCGATGTTAACTTTACAAGCTGTGCTAGATGGTTTGTTACTTGGAGTTTTATTTGCTTTAATCGCCTACGGAATGGCTCTCCAGTGGGGGGTTATGAATATTATTAACATTGCTCAAGGTGATTTAGTTATATTAGGAGGATACATTGCATACTTTATGTATTTGTATGGAATTCATCCCGCGTGGGGAGTAATAGTTTCGCCAATAATAATGTATTTTGTTGGAGTTATTATTTACAAATTAGTTATTAACAAAGTTGTTGATAGAGACTTATTCATTTCGATTTTAGCGACGTTTGGAATAAGCATTTTATTTATGCAATTAATGAATTTTGCATTTGGTGCAGATGTAGTTCTTGCAAACTCGGGATATGGTACAACAATGCTGTTTGATAACTCTGTTACATTGCCAAATTCAAAGATTTTTTCAGCATTTATAAGTATTGTGTTTGCTATAGGGCTTGTGATTTATATGAAAAAATCAAAGCTTGGAAGGGCTATTAGAGCTACAGCTCAAAATGCTAGAGCTGCAAAAATATTAGGTGTAGATACTGAAAAAGTTTATGCAGCAACTTTTGGAATAAATGCTGCTCTTTGTGGAGTAGCTGGAGCACTTATTTCTATAACATTTACTATACATCCTTATATGGGTTTACCTTACACAATTAGATCTTTTATGATTGTAATTGTTGCTGGACTTGGAAATTTACCTGGTGTTGCAATGTCAGGTATGGGTTTAGGTGTATTTGAGGAGTTTGCAGATTATATTTTAGGAACAGAATTTAGAATTGGATCAGTGTTTTTACTGCTAGTTTTAATTCTTGTTTATAGAAGATTTAAACTTTCAAGAAAAAGAGAATATCTAAAATAATGAACAAAAATATTATTTTATATGGAGCTATCTTAATCTTTGGGCTTGCTGCACCGTTTATTTTTCCAGCTTTTAAAGTTCAATTATCAATTCTATGTATATTAATAATTCTGGCTATCACTTGGAATGTCCAAGGTGGTGAAATGGGTTATAATACTTTTGGAAATATTTTATTTTATGGACTGGGAATGTATTTATGTGCCTCAGTTCAAGTAGGAATGTTTTTTCCTTTAGGAGAGTGGACTGAGGGTGGTGGAGAAAAAACTTTTGTTCATACCCCTGCTCAATTTTTTCAAGGGTTTGCAGTTGGTTTGGCAGTTGCTGCAGTAGTTCCAGCAATTATTGCAGGTTTAATTGGTTATTCAATTTTAGGTTTAAGAGGACATTACTTTGCAATTTGCACATTAGGTTTAGGGGTTGCGGCTGGAGAAATTTCTGGTGGAATAGAAATCATTGGAGCAGGACAAGGATTTACAACCCCTCCATTTCCAAATGTTGATAGGTTAGAGGCAAGAGGAGAGTTTTTCTACTTTTGCAGTTTTATAGTTTTGGTATTCACATTTCTTGCAGTTAAAGCAATTTACTCAACAAGATTTAAACTTGTTCTTAATGCAATTAGAGATAACGAAGATAAGGCTGAAGCGATGGGTATTCAAACAATGAAATATAAAATTATTGGTTGGATGATCTCTGCATTTTTCTGTGGATTGGCCGGAGGTATCATGGGCGGACTAGTTGGATATATAGACTCAACCGATGTAGCGTTTGATGGAAGAGAAATGGGAGTATTCATGGTCTTGATGGCTATATTAGGAGGAAAAGGAACCTTGTGGGGACCAGTAATTGGAGCAACATTGTTTCATATATTTAAAGAAGGTTTCTGGACTTTTTTCTTAGGTTGGCAATATGTTGCTCTTGGAGTTTTGATTGTTGTAATTGTAATTTATTTCCCAGAGGGGATTATGGGTTGGTTGAGAGAAAAATACCCAGAGCGATTTGGTGAAGTTGTAGATGAAGCAGATCGGAAAGCACAGGTTACACTTAAATGAGTATTTTAGAGGTAAGCAATGTCAGTAAGTCATTTGGTGGGGTTAAAGCCAATGTTGATATATCTATGTCAGTTGAAAAAGGAAAAATCGTAGGTTTAATTGGGCCAAATGGATCTGGAAAAACTACATTGTTTAATTCTATAGTTGGAACGTATCCTATTGACCAAGGATCAATTAAATTTAATGGTAAAGAAGTATCTGAATTACCAGTTCCAGTAATAGCTAAACTTGGTTTGCTTAGAACTTTCCAGCAAACAAGAATTTATGGAAAATTGAATTGCGTAGATAATATGCTTATAAGTCACAAAGCAAGCGATGAAAGTTTAGTTTCTATATTTTCCCAGATACCACAAAACCTTACAGAAAAAGCTGAAAATTTATTAAATTTTGTTGGATTATACCAAAAAAGAAAATTAAGAGCTGGAGATTTATCATTTGGTCAGCAGAAATTATTAGAATTAGCAATGGCATTAATGAATGAGCCTGAGATGTTATTACTGGACGAGCCAACTGCAGGTATCAATCCTACATTAATAAATGGAATTATTGATAGATTGATAAAAGTAAATCAAGATTTTGGAATTACTCTACTTGTTATTGAACATAATATGAGAGTAATAATGCAATTAGCTGAAAGTATCTTTTGTCTTGCGCATGGAAAAATGCTTGCAAATGGAACACCTAATGAAATTAAAAATGATAAGCGTGTGATTGACGCTTATTTAGGAGCTCAATAATGGCAAATCAATACGAAGTTCTTGGTAAAGCTCCTGTAGCAGAGGATTTAAAAAAACTATCATCTGAAAATGTTCACCTAACTATCAAAGGTTTATCAGCTGGTTATGGTAAGATGGAAATACTACACAATTTTGATTTATTTGTAAGTAAAGCACAATCTCTTTGTTTGATTGGTCCAAATGGTGCAGGAAAATCAACTATACTTCATTCAATATATGGTTTTACAAATATCTTTTCAGGAAAAATAGAAATTGATGGAAAAGAAATAACTAACCTCAGTCCTGCAGAAAAACTAAAATCTGAGGGCATAGCGTATATTCTACAAGATAATTCGGTTTTTCCAGATATGACTGTAGAGGAAAATCTTTTAATGGGTGGATACATTAAAGATAAAACAGAAGAATCTTTTGAAGAAGCAGAGAGAGTTCTTCAAAAATATGAAAGATTAAGAAACAGAAGAAATCAACCTGCAAAAGTATTATCGGGTGGAGAAAGAAGACTTTTAGAAATTTCTCGAGCCCTAGTAATGAAACCTTCTATTTTACTTGTTGATGAACCATCAATCGGGCTTGAGCCTAGATATATTCAAATGGTTTTTGAGATTTTAGACGATCTTCAAAAAAATGAAAAAAAAACAATTATATTAGTTGAGCAGAATGCCAAAAAAGGTTTAGAGTTTGCTGATATTGGCTATGTTTTAGTTTCAGGAGAAACAGCTATTGCAGGTAAAGGAGATGATCTTTTAAATAATCCAGATGTCGGCCGTCTATTCTTAGGCGGTTAATGATAAACCTAAAATATTTTATCAAAGGAATAGTCTGCTCAAAAAAATTTGATAGTCCAGCAATCGCATTAGGAGCTAGTTTCATTGCTATAGGTGCCTTATTAAAAAATTTAGGGTTTAATATACAAGAAAGTATTTTCTCAACATTTTTAACTTATGCTCTTCCAGGATCATTAGTTATGGCAGAGTCAATGCTTATTGGCGCTTCACTTGTAAATATTTTTTTAGCAGTATGGTTGGTAAATTCTAGACTATTTCCAATGACCGTTTCAATTATGCCATTACTTAAACATAATAGTCAACCTAGATGGAAATATTATATATCTTGTCACTTTGTAGCTGTTTCGTCGTGGTTGATTTTAAAAAGTAATTATGAGGAAATTGATAGGAAATATAGAATAGATTTTTGGATTGGTATAGGAACAGCTACTTGGCTAATTGCCATTTTTTCAACAGTATTAGGATTTTATGCTGCCGATTTTTTAAGCAAAGATATGATAATTGGACTTGCTATAGTAAATCCAATTTATTTTATGTGTGCAATGATAGGAGTTATGAAAACTATACAACTTTCCTCTGCAATTATTCTGGGCGCTTTTTTAGGTCCAATTTTTTATTTTTTTTCACCAGAATGGAGTGTTTTACTTGGTGGGTTGGTAGCTGGTTCAATTGCTTACTTTATAGGAGAGGTTTATGACAGCTAATATTGTTTTAGCAATTTTAGTAACTTCTCTTGCAACTTATATTTCAAGATTTCTTGGTGCTTTAACTTCAGAAAAGATAGGAGAGACATCTAAAATTTATAAATGGTTTAATTGTGTAGCATATTCAACTCTTGCAGCTTTAATCTCAAGAATGTTAATTTTCCCATCTGGAGATCTTTCAGATGTACATTATATTTTAAGGATAATTGTCATTTTATTATCAATATTAATTTTTTATGTCACTAAAAGAAATTTAGTTTATCCGACCATATTATCTGCTATAATTTTGGCTACATTAAATAGTTTTGCTGTATGAAAAAACTTTTTTTTATTATATTTTTTCTAATACTTTCTAGTAATGCAAATGCTGGATGTGATGATCCAATAGCTGATGGAGTAGACTATTCTAAATGTAAATTTTCAGATGGTCAGGATTTACAAGGAACCTTTCTTCCTAACTCTAATCTCTCATTTGCTAGTTTTATCCAAGTAAATTTTGATAAAAGTATAATGATGAATTCAGATTTAACATTTGGAACTTTTTCAGAGTCATCTTTTATAAGAGCTAATTTATATGAGTCAAATTTAGGTGGTGGAAATTTTGAGCAATCAAATTTTACAAGTGCTAACTTAACAAGAGTTGATTTTACAGGTTCTAGCCTCATAGATGCAAATTTTCAGAATTCCAATCTAATGGAGGCAAACTTTACGTCATCAAATATTTTAAATGCAAATTTCGATGGTGCGAATTTAATTGGAGCTACTTGGACAATGGGAGAAATTTGTGGACCAGAGTCTATAGGTATTTGTAATAAATAAATTCGTGAAGAATCTTCTTAAATTAGATGGATTTGATATTTCCTTTCATGAAAAATCTAAGAGAATAATAAATATTAAAATTGAGGATCAAATTATTGATCGATTAGTGTTTCCATTTAAAAAATTTAATATTACAGCATTAGAATATAAACCATTTACACGGTTCACTATTGCAAAAAGTTTAGATGAAACTGCATCTAATAAATTAAGTAATTTTTTAAACGAAATTATTAAAGATAGAGATACTGGTTGTTTTATAATTGGTCCAAAAAATAAGTCTTCTAAAATAGATCAATCATTTTTAGTTAAACTATCAACTGCAATAACTCACTTAATTGGAAATCCAAATCACGACTCAATGGCTGGAAAATACTATGCAAGATTTCACGTTAAACATGAAGATAATAGTGACTCATATCTTCGTAAGGCATATATAAATATGGATTTACATACTGATGGAACATATGTACGAGAAATAACTGATTGGATATTAATGTCAAAGCTTGAGGAGGAGAATGTGATTGGTGGAGAGACCGCCTTACTACATCTTGATGATTGGGAACATTTGTCTGATCTCTCAGATGATAAAATTGGACAGCAAAAATTTATTTGGGGATCTCCAAAAAGTAAAAATATTGATTATAAAGTTGAACACCCTGTGTTTTCTAAAGATAGTGATGGAAAACCCATTATTTCTTACATCGATCAATTTCCTGAACCAAAAAATATGGATCAAGGATTGTTTTTACAAAGACTATCTGATGCTCTTGAGGGAAGTAAAAATAAGATAATAACATCTTTGCCAGTTGGAAGTGCTGTTGTGGCGAATAATTATTTTTGGCTTCATGGTCGAAAACCTTTTAAAGAAAATAAAAATTTATCAAGAGAATTACTAAGAATAAGAGGTTCCTTTTTTAACAATTAAGTGTAGAAAATACACTTATGAAACTTGGATTTATAGGAACCGGTAAAATTACATCAGCAGTGGTGACGGGTATATGCAAGTCTAAAATTAAATATACCAAAATTATATTATCTGAAAGAAATAAAAAAATTTCAAAACAACTTAAAAAAAGTTTTAAAAAAATTTATATTGCAAAAAATAATCAAGATATTGTTAATGATTGTAACTGGATTTTTCTAGCTGTAACACCTACTGTGGCTAATCAAATTATACATAAGCTAAAATTTAAAAAAAGTCAGGTAATTGTAAGTTTCATATCAACAATGAATCTTCAAAACATTAAGAAGGCAGTCAAAGTAAAAGCAAATATTTCGAGAGTAATTCCTTTACCACCTATTTCTTTTAAAAAAGGACCAATTCCTATTTTTCCACCAAACAAGAAAGTTAAAAACTTTTTTAAACATCTTGGAACAGTTGTTGAAATTAAAAACGAAAAATTATCTAAAAATTTTTGGTCAACATCTGGAATGATGGCACCTTTTTATGAATTATTAAGAACAATGTCTGAATGGTTAAATAAAAGGGGAATTCAAAAAGACCAATCTCAGAGATATATAACATCTCTTTTTTTAGCACTTTCAGAAGATGCTGTAATTAATTCAAATAGAGATTTAAAAATACTTGTCAAAGACTCCCAAACACCAAAAGGATTAAATGAGCAAGGTGTAAATGAATTAAAAAAAGCTGGTTTCTATAAAGCCACTAACAAAACCCTAAATAGTATTCTTAAAAGATTAAATAAAGTATAATTTTACATGCAGCAATCATCAAACATTCTGCAAATTGACAACTTATCAAAATATTTTGGTGGTTTGGCAGCTGTATCAAATTGCTCATTAAAAATAAAAGAGGGTTCAATTACAGGAATAATTGGTCCAAATGGATCAGGCAAAACTACTTTATTTAATCTTATAGCAGGCAATCTCAAATCATCTGACGGAAAGGTATTATTTAATAAAGAAGATATAACAAATGTTCCCTCTCATGAACTTTTCTCAAAAGGTTTACTAAGAACTTTTCAAATAGCTCACGAATTTTCGAATATGACCGTTCTTGAAAATTTAATGATGGTACCAGGCAATCAAACAGGAGAAATTTTAATAAATGCCCTTTTAAAACCAAATTTAATTAAAAAAGAAGAAGATTTAATTAGAGCAAAAGCGTATGAAGTAACTGAGTTTTTAAATCTTAAACATCTTGCCAATGAACGTGCTGGTAATTTATCCGGAGGGCAAAAAAAGTTGCTAGAACTTGGAAGAACAATGATGGTTGATGCAAAACTTGTATTATTGGATGAGGTAGGGGCAGGGGTTAATAGAACATTATTAAAAGAATTAGGAACAGCAATCTTAAGACTTAATAAAGAAAAAAACTATACTTTTTGTATGATTGAACATGATATGGATTTTATAAGCAGAATGTGTGATCCAGTTATTGTAATGTCAGAAGGATCTGTTCTTTTTGAGGGAACTTCAGATGAAGTTAAGAAAAACGAAAAAGTTATAGATAGTTATTTAGGTAGAAAGAAGTAAATGGCATTTTTTGAGGGAAATAAAATGACAGGAGGATACGGCGATGGTCCTGATATTATTAGCTCATGCACTATCAATGTTAATAGAGGAGAGATAGTTGCTATTCTTGGACCAAATGGAGCTGGAAAATCTACAGCAATGAAAGCAATGCTAGGATTGTTAAATCTAAAATCTGGTAATATTTCAATTGATGGAGAAGATATTTCTAAACTATCTCCTCAAGAAAGAGTAAAAAAGGGAATATCATTTGTACCACAAACTAGAAATGTTTTTGCAGAACTTACTGTAAAAGAAAATTTAGAAGTTGGTGCTTTTTTAAGAACAGATAATGTAAATAACGTTATCGAAGAAATATATGATCTATTTCCAATTTTAAGAGAAAAAAAAGATCAAGTTGTAGGACAATTATCAGGAGGGCAAAGACAACAAGTAGCTTTGGGACGCGCTCTAATGATAAAACCATCTGTTCTTATGTTAGATGAGCCTACAGCAGGTGTTTCCCCAATAGTTATGGATGAATTATTTGAACACATTATTAGAGTTAAAAATACAAAAGTAGCTATCATCATGGTTGAGCAAAATGCTAAACAGGCTTTAAGCATTTCTGATCGAGGATATGTGCTTGTTACTGGTGAAAATAAGTTTGAGGGGTCTGGTAAGGAATTATTAAATGATCCAGAAGTTAGGAGATCCTTCTTAGGAGCTTAGTATGGATTTAATTAATGCAGTAATAGTTTTATTGAATTATACAATTATTCCAGCCTTAACTTATGGCTCTCAGTTAGCTCTTGGAGCAATTTTTGTAACTTTAATATACGGTATTTTAAGATTTGCTAACTTTGCAACTGGAGACATGATGTCATTTGGTACAATGTTTGCTGTGCTTTTGACTTATTACTTTCAATCAATCGGAATTAGCTTTGGTTTTCTTCCCACTGCTTTGCTCACTATTCCTTTTGCAATTTTTATGATGATTTTATACATGCTTTTAATTGATCAAACAGTTTTTAAATATTACAGAATTAAAAAAAGTCCACCAGTACAGCTTGCTATGGTTAGTGTTGGGGTAATGTTTGTGACCCAAGCAGTCATAAGGATTATAATTGGACCAACTGATCGAAGGTTTTTAGATGGTGAAAAATTCATTTTAAAAGCAACTGAATTTAAAGAAATGACAGGTCTTGCAGAAGGTTTGACAATTAAATCTACACAAATGATAACAATTGTGGTTACTATTATTGTTGTTGCTATTATGTTTTGGTTTTTAAATAAAACTAAGACTGGAACTAGTATGAGGGCCTATTCAGATAATGAAGATTTAGCACTTCTTTCTGGAATAGATCCAAAAAAAGTAGTTCTAATTACTTGGATCATTGCTGGAATATTAGCAACAATTGGTGGGATTCTTTATGGTTTAGACAAAAGTTATAGACCGTTTGTGTATTTTAATAATATGCTACCGATTTTTGCTGCTGCGATAGTTGGTGGAATTGGAAATCCATATGGAGCGTTCTTTGGAGGTTATGTTATAGCATTTGCTGAAATATTTTTGACTTATGCATATAAAAGATTTTTAGTTTATATTTTGCCAGAGTCACTAGAACCAAATTCATTGATGCAATTATTATCAACCGATTACAAATTTGCTATTTCATTTTCGATACTAGTAATTGTTTTAATATTTAGGCCGTCAGGCATATTTGAAGGAAAACGTATATGAGAAATTATTTAAATATAATTGTAGCATATTCGATAATGATGCTTTTAATAATCTTAGTTGGAATCTTTCAATCCTGGTCTATTGCACTAACAATTTTTAATTATTGTATGATTTCTGCAGTAATGACCTTGGGAGCAAATATTCAATGGGGTTATGCTGGTTTAATAAATTTTGGAATCATGGGTTATACGGCATTAGGAGGTTTAGCAGTAGTATTAGTATCTGTAGCACCTGTTCCAGAGGCCTGGAGTGTGGGTGGAGTAAATATGATGACTTGCCTGGGAATAATTATAATAATGATTTTTTCTACAAGGTATATTTTAAAAAATATTCAAAAATCTAAAAAAAGAAATTATTTTATAGCTGGAATAATTATAGTTGGATTAATCCTAATAAAAATAATCGCTGGACCTGCAATTGAACAAATAGAAGCTGTTGATCCTGCAAAGACTGGGTTTCTTGGAGGACTTGGGTTACCAGTTTTATTCTCATGGATAGTTGGAGGTCTTTTTGCTGCTGGGTTAGCATTTATTGTAGGG
>CACBYC010000004.1 GCA_902543405.1 uncultured Pelagibacteraceae bacterium | reverse complement strand
TTAGATTATTTTCTTTAATTTTATCTAATCTGTCTTTTATCAATTTTCTTGCATCTTCATTTAAAACTTCAAAAGAAAGGTCTTCCAATTCATCTCTTATACGATGCATACCCATCCTATCTGCAAGTGGCGCATAAATTTCCATTGTTTCTTTTGCTTTTCTAATTTGCTTTTCTTTATCAACAACTTTAATGGTACGCATATTGTGTAGTCTATCTGCGAGTTTCACCAGTAAAACTCGGATGTCTTTTGATGTTGCTAATATTAATTTTCTAAAATTTTCTGCTTTAGAGTTTGATATTGCTTGGTTTTCAAACTCAGAAATTTTTGTAACACCATCAACTAAATCAGCAACTTCTTTTCCAAATTCTGCTTCTATTGTATTATAAGTTGCATAAGTATCTTCTATTGTATCATGAAGTAAACCAGTAGCTATTGTTGCACTGTCTAGCTTTAACTCAGTTAAAATATTTGCAACTGCTATCGGATGAATAATATAAGGTGACCCCTCATCTCTTCTTTGTTTTTCATGGGCCTTTAAAGCGAAATCATAGGCTTTTGATAAAGTTTCTGGATTAAGAAACTTGTTATAATTTTTTACTTTATTAATTAATTCTTCAGATTTAAGCATTACTATTTATATCATCTTATTGAGCAATTTTAATACCCAATAACTGCTCATTGGTTAAATTTGACATTAAAATGACTATATTTCGATTAAGTTTCGGATGAACCCAATCTTTATCTAATTCATATAAAGGAAATAGAACAAAATTTCTATTATGCATTCTTTTATGTGGAATACTTAGCTTATGATTTTTAAGTTTTCTATTGATTATATCACCATTAAAATCAATTATATCAATATCACATACTCTAGGATAATTTCTTTTCGACTTAGTTCTACCTAATTTTTTCTCAATTTTTTTAATTTTTAAAAATAATTGTTCTAAATTTAACTTTGTCCCAATAAATATGACAGAATTAATAAAGTTTGGAAAATTTTCATTTGGCCAGGATTTTGTACTGTAAAATTTTGATACTTTCTTTATTAAAATTCCCTCTTTTTGGATTATATCTATACATTTGTTTAGATTATTTTTTTTATCTCCAAGGTTAGAACCTAAAGCAAGATAAGCTGAGTTAACTTGATTTTCTAATATATCTCGCCTTTTCACGGTTCCAATCTCTTGTTTTTTTTGTTAGTCTTTTGTCAAATTGTTTTTTGCCTTTAGCTACTGCAATCTCTAATTTTGCCTTACCTTTTTTAAAGTACATTTTGGTTGGCACTATGGTCAAACCGTCTTCATGAATCCTACCAATAATTTTATTAATTTCTTTTTTATTTAATAAAAGTTTTCTTTCAGAGTAAGGGTTGTGGTTTGAATAACTAGCTTGTTTATAAACAGGTATATGAGAATTAATCAAAAAAATTTCTCCATCTTTATCAACTGCATAAGAATCAGCTATATTAATTTTACCTGATCTTACTGATTTTATTTCAGAGCCCTTTAAAACTATACCTGCTTCAAATATCTCTTTAAAAAAATAATTAAAAGATGCTTTTCTATTAATTGTAATAATTTTTAAACCAGGAGTGGTTTTTTTATTCATTAATTAATTCGGCAGATATAAGAGCTTTTTTAACCTCAGCTTTTGTTTCATCTAAAACTGTTACTAAAGGTAATCTCACATTATCATCACAAAGACCTATCAATTTAGCTGCGTATTTAACTGGTGATGGATTACTCTCAATAAACAAAGATTTGTGAACAGGTTGAAGTTTTTTATCTATCTCTTCAGCCTTTTTTTGTTCATCTTTATCCTCTGATTTTGAAAATTTTTGCATATCAGAACACATTTTAGGAGCAATGTTGGCTGTAACAGAAATACACCCTACGCCACCTCTTTTATTATATTCATAAGCAAGACCGTCCTCACCTGTTAGTTGGATAAATTCATTACCAATTTTTTTGAAAGTCTCATCTACTCTATTCAAATCGCCAGTTGCATCTTTCACTCCGACAATGTTCTTCAGCTCAAATAACCTTGCCATAGTATCTACTGTCATATCAATAACCGATCTGCCAGGAATATTATAAATTATGATTGGTATGCCACATTTGTCATTTATAGCCTTGTAATGCTGATATAAGCCCTCCTGAGTGGGTTTGTTATAATAAGGTGTCACAATCAAAGCACCATCTGCTCCAGCTTTTTCAGCGTGCTCTGTAAGTGATATGGCTTCTGTAGTAGAATTTGAACCAGTGCCTGCAATTACAGGAATTTTTCCTTTAGCTTCTTTTATGCATAACTCTATAACTTTTTCATGTTCTCTATGAGAAAGGGTTGGAGACTCACCTGTTGTACCTGCTGGCACAAGTCCATTTGTTCCATTCTCTAAATGAAAATTAATAATTTTTATATAAGTTTCCTCATCAAGGCTATCGCCTTTAAATGGTGTTACTAAAGCTACATTTGAACCTTTAAACATAAATATTTATATCATAAGTTATTAAAAATGATTTTTAGAAAATCTAAATTACTACTAACAACTATATTTTTTTTAAGCTTTTTTCAATCATCATATTCGAATGAAATAATAATACCTAAGAAAAAACCTGCGATTAAAAGTCAGATAGTAGTACCTCCCCTTAAACCTGGAACATTTAATGAAAAACAAAGTTTAAAAGATGATAAAGATTTACCTAAAGAGATCTTTGGGATTCTGTTACCCCCCAAAAAACCACTTATTGTAAAAAAACAAACTTTAAGAACTGTTAAAAAAACAAGATATTACAGTGAAAGAGATTTTGAATTGGCAAAACAAGCAATTAGATTTATGGAAAAATCTAATTGGAAGGATGCGAAAAATACTGCAAAAAAAGCAAGGGCTCAATCAATATATGATTTTATAGAGTGGAGACATCTTCTTACATCTGGAAACAATGTAACTTTTTACGAATATAAAAAGTTTATAGAAAGAGTTAAAGATTATCCGAGATTTGATAGAATTAAATATCTTGCAGAACACAAGATAAATTTACAAAACCATTCTCCTACAGAAATAATTAATTGGTTTCAAAGTAATAAGCCATTAAGTGGATATGGTAAAATGATATTAGGAGAGAGTTTAATTAAGATTGGGAAGTCTGGTGATGGGATAAGATTAATTAAAGAAGGATTTATAAATGCAGATCTAAATACTAATAATTTAAAATATTTTAGAAAAAAATTTAAAAATATTCTAGATACGTCTGATTATATAAATAGAGCAGATTATTATGCTTGGGAGGGTAAACATTGGGATCTTAAAAGAGTTATTAGATATCTACCTAAAGAGTATCAATTACTTTATACAGCTAGGCAAATATTAATAACCAGAGGTTATGGAGTTGATGAAGCGATTAAAAAAGTACCAAAAAGCTTTAAGAATGATGCTGGTTTAAATTATGATCGATTAAAATGGAGAAGAAAAAAAGGACGTGTAGATAGCTCGCTAGAAATTCTTAATAAAATAAAAAACACTGAAGAATATTTAGTAAGACCAGATAAATGGTGGAAAGAAAGATCAATAATTGGAAGGTCTTTAATTTATAAAAAAAAATATAAAACTGCATATAGAATTGTTTCAAGTCACGCAATGACGGAGGGTACTGATTACGCTGAGGCAGAGTGGATGAGTGGATGGATAGCACTTAGTTTTTTAAAAGATGCTCAACAAGCAGAAAATCATTTTTTAAATTTTTACAAAAATGTTAGCTACCCAATTAGCTTATCTAGAGGCGCGTATTGGTTGGGCAAAACTTATGAAAAAATCGGTGATAAAGAAAACTCAAATAAATGGTTCTTTGAAGGAGCTAAATATTTAACAACCTATTATGGTCAGCTCTCACACATGAAAGTGAAGTCTCAAGAGAAATTTGAATTAGAAAAATTAATGTTTGTAGATGATAGTTATGAACAGGAGTTTTATTCAAAAAAACTTGTCGCAATTGTTGATTTGCTTGATTATTTAAATAAAGATAAATACACAAAACACATATTAAGATTTCTTGCAAATGACAATGTAGAAAAAGGTAGTGAGGTTTTAGCCGCTAAATTGGCATCAGACATATCACGTTTTGATTTTGCTATACAAGTTTCTAAAATTGCATCATATCAAAAAAGATTCCACAACCAATTTAACTATCCAATAATGAGTGTGCCAAAATTTGTTGGAGGAAGAAAAATTCCTGATCCAGCATTGATATTATCTATTATCAGGCAAGAAAGCGAGTTTGATACCTCTGCTAGAAGTAGAGTTGGTGCTCAGGGATTAATGCAACTTATGCCTTATACGGCTAAGACTGTATCAAAACAAGCCAAGTTAGGATACTCAAAGTCTAAATTAACAACTGACCCCGAATATAATATTAATTTAGGATCTCATTATATTGCTGGTCTAATCAATCAGTATAAAGGGTCCTACCCGTTTGCTACAGCCGCTTATAATGCTGGTCCTAAGAGAGTAAAGTATTGGAAAAAAATTAATAAAAATCCTCAAAAAAATCAAATTGACTATGTTGATTGGATTGAGCTTATTAAATTTAAAGAAACAAGAAATTATGTGCAAAGAGTTTTAGAAAATTACAATGTTTACAGGTACATTTTGTCTCAAAAGCCAATTTATCTAAAAGATTTCTTTAAAAATCAGAATTTGTATTAAATGGCGGAAGAGAAGGGATTCGAACCCTTGGAAGGATTGCTCCTTCGGCAATTTAGCAAACTGCTGGTTTAAGCCAACTCACCCACTCTTCCGTTAATACATGTGTAACTTGAAATCATTGAATATTCAATATTAATCAAGTAATTTCTTGCAAATATGAAAAACAAATACTCTATTTTTTCGCTTATAAAAAATGCTTTTTCCCAGCATGAAAACTGGAAACAAGCTTGGGGGAGTCCTGAGCCTAAAAAAGAATATGAAGCAGTAATTGTTGGAGGTGGTGGGCATGGATTAGCAACAGCTTACTATCTCGCAAAAAAGCATAATATGAAAAATATTGCTGTTTTAGAAAAGGGTTGGATTGGTGGTGGTAATACTGGGAGAAATACAACAATCATAAGATCAAATTATTTATGGGATGCAAGCGCTGGGTTGTATGACCATGCTTTAAAAATTTGGGAAAATTTATCTCAAGAATTAAATTATAATATAATGTTTAGTCAACGTGGAGTTATGAATTTAGCACATAACCTTCAAGACGTTAGAGATTTAAAAAGAAGAACTCATGCAAACAGGTTAAATGGAATTGATGCTGTTTGGTTAGACACAAAACAAGTTAAGGAATTTTGTCCAATAATAAATACTTCTCCAGATATAAGATATCCTGTACTTGGTGGGACTTTACAAAAAAGAGCTGGAACTGCAAGACATGATGCTGTTGCATGGGGTTATGCAAGAGGTGCCGATGCTATGGGAGTGGATATAATTCAAAATTGTGAAGTTAAAGGAATAAAAAGAAATGGAGATCAAGTTGAAGGTCTTGAAACTACAAAAGGATTTATCAAAACAAAAAAAATTGGCGTTGTAGCAGCAGGTCACTCAAGTGTAATTGCAAATATGGCTGGCTTAAAATTACCGCTTGAAAGTAAACCATTACAAGCTTTAGTATCAGAACCGGTTAAGCCAATAATAGACACAGTTGTAATGTCCAATGCTGTACATGCTTATGTTAGTCAATCTGATAAAGGTGAATTAGTAATTGGAGCTGGAACAGATGCTTACATATCTTATACACAAAGAGGAAGTCATGATGTAGTAGAAGGTACATTAAAGGCTATATTAGAGTTGTACCCTATTTTTAGTAGAATGAAGATGTTAAGACAATGGGGTGGTATTGTTGACATTTGCCCGGATGCAAGTCCGATCATTAGTAAAACAAATATAAAAGGTCTTTATTTTAACTGCGGTTGGGGAACGGGAGGTTTTAAAGCAACGCCTGGATCTGGTGATTTATTTGCTCACACAATTGCTAATAATGAGCCACATAAATTAAATGCAGCGTTTAATCTAAACAGATTTGTAAGTGGTGATCTTGTTGATGAACATGGTGCAGCTGCTGTGGCACACTAATGTTTGTAATAAATTGCCCATATTGTGGAGAAAGAGACCAAAGCGAATTTTCATGTGGTGGCGAAGCACACATTGTAAGGCCAAAACAACCTACAGAGCTGAGTGATGATGAGTGGGCAGAATATTTATTTATGAGAAAGAATATTAAAGGTGTTCAATTTGAAAGATGGAATCATGCTCATGGATGTAGAAAATGGTTCAATATGGTTAGGGACACTTCGAATGATAAAATACATGCTGTTTATAAAATGGGTGAAAAACCTCCAGTACTTTAAATGACAAAATATAGAATTAGTAAAACAAGATTTGTTGATCAAACAAAAACTATTTCTTTTACATTTGATGGTAAAACATATCATGGATTTGAAGGTGATACCCTAGCCTCTGCACTTCTTTCAAATGGCATTCATCTAGTTGGTAGAAGTTTTAAATATCATCGCCCAAGAGGAATAATATCTTGTGGGTCTGAGGAGCCAAATGCAATATGTCAAATAAATGATAATACCGATTTAACAGAGCCGAATGTAAGAGCTACAGAAATAGAACTTTATGATGGGTTGAGAGCATCTAGTCAAAATTGTTGGCCAAGTCTTAGCTTTGACATAGGTGGAATTAATAATTTTATATCACCATTTATACCAGCAGGCTTTTATTATAAAACTTTTATGTGGCCTAAAGGTTTTTGGAAAAAAATTTATGAGCCATTAATAAGAATGTCTGCAGGACTTGGTAAATCCCCTACACAACCAGATCCAGATATATATGACCACAAACATGAACATTGTGATGTTTTAGTTATAGGAGGTGGGATTTCAGGTATTATATCAGCTAAATTAGCTGCAAAAAATAATTTAAAGACAATATTAATTGAAGATAAAAATATACTTGGTGGTTCCACAATTTATCAAAATAATAAAAATTTTATCATAGATAATCAGAAATCAAATGAATGGTTAATAAATGAAATATCGGAATTAGAAAAACTAGATAATTTAACAATAAAAACAAGAACAAGTTTGGCTGCTTTTCATGGTTATAATTATCTTTTGGCCAAAGAAAACATATCAGATCATCTACCATTGGATAAAAAAAGAGGTATCATAAGACAGAGATTGTGGAAAATAAGAGCAGATAAAGTAATTGTTGCCGCAGGTGCAATAGAAAGACCTCTTGTATTCCACAACAATGATAGACCCGGAATTATACTTGCCAACTCTGTTAAAAAATATTTAGATTTTTATGGTGTATCCACTGGATTAAATAATATTATTTTTACTAACAATGATAGTGCTTACGAAACTGCAGTGTCGTTATTTGAAAAAGGAATATCAGTAAAAATTGTCGATATTAGAAAAAAATCTTCATCAAGTATTGTTAAAAATGCTCAAGAACTAGGAATTGATATATATTGGCACTCTACAGTGGTAAATACCTTTGGCTACAAAAAGATTAAATCAATAGAAATTATGAATTTATCAGAAGACGGGTCTAATGTCACTGGAAATAAAAATAAAATTCATTGTGATTGTTTAGCAATAAGTGGGGGCTGGACACCAATGGTGCATATGCATACACAATCAGGAGGAAAATTAGATTTTAGAGATATTGATCAAGTGTTTGTTCCAAGTGAAAAAGGTGAAAATCATATTAATGTTGGATCATGTAACGGTGATTTTGAATTAGAGGAAATAGTTAAAAATACAATTAATAAAGTTAAAAAATTTTTAAACATTAATGAAGATGGTTTTGATAAAATTTCAGTATTATGTTCAAAAGAGTTGGAGAAAAAAAACATATGGTTGTTACCAAATACTATTGCAGAGGGCAAAACTAAATCTTTTATAGATTTTCAAAATGATTCAACTGCGAAAGATATAAAGTTAGCACTTAGAGAAGGTTTTAAATCGATAGAACATGTAAAGAGATATACAACAACTGGTATGGCTACAGATCAAGGTAAATTATCGAATATGCATGCTTTGGGAATTATTGCTGACACCGCTGGAGTAAAAATGGGTACTTTAGGTACAACTACTTTTAGACCACCATTTACACCATTAACTTTTGGATCAATAGTTGGAAGAAGTGTAGGAAAATTTTTTGATGTTGTGAGAAAAACCTCAATTCATGAATGGCACATTCAAAATAATGCAAAGTTTGAAAATGTTGGACAATGGAAAAGGCCATGGTACTACCCTATTAATAATGAAAATTTTCATGAAGCTGTCCAAAGAGAAAGCAAAGCTGCAAGAGATAGTGCTGGAATTTTAGATGCTTCTACATTAGGGAAAATAGATATTCAGGGATCTGATGCTTCTGAATTTTTAAACAGAGTTTATACAAATGCTTGGTCAAAATTAGGAATTGGAAAATGTCGTTATGGTTTAATGTTAAATGAAGATGGTATGGTTTATGACGATGGAGTAACAACAAGGTTGGGTGAAAATCATTATTTAATGACCACAACAACCGGTGGAGCAGCAAATGTACTTTATAAACTTGAAGACTATTTACAAACAGAATGGCCGGAATTAGATGTTTACTTAACCTCTGTTACAGATCACTATTCTACAGCAAGTATTTGTGGTCCAAATTCAAAAAAAATATTGAAAAAATTATTTCCTAATAAAGATTTTAGTGATGAGGCCTTTCCTCATATGTCTTACCAAGATGCAATAATTGACAAAATTGAATGTAGAATAATGAGAATAAGTTTCACAGGAGAGCTTAGTTATGAAATTAATATAGAGTCAAGATATGGTAAATCATTATGGGAAAGCTGCATCGAAGCAGGCGAAGAATACAAAATTACTCCTTATGGAACGGAAGCAATGCATTTATTAAGGGCTGAAAAGGGATTTATTATTGTTGGCCAGGATACAGATGGAACTATGACTCCAATTGATCTTCAGATGGATTGGATAGTTAGTAAGAAAAAATATGACTTTATAGGTAAAAGATCACTTTATAGAAGTGATACAATAAGAGAGGACAGAAAACAACTTGTTGGATTGGTTACAGATAACCCTAATGAAATATTAGAAGAAGGTGCTCAGATAGTTTCTGAATTAGACAAGAAACCTGTTGAAATGATTGGACATGTAACGTCAAGCTATTTTAGCCCTAATTTAAATAAATCGATTGCACTAGCAGTAGTTAAAGGTGGAAAAAAGATGAAAGGTCAAAAACTTTTTGTTCCTATGGAAAATAAAAATATCAATGTAACAGTTTCAGATTTTATTTTTTTAGATAAAGAAAACAAGAGGATCCATGCTTAATACAGAATATCCTATCTCTGAAAAAAAATCATTAGATGACCTAGAATTAACAATATCTGAACCAATTAAAAAAATAAATATTCGTGGAACAAAAAAGGAATTTTTTACAAAAGTAGGAAAGATTTTATCAATCATCTTACCAACTGAACCAAATACGAGTTCCTCAAATCAGCAATTTAATGCTCTATGGCTAAGTCCAGATGAATGGTTAGTATATTTTAATGAAGAGAATAATAATGTTTACAACGATCTTTTCAATGAAATTTCTAAATTAAATTTTGGATCAATAGTTGATGTTTCTAATCAATGGATATGTATTAACATAAATGGCAAAAAGACTTTTGATTTACTTTCATCAGGATCTTCTTTTAACTTCAATAATTTTAAAAATACTAAAAATTCTGTAACACAAACATTACTCAATCATACAGATGTAATTATTCATCATACTGAAATAAATGATATAAATCTTTTTGTGAGAAGATCATTTTCAGAAGATTTATGGTTGTGGATTAAGGATAGCGCTAGGTTTATCTAATTTTTTTTTGATATAATAACTTACATAGCTAAATAATAAAATCGAAAGCGTCCATTGAAAAATAAACCACAACCAAAAAAAACTATCAAAATCTGCAGATAGATATTTGGCTAAGTAAAAAACACATATTGGAACAAGAACATTTCGTAACATATTATTTATCATTGCATAATTAGATTTTTTTAATCCCATAAAAAAACCATTCGATAAAAAGAAAATTGGATATGCAGGTAAAATAAATGCTGCAATTTTTAAGTATCTACTTCCATATTCTAAAACAGTCTCATCATTAGAGAAAAGCCTGGGTATTAAATCTGCTGTGAAATAAACCAATATTCCAGAAAAAATCATTAATAAAAGGCCATATTTAACAGATATAAAATAAGCCTCCTTCACTCTATCAAAATGATTTGCACCATAATTTTGAGCTATTATTGAGATAATTGCAGTATTAATTCCTAATATAGGAAGTAAAACAACTTGTTCTATTCTCGTAGCCGCGCCATAGCCAGCTACAGCCAATTCACTAGTTTGACCAACATAAGTAAATATAAATGTAGCAGCAACCGCATATCCACATATAGCAATTGATATTGGCATTGATTGAAAGAATATATTTTTTAAGAATGTTAATTTAATTATAAAAAATTCCTTGGTAATTTTTTTTACTCTAGGGTTTTGTAAGACTTTATATAAAATAATTGCGAGTGCTATAAATTGGGCTATAATTGTTGACAGACCTATCCCCATCATACCAAAAGCAGGAATGAATAGAAAACCAAATATTAGTATTGGATTTAAAATTATATTTAGTAGAAAACTTAAAACCAAAACATTTCTGTATGTTTTGGTATCCCCTTCTGCATGTAATAAGGAGTTAAGTGATACAACAAGGAAAAAAAGAAATGATCCATAAAACATAATATTTGTGTATTGTAGTCCTAAATTTGTAATTTCTTCAGTCGAACCCATTATGTAAAAAACTTTTTCGGCAAAATATAAACCTATGCATGTAATAAAAACTGATATGATCAGTCCATAGATAATAATATGGGTAAAGTAATAGGAGACATTTTTTTCATTTTTTTCTCCAATACTATTCCCTATTAATGAAGTTCCACCAACTGTTACTCCAATTGATGTTGCAACAATAATAAAATATATTGGAAATGATTTACTGAGAGCAGAAAGTGCTTCTGGTGAGATTAGTCCTGAATAAAATGTATCAACAATATTATATAAGGTTTGAAAAAGTGTGCCTACGCTTGCTGGTATTGCAAGTTTTCTAACAAGTAAAGGTATATTTTCTTTTAGTAAATCCATAAAGATTATAATTTAATTAATATTCTTTTTTAAAGATATGTCTCTTGCCAGTTTTTTTTGCAAGTATTATTTGCTTTTGTCTCATTGCAAATCTAGATTTTTGATCATCTGTTAAGTGATCGTGACATTTTGGACAATGAATACCTTCCAAATATTTAGAAGATTTTTTTTCTTTAACAGAAAGAGGTTTTCTGCATCCACTACAAACAGAATAACTGCCTTGCTTTAAACCATGTTTTATTGAAACTCGATTGTCAAAAACAAAACATTCACCATTCCACTGACTATTTTTTTTATCTATAATATTCAGATAATTAATAATTCCACCTTTTAAAACATATACATTTTTAAATTTTTTTTTTTTCAAATAAATATTTGCTTTTTCGCATCTGATACCACCTGTACAAAACATTGCTATGTTTTCACTTTTTTTAAATTGATTTAAATATTTAGGAAATTGACGAAAGTTTTCTATATTTGGATTTAAAGATTTTTTAAAAGTTCCCACATCATACTCAAAAGATTTCCTAGCATCTATCAAAACTGTATCTTTTTTTTTAATTATTTTATTCCATTCCCTTGGATCAAGGTTGTTCTTAGGATAGTTGTAGTTTCTAACTTTAAAACCCATTGGAACAACTTCCTTTTTAATTTTTACTTTAGGTTTATGAAATGGATTAAATTTACAATTTGAATTATTTTCTGAATTAAACTTTTTTATAGATAATATTTTTTTTAAAAGTTTCTTGAATTCTAAAATGTTATTTTTTTTTGCTGAAATCGTTCCATTAATACCTTCTGATGAAATTATTATTGTTCCACAAATTTCATAATCTTTAAGATTATTCTCTAATCTATTTTTTAATTTTTTTAAATTATTGAGTTTTTTAAATTTATAAAAACCAAAAATATTAAACATTACAAAACCCTACAAACAGTCATTCCATCTCCTAATGGGATAATTATTTGTTCTACCCTTTCATCGGTTGAAACATGCTTATTTAATTCTCTTATATTTAATGTAAATTTATCGATATTATCTTCATCTGCAACTTCACCATGCCATAAAACATTATCAATGAGGATTAAACCACCTTTATTTATCATCTTAAATGATTTTTCATAATATTCTTTATAGTTAAGCTTATCAGCATCAATGAAAACCATATCATATTTTTGATTTTTCAATTGATCTAAACTATCTAGCGCAGGTTTTACAATTGTTTGAATTTTTTTATCTTGATTGGCTTTCTTGAAAAAACTTACTGCAATCTTGTTTCTCTCTTTGTCTTTATCAAGTGTTGTAAGTTTTCCATCATCTGGAAGTGCTAGGGCAATAGAAAGAGCACTTAAACCTGTAAAAGTTCCAATCTCAAGTACATTTTTTATATTAGATATTTTTATTATTAAGTGGATAAAATGACATTGAGATATAGCTACTTGCATTCTCTTTTCATTTCCAAGTGTATTATTATAATCTATGATTTCTCTTTGAACCGGGTTTAGTTTGAAACTATAATTATTAATATATTTTTCAATTTTTTCTGAGATTTCAATGTTCTTACCCATCTATTTAATTATATAATGACTATAGGTTTCGTTAAAATTAAAGTTTCTTCTTTAGTATTTCGTTAATTAATTGAGGGTTAGCTTTTCCACCAGAAGCTTTCATTGCTTGCCCCACAAAGAAGCCAAATAACTTTTCTTTTCCTTGTTTATATTCAATGGCTTTTTCTCTATTTTCGTTGATAATTTTATCAATTAATACCTCCAGTGCTTTTGGATCGCTTTCTTGCTTTAACCCTTTTTCTTCAACAATTATTTGAGGATCTATGTCACCATCCAACATTAATTCAAATATTGTTTTTGCAATTTTACCTGAAATCGTTCCATTTTTAATTAAATTAATCAATTTTGCTAAATTTTTTGCACTTATTGGACTTTGATTAATTTCAATATTTTTATTATTTAAAACAGCAAATAATTCAACTGTAATCCAATTTACGGCTAGTTTCATATCACGTTTTTTGCCCATTTTAGCAACAACTTCTTCAAAATATTTTGCTATATCAATATCAGAGACTAATATTGTTGCTTCATATGGTGAAACTTTAAAGTCATCAATAAACCTTTTCTTTTTGTCATCTGGTAATTCAGGGATTTCAGATTTTAGTTGATCAATAAATTCATCTGTAACCTCTAATGGAAGTAAATCTGGATCTGGAAAATATCTATAATCATGAGCATCTTCTTTTGACCTCATTGACCTTGTTTCATTTTTTTTTGTATCAAAAAGTCTTGTTTCTTGATCTATTTCTTCACCTTCTTCTATTAAATCAACTTGTCTATTTGCTTCATAAATAATTGCCATTTGCATGAACTTTATAGAATTAACATTTTTTATTTCACATCTCGTTCCTAGATCTGTTGAGCCTTTCATTCTTACGGACACATTTACATCAGCTCTCAATGATCCCTCTTGCATGTTACCATCGCAAGTTCCTAAATATCTCATAATAGATCTAAGTTTTTTGATATAAGCATTGACTTCATCAGGTGATCTTAAATCAGGCTTACTAACAATCTCCATTAAAGCTACACCCGATCTATTTAGATCAACTAGTGTGTTACTCGGATCAACATCATGAATACTTTTTCCTGCATCCTGCTCTAAATGTAATCTTTCTATTCCAACATGTTTTTGACCTTCGGGCATATCCAAAATAATATTGCCCTCACCCACAATTGGGTATTTATATTGTGAAATTTGATACCCTTGAGGTAAATCAGCATAGAAATAATTCTTTCTATCAAAAACTGACTTATTATTGATCTTAGCTTTTAAACCAATGCCAGTTTTTATAGCTTGTTTAATACAATATTCATTAATTACTGGAAGCATTCCTGGAAATGCTGCATCAACTAAACTTACTTGAGTGTTAGGTTCGGCACCAAATTTCGTAGAAGAAGATGAAAAAAGTTTTGAATTTGATGTTACTTGAGCATGAACTTCAAGTCCTATAACAACTTCATAAACATTATCATTTCGTTCAATTAAATATTCCGAATTATTTTTAGACATTATTCCATCCACCAATCATTTATATTATTTTTATAATTAATTTTTTCTTCCATTGAATAAGCAATATTTAAAACTGTTTGTTCATCAAACGGTTTACCTATTATTTGTAAACCTAATGGATAATTATTTTTATCTGTACCTGCAGGTATTGAAATTCCAGGCAAACCTGCAAGATTTACTGGGACAGTAAATATATCATTTAAATACATTGAAACTGGATCATTAGATTTTTCTCCAATTTTAAATGCAGAACTAGGTGTTGAAGGTGTCAAAATAGCATCGACTTTATTATAAGCTTGATCAAAATCTTGTTTAATTAATTGTCTAACCTTTTGAGCTTTAAGATAGTAAGCATCATAATATCCAGAAGATAATACATAGGTGCCTATCATTATCCTTCTCTTTACTTCTTCACCAAAACCTTCTGATCTAGTTTTTTCATACATATCAATCAAATTTTTCCCGGAAGATCTTAAGCCATATTTAACACCATCATATCTTGCTAAATTAGATGAAGCTTCTGCCGGTGCTACAATATAATAAGTGGGCAATGCATAGCTTGTGTGAGGTAATGAAATATCAATTATTTCAGCTCCACAATCTTTTGCATATTCAATACCTTTTTTCCAAAGACTCTCAATTTCACCTGGCATCCCATCAACTCTGTATTCTTTTGGGATTCCAATTTTAATACCTTTGATATTTCTAGTTAAATCTGATGAATAATTATTTCTTTTAAAATCAATTGAGGTTGAATCTTTTTTATCAAATGATGAGATCACTTCTAAAAGAATGGAGCTGTCTTTGACATCTTTACTCATAGGACCTGCTTGGTCTAGAGATGATGCAAAAGCAACAATTCCATATCTTGAACAACTTCCATAGGTAGGTTTTAGGCCCACGGTTCCGGTAAAGGAGGCAGGCTGCCTAATAGATCCACCAGTGTCAGTACCTATTGTTACAGGTGTTAAATTTGCTGCTAAAGCTGATGAAGAACCACCAGATGATCCACCTGGAACTAAATCTTTTGCAATTGGGTTTTGAACATTACCAAAAAAACTTGTTTCATTGGATGAGCCCATTGCAAATTCATCACAATTAAGTTTGCCAAGCAAAATACCACCTTCATTCCATATATTTTGTGTTACAGTAGATTCATAGCTAGGCACAAAATTATTTAAGATATTGCTTCCAGCTGTTGTTCTTACTTCATTTGTACAAAATAGATCTTTTACAGCAATTGGAATGCCTGGAAGTTTTAAATCAAAATTTGGTTTGTTATCAAACTCTTTTGAAAGTTTAAGACAATTTTCAAAATTTTCAGTTACATATGCATTTAGTTTTTTTGATTTTTGAGCTCTATCAATAAAAGATTTTGCAACTTCATTTGATGATATTTTCTTTTCTTTGATATTTTTAATTAATTCAAAAAGGCTCAAAGATGTTATTTCTGTCATTACTCGACTACTTTCGGCACAACGAAAAAATCATCATTTTTTTCAGGAGAATTTTTAAGAATCTTTTCTCTTATATTGTCGCTTGTTATTTTATCTTCTCTGAATCTTAAAGTTGTTTCAGCTATAGAGGTTAATGGTTCAACATTCTCAGTTTTTAGCTCGTTTAATTTTTCAATAAATTCAAATATAGAATTCATATCATCTGCCAATTTTTCAGCTTTTTTCTCTTCAAGTGAGATTCTTGCTAATTTTGATATGTGTTTTACAGTTTTAAGATCTATAGTCATATGGTAAAAAATAATGTCGCAAAGTACCACTTAAGTTAAAAATATACAATATGATCACAATTAATGAATTCAAAAACAAATTATCAAGTGGTTCAAGATTATTGGGTATAGATTTAGGCACAAAAAGGATTGGGATTGCAATAAGTGATTATAATCAAAAAATTGCCACTCCGCTTCAAACCTTAGATAAATCTAAACAAGGTAAATTAATTGATGGGCTTAAAATAATCATTAAAGAATATGATATCAAAGGAATTATTATAGGTAATCCAATAAATATGGATGGCACATACGGAAAATCTTCACAATCAGCAAAAGATATAGCAATCAATATTTCAAATAAAATTGCTATTCCTGTGTCTTTGTGGGATGAAAGATTATCTACTGTTGGTGCTTTTAATTTATCAAGTGAATTAGATATAAATGTCAGTAAAAGAGAGAAAGGTATTGATAAGTTTGCAGCAGCTTTTATTTTACAAGGCGCTTTAGATTTTATTCAAAATTAACGGTTGCATAGTTAATACTATATAGATATAGAGTTAATTTTAATGGCAACTAAATCGAAAAAAGCTATTAAAATATCTCAAAAACATTTGTTAGGTATCCAGGATTTATCTGTTGCTGATGTTAAAACTATCCTTAATGAAGCCTCAAAATTTATAGAATTAAATAAAAGTAAAAATAAAAAACTAGATGTTTTAAAAGGTAAAACTCAAATAAACTTATTTTTTGAACCATCAACGAGAACTCAAAGCTCATTTGAATTGGCAGGAAAAAGGTTAGGTGCAGATGTAATGTCAATGAATATTACAAATTCTGCTATCAAAAAAGGCGAAACATTAATAGATACAGCTATGACACTAAATGCAATGCATCCAGACATCATTGTAATAAGACATCAAGACTCAGGTGCGTGTAACCTACTATCTCAAAAAGTTAATTGTGCAGTATTAAATGCAGGTGATGGTAGAAGAGAGCATCCAACGCAGGCATTATTGGATGCTTTAACAATTATAAATAGAAGAAAAAAAATAGAAGGTCTTAAAATTGCTATATGTGGAGATATACTACATTCAAGAGTAGCTAGATCAAATATCTATCTTCTAAATATGTTGGGTGCAGAGGTAAATATTGTGGCGCCTACAAATTTAATGCCAAATGAAATTGAAAAATTTGGAGTAAATATTTTTTCTGATATGAAAAAAGGAGTTAAAGATTGTGACATAGTAATGATGCTAAGATTACAGAATGAAAGAATGACAAGTTCATTTTTATCATCTAATAGAGAATACTATGAGTATTATGGTTTGACACCTGATAAAATTAAATATGCTAAAGATGATGCTTTAATAATGCATCCAGGTCCAATGAATAGAGGAATTGAAATTGATACAAACTTAGCAGACGATATAAATAAAAGTGTAATAAAAGAACAAGTTGAATTAGGTGTTGCAGTAAGGATGGCTTGTTTGAAGGTCTTTTGTGAATAAATGAAAAAAAAATATTTTATAAATGCAAATATAATTGACCCTCATAATTCCCTCAATGAAATAGGAGGAATAATAATTGGAGAAAACGGAAAAATTGAAGCTGTTGGAAAAAAAGTAAATTCCAATAACATTCCATCTAGAGAAAAGGTAATCGATTTAAATGGAAAATACATATTTCCAGGTATTGTGGATATGAGAGTTTTTGTTGGTGAACCAGGATATGAATACAAAGAGAATTTTAGAACCCTTAGTGAGGCTGCTTTATCAGGTGGCGTAACATCAGTTGTTACAATGCCTAATACAAACCCTGTAATTGATAATGTTTCAATAGTTGATTTTCTTAAAAGAAGAGGAAGAGATAAGTCAAAAATTAATATTTATCCTACGGCTGCATTAACAGTAAAAGCAGAAGGAGAAAATATGACTGAATTTGGTTTATTACAGAGTAAAGGAATAATTGGTTTCACAGATGGAGTAAAAACAATTCAAAATCCTAGAATCATGAGTAGGATTATGAATTCAGCATCAGATTTAAAATCCTTAATAATACAACATGCTGAAGATGCAGAATTATCAAAAGATGGAATGATTAATGATGGTATCATAGCAACAAAACTTGGTCTCCAAGGAATTCCAATAAGTGCTGAATTATTAATTATAGAAAGAGACTTAACATTGTTAGAATATAATAATTGTAGGTATCATATTGCCCAAATTTCATCTGCAAATTCTGTAGATATAATCAGAGAAAGAAAGAATAAAGTAAACTTCAGCTGTGGCGTTTCTATAAACAATTTATCCTTGAATGAAAATGACATTGGCGATTTCAAAACCTTTTTAAAATTATCACCACCTTTAAGAACAGAAACAGATAGAAACGCTTTAGTTCAAGGATTAAATGATAAAACAATTGACGTTATTGTTTCAGATCATAAACCTGAAGATGAGGAAAATAAAAGATTAACCTTTGCTCAAGCAGAAACTGGCGCATCCGGAATTGAAACTTTATTACCCTTGAGCTTAGAATTATATCATAATGGATCGGTTGATTTAGAAACTATAATAAAAGCTTTAACATCAAAACCTGCAGAAATACTTAAAATAAATAAAGGTAACTTATCGACAGGAAATGATGCTGATTTTTGTATTGTAGATATAAATAAACCTTGGGTTGTTAGAAAAGATAAATTAATATCAAAATCAAAGAATACCCCTATTGAAGACAAAAAACTTCAAGGTAAAGTTATAAGTACATTTGTTAATGGTGAAGAATTATTTAAATCTGAATAATGGATTATATTATAACAGCTTTGGTATCTTATCTATTTGGCTCTATACCTTTTGGATATCTATTCACAAAAGTTTTACTTAAAAAGGATATTAGAAATGTAGGATCAGGAAATATTGGTGCCACAAATGTTTTAAGAACTGGCAATAAGTCATTGGGTTTTTTAACACTTGTTTTAGATATAGCAAAAGCTGTTGTGCCTGTTATCTATATAAAGTTCAATTATCCTGACTTAGTTTATATATCAGCTCTTTGTGCATTTTTAGGACATTTATTCCCTATTTGGCTAAAATTTAAAGGTGGTAAAGGTGTTGCAACTTTTGTTGGGATTTTAATTTCAATAAATATTTATTATGCAATCGTTTTTGGAATTGTTTGGATTTTAACTTTTTTCATATCAAAATATTCATCTCTATCCTCTTTATTTGCATCTATTTCAATACCAATATACTTATTAATCATCAATCAGGGTAATATAATTTTTTTCATCATTATGTTTGTTTTGATTTTTTATACACATAGAGGAAATATTAAAAGATTAATAAACAAAGAAGAAACTAAGAGTAAAATTTATTAATTTGACAGTTTAATAGTTATAAGTAGTTTGACTAATTATGAATCTTGTAATTGTTGAAAGTCCTGCAAAAGCTAAAACTATAAACAAATATCTAGGTTCAGATTACACTGTGTTAGCAAGCTATGGTCATATTAGAGACCTTCCTTCAAAAAATGGTTCTGTCGATCCAGAAAATTCTTTTAAAATGATTTGGGAAGTAGATAGCTTTTCAAAAAAATATTTAAAAGAAATTACCGATACAGCCAAACATTCAGAAAAAATTATTTTAGCTACTGACCCTGATCGTGAAGGTGAAGCAATTGCTTGGCATGTCAAAGAGTTTTTAAATGAAAAAAAACTTCTTAAAGATAAAAAAGTAGAACGTGTAGTTTTTAATGAAATAACAAAAAAAGCTGTAACAAATGGAATAGATAATCCAAGAAATATAGAAAATGAACTTGTAGATGCCTACATGGCAAGAAGAGCGCTGGATTATTTAGTAGGTTTTAATATATCGCCAATTTTATGGACAAAGTTACCAGGATCTAAATCAGCAGGAAGAGTTCAATCTGTTGCTCTTAGATTACTAACTGAGAGGGAACACGAAATAGAGGTTTTTAAACCAGAGGAATTTTGGACACTTAACTTAAATTTCTTAACAAAGGAAAATTTAGATATAAATACATCTATTACTCAATTAGATGGTACAAAAATTGGGAAATTTTCATTTAAAAATAAAGAAGATATTAATAATGCTTTAGATTTAATTAAAAATAAAAAATATAATATTACAGATATAATATCTAAAATTTATACACGAAACCCTTCTGGTCCTTTTACTACTTCTACTTTACAACAAACATCGTCAAGCAAACTGGGTTTTGGAGCCTCTAGAACAATGCAAATTGCCCAAAGACTTTATCAAGGTATAGATATTGATGGTGAAACCGTTGGATTAATTACTTATATGCGTACAGATGGAACTAATATATCAAAAGATGCTGTAGCTTCTTTTAGGAATTTCATTACTCAAAATTATGGTGAAACATATTTGCCACCGGCCCCTTTAAATTATTCAGGAAAAAAGGCAAAAAATGCACAAGAAGCTCATGAAGCTATCAGACCAACGGAGATTAGTAGAGTGCCTGAAGATATGAAAAAATATTTAAGCACAGACCAATACAAACTTTATAATTTGATATGGTCAAGGTCACTATCTTCACAAATGGAGTCAGCAAAATTTGATAGAAAAACTATAACAATTACATCTGAAGATAATAAAAATATATGTAAAGCTAGTGGATCAACTTTAAAATTTGATGGTTTTTTAAAAGTTTCAAGAATAGATGAAAATAAAGATGATGAAAACATATTGCCAGATGTTGTAAAAGGTGAAGTAAAGTTTAAAGACTTTACGGATGAGCAACATTTTACTCAACCACCACCAAGATATTCAGAAGCAAGTCTTGTTAAAAAGTTAGAAGAATTAGGAATTGGAAGACCTTCAACATATGCAAGTATAATTTCAGTTATTTCAAATAGAGGTTATGCAGACATAGAAAACAAAAGATTTTTTCCAACTGATAGGGGGAAATTGCTCTCCGCTTTTCTTGAAAAATTATTCTCAAAATATGTGGATTATGATTTCACTGCAAAATTGGAAGATCAATTAGACGATATAACAGCTGGTAAAGAAAATTGGATTAAGGTTTTGGAAGAATTTTGGAGAGATTTTAATTTGAATGTAGCAGACGTTAAAGAAAAACGTACTAGAGAAGTCTTAGATATGCTTAACGAAAGTTTAGGATCATTAATCTTTGAAGTTGATAAAGATGGAAAAATAAATAGAAAATGTAAACTATGTGATAGTGGTCAATTAAGTTTAAAAAATAGTTTTCGAGGTGGTGCTTTTATCGGATGTTCAAATTATCCGGATTGTAAGTTTACAAGACCTCTTTCAAAGTCTAAAGCTGCTCAACAATTGACATTAGCAGAACCAAAATTAATTGGTCAAAATGATATAGGTAAAGACATATATTTAAAAAATGGAAGATTTGGCCCCTATCTTCAATATGAAAAAGAATTAAATGACGTTGAAGAAACTAAAAAGAAAAAGAAAAAATTAAAAAAAGAAGACAATAATATGAAAAACGTATCTATACCGAAAGGAATTGATATCAAAAGTATAGATTTAGATAGAGCCAAATATTTATGCTCACTTCCAATTAGTCTTGGTAAGAACCCTGAAAATGATAAAGATATTACTGTAAATGTTGGTCGTTATGGGCCTTATTTAAAGTGTGAAAATAAATCGGCACGTTTAGAAAATGTTGAGGAAATATTTAGCATTGGTCTTAATAGAGCCGTAACTCTAATAGCTGAGGCAAAACCTGGAAGAATTTCATCATCTTTGATTAAAGATCTCGGTGAGCACCCCGAAGATAAAAAACCAGTAAGAATTATGAAAGGTCAATATGGGCCGTATATTAAATACAAATCATTAAATGCTACTATACCTGAAGAAAAAGATCCAATCGAATTAACAATGGAGGAAGCTCTTATTTTAATTGAGAAAAGAAAAGAGTACGATAAGAATAAAAAGAAAAAGAAAGGTAAATAATGTCTATTGATACAAAATTAAAAGAAATGGGTTTAGTTTTGCCTAAAGCAACTGATCCAGTTGGTTCATATGTTGCTACAAAAATTTCTGGAAATTTACTTTATATTTCTGGACAAATATCAACCGATTCTGATGGTAAATTAATTAAGGGAAAAGTTGGAAAAGACTTTAATACGGAGGAAGCTTACAAAGCAGCACAAAGATGTGCATTAAATATAATTTCTCAGGCTAAAAAAGCATGCTCAGATGATTTATCAAAAATTAAATCATGTATTAGATTAACAGGTTTTGTTAATTCGACAGATGACTTTATTGAACAACCAAAAGTTATTAATGGTGCATCAGACTTAATTACAGATGTATTTGGTAATAATGGTAAGCACACACGTGCTGCTGTAAGTACTAATAGTTTACCTTTAGGTGTTGCAGTTGAGGTTGATGCAATATTTGAAATTAATTAATTACCTACCTACGCTAAAGTAATCGATATTTTTATTTTTCATTTTTATAGGTGAATATAGATTTCTTAAATCATAAATCTTAAATTTTTTCTTATTTTTTAACCTATTAAAATTTAGTTGTTTAAACTCATTCCACTCTGAATGAATAATTATAAGGTCACTATTTTTACATGCATCTTTGATATTATTAAAATAAAATACTTTTTTTTTATCAAAATCATTTTTAATGCCTGTAGGTTCATAGTAAGAAATTTTTGCACCTTTTTTGATCAAATATGGAATTAATTTTAGAGATGCTGAATCCCTCATGTCATCAGTACCAGCCTTGAATGTAACACCTAAAAAAGTAATTTTCTTACTTTTCAGATTATTATTTAATATTTTTTTAATTTTAGTTAATAAATATTTGTATCTATTTTCATTAGAGTTAATCGTTGATTTAACTATAGATAAATTAGTTTTAAATTTTTTCGAAGTAGAAATTAAAGCACGTGTATCTTTTGGAAAACAGGAACCACCATAACCTGGTCCTGCTCTTAAAAATCTCGCTCCTATCCTTTCATCAGTTCCAATACCTAACGAAACATCGGTAACATCAACATTAAGTTTTTCACATAAATTTGCAATTTCATTAATAAATGTAATTTTTGTTGCTAGAAATGCATTAGCTGCATATTTTATAACCTCTGCTGCACGTCTTGATGTATTAAAATATCTACCCTTTTTTTTAATTATTGGAGAATATAAATTTTTTAAAACATTATTAGCCTTTTTACTATTTGTTCCAACTATAACTCGATCAGGAAACATAAAATCTCTGATAGCTTCACCTTCTCTTAAAAATTCTGGATTTGAAACAACATCGAATAATTTTTTATTTGTTTTAGTTGTTAATAATTTTTGAATTTTGTCACCAGTAGTTACTGGTACTGTAGATTTAGTAATGATTATTTTATATTTGTTTAAATTCTTTTTTAAATCTTTTACTACTTGAAATATATATTTTAAATCTGCTTCGTTAGATTTAATTTTTGTTGGAGTGCCAACACATATAAATATAATATCTGATTTTATAATTGACCTTGATATATCTGTTGAAAATTGAAGTCTTTCTTGCTTTACGTTTCTTTGAATTAATTCTTCTAATCCTGGTTCGTAAATTGGAATTGCTCCTTTCTTTAGATTAGATATTTTATTTAAGTTTTTGTCTACACAAATTACATTGTTACCAAGTTCAGCAAAACATGCACCACTTACTAACCCCACATAACCAGATCCAATCATGCATATTTTCATAATTTTGCAATTTCTAACGTTGAATTAATATAACCACTCATAGAACCACAATCTAAATATTTTCCAGAAAATTTATGACCAATAAATAGTGATTTATTATCAATCATAGTTTTAATTGAGTCAGTAATATGAATCTCGCCACCTTTGCCTTTTTTTTGTTTTTTAAGAATTTTAAAAATATCCTTACTCAGTATATATCTTCCAATTACAGCATTATTTGACGGAGCTTCTTTAGTTTTAGGTTTTTCAATAACATCTGAAATTATAAAATTCTCATTATTAAGTTTTTTGGATGAAGAATATATACCCCAACGACTCACATTATTTTTGCTGACTGTCATACTAGCCATTACAGAGGCTTTATATTTTTTATGTATTTTGATCATATCTTTTGAACAATTCTTTTTCATAATTAAGTCATCTGGAAGGAGCATTAAAAAATATTTATTTTTAATATATTTTTTGGTTTTTAAAACAGCGTCACCAGTTCCTAGGGGTTTGTTTTGATAAACAAATTTTATTTTTTTTTTATACTGTAAAATTTTTTTATATTCTTTAATTATTCTTGGATCATTTTTCTTTTTGATTAATGATTTGTAAAAAATGTCATTATAAAAATATTTCTTTATCATTTCCTTTTTTTTAGAAATGATAAAAATTATTTCTGTAATTCCAGCATCTATGCACTCATCAAGAATATATTCAATTCCAGGCTTGCCATTTATAGGTAATAATTCTTTAGCAAAGACACTAGTCAATGGCAAAAGTCTTGTTCCTAATCCAGCAAGTGGAATAATGGCTTGTTTAATCATAAAGATAATTTATTTATAAACATATATTTAGAAAATGAAAATAATTACTAGCATTTTAGATTTAAATAAAGAAATTAAAAACTATAAAAATATTGGATTTGTGCCTACCATGGGTGGAATACATGAGGGTCATAAATCATTAATAAAAGCCTCACAAAATAAAAAAAAAAAGACTATTGTAAGTATTTTTGTAAATCCTACTCAATTCAATAAAAAAGATGATTTTAAGAAATATCCAAGAAATATTCAGAATGATATTGCTATTTTAAAAAAATTAAATGTAGAATATTTATTCACACCTAATGCCAAAGATATGTACAAATTTAAAGCTAAGAAATTTAATTTAAAGAAAAAAGACAAGATTTTGTGTGCGAAATTTAGAGTTGGTCATTTTGAGGGTGTTCTAAATGTTATGAATAGATTGCTGAGAATTATAAAATCAAAAGATTTGTATATGGGTGAAAAAGATTATCAGCAGTTATATCTAATAAAAAAATTCCTATCAAAAAAATTTAAGTTACGTGTTAATTCATGTCCAACTATCAGAATAAATAACAAAATTGCGTTATCAACTCGAAACAAATTATTAAAAAAGAGATCCTTTAAAAAAGCCTCAGAAATTGCATTATTTTTAAAAAAAATAAAGTATAAATCAAAATTACAAGGTTCTAAATTAGCCTTTAGTTTACCTGATTACAAAAAAAAATTAGAAAAAAAATACAATATTAAAATAGATTATTTAGAGTTTAGAGACGAAAGGAATTTAAAGCTTAATAATTTCAAAAATAAATATAGGCTTTTTGTTGCTTACAAAATAGATAATGTTAGATTAATTGATAATTATTAGTTATAAAAAATATGCTCCAACACCTAAAAAAGAAACAAAACCTATTACATCTGTAATTGTAGTCACAAAAACACTAGAGGAAATAGCAGGATCTATGCTCATTTTTTTTAAAGTTACTGGTATCAAAATTCCAAAAAGTCCAGCAACTATCATTGTTAAAACCATTGATATTGATATTATTAATGCAAGCTGAATGTCATTAAACCAGAAATAAACAATTACTGAACTTATAATTGCAAAGATAATTCCATTTAAAATACCTATGTTAAATTCTTTAATTATATTATTAGTAAAATTATTTTTTGTTAAATCTTGTGTGGCTAATGATCTTACAGTTACTGCTAGTGTTTGCATACCAGCATTGCCACCCATTGATGCAACAATAGGCATTAAAAAAGCTAAAACAACCATCTGTTCTATGGTAGCGCCAAATAAACTAATACAATAAGTTGCTAAAAAGGCTGTGAATAAATTTAATAAAAGCCAATTAAATCTCCGCTTAGTTTTTGTAATTACACCATCAGTTATTTCTTCATCACCTACTCCAGCAAGTCTTAATGCATCTTCTTCAGCTTCTTCTTTAAGTACAGTTAAAACATCATCATAAGCTATCATACCCACCAATTTTTCATTTTTATCGGTGACTGCGGCAGAGCTTAAATTATAATTTTCAAATAAATTTCCAACTTCCTCTTTATCCATATCAACAGGTATTAAAAGTTGAGACTCGGACATTATTGACATCATTTTTGATTCTCTTGGAGTTCTTAGTACTTTTGAAGATGGCACAGTTCCAATAGGTTTAAAGTTCTCATCTACAATAAAGATTTCTAGAAACTCTTCAGGTAAGTCTTTATTTTCTCTTAAATAGTCTATCGTCTGACCAACTGACCAATTGCTTGGAATGGCGGTAAATTCTCTTTGCATTATTCGCGCAGCCGAGTCTTCTGGGTAGCTTAAACTTTCTAATAAAGCAAATCTGTCCTTTGGTGGAAGAGATCCTAAAATAGTATTCTTATCTTTTTCATCAACATTTTCTAAAATTTTAATGGCATCATCAGATTCTAAGTTTTTTAATATATTTACAATGGACTCTGACGATAAATAAGCAATTAATTCAGATTGTATTGACTCATTAAGTTCAACAAATACTTCAGGATCAACTTTAAAATTATTTAATTTAATTAAATCTTCTCTATCCTTTTCACTTAAATGTTCAATAATGTCTGCAGCATCTGCTGGATGCATATCATTAAACGAATTGGTAATAAATTCTGCATCATTAGAAGAAATCTTATCAGTTACTACCTTAATAAATTCTTTATTGAACTCAAAGTTAACTTTTTTATCTTTAATTTTTTTTACTAAAGTCATAATTTTATCTATAATTTAGTTGGCACTATTAATACAAAATATTAATATTACAAATTTATAATGATAATAGAGATTAAAAAGTCAATAAAACCAGTAAAATATGAAAATGCTATTGCATTATTAGAAAAAAGATTGAATGAAATTCACTTAAAAAAAAAGAATGAACTAATATGGATTTTAGAACATAAAGAAGTTTATACAGCAGGAACAAGTTATAAAAATAGCGAATTGTTAGATAAATCAATAAATTTAATCAAAACAAATAGAGGTGGAAAAATAACATACCATGGTCCTGGCCAGTTAGTTTTTTATTTTGTAATTGATTTAAATAAAAGAGAAAAAAACATTAGAAAACTTATTTCCTCAGTTGAAAATACTATAATTAATACTTTAAAAGAATTTAATATTAAAGTTTTTGCAGATAGAAAAAATGTAGGTATTTGGCATAAAAGAAAATTTGATAATAAAATTAAAATTGAAAAAGTTGCAGCTATAGGTATTAAAGTTAAGAAGTGGATTGCCTACCATGGTTTTGCAATAAATATTTCAAATAACTTGGATGCTTATAAAAAAATAATTCCTTGTGGTATTAAAGATAAAGAAATTACAAATCTCATTAAAATTAAAAAACAAAGATACAACTATATATCAGACACATTAATTGAGAAATTTTTGAAAGAAATTAAAAATTAAGTCTTTTTGCTTTTAACATATTTCTAAAATATTCAGGTGGTATAGCTCGGAATGTATATTTTTTTTCATTCATTTTAAATTTAATTTCATAAGAATGAAGCATTAGATTTTTATTATTTTTTTGTATTTTGTATGAATTATATTTTTTGTCACCAATAATTGAGTGACCTAATTCAAATAATTGCTTTCTTAGCTGATGTTTTCTTCCTGTGATTGGTTTAAGTTGAATAAAGGTAGAATTATTATTTTTATCTAAAATTTCATAATAAGTCTCTGCATTCTCGACTATCTTTTTAGTTTCGTCGTACCTTATAAGATTATTTTTAATTAAACCTTTATCCTTAATAGTGATTTCTCCATGACATATTGCAATATAAGTTTTATAAACTTTTCTTAATCTAAAGAGCGTTGTGAGTAGTTGTGCGGTTGGTCTATTTTTTGCTATTAAAAATACTCCAGATGTTTCTTTATCAAGTCTATGTACTGAATATGGCTTATCGTCTTTAAAAATGTCACTATTAGAAAAAATATCTATAAGATTTTTTTTAGATTTTGTTCCACCCTGAACAGATATGCCTGCTTGCTTATTAAGAACAATAAAGTCATCATTATTTTCGATGATGAAATCCTCGTTTTCCTTAATTATTGTATCTGAAGGTTTAAATTTCACTTTATTTTTTATAATTTTTTTTTTTATTTCAAAATTGTGAAATTCAATTAAATCATTAATTTTAAGTTTAGTAGAGCTTTTGATTTTTTTTTTATTAAGTTTAATTTTGCCACTTCTTAGAGTTTTCTCAATTAAACTCTGGGGTATCGACACAAACTTTTTTCGAAGAAATCTATCAATACGCATACCAGCATACGTAGTATCTACGTTAATAGTTTTTTTCATGGTGAGGATTATTTAGGCTGTAGCTTCTTTAGGTGTTTCTGTTTTTTTATCAGTTACTGTAGATTTTTCTGTTTTCTTTTTATCTACTTTTTTTGCTTCTATATCACGGTCTACAAATTCAATTACTGCCATGGGAGCATTATCTCCATATCTAAAACCTGCCTTAATTATTCTTGTATATCCACCTTTTCTATTTTCATATCTTTTTGATAATGTTTTTTTAATTTTGCTCGCTGATGCCTCATCTTGAAGTTTGGAAATTAAGGTTCTAGTATTTTGAAGAGTATCTTTTTTACCTAAAGTAATTAATTTGTCGGCCTGAGGTTTTAAAACTTTTGCTTTTGGTAGTGTTGTTGTAATTTGCTCATACTTAACAAGAGAATTGAGCATATTCTTTATCAATGCTTTTCTGTGCTCAGAAGTTCTGTTGAGCTTTTTGTAGCCCATTTTATGTCTCATTAGATAGCTTCCTCAAGTTTTTTAGATAATTCTGCTATATTGTCAGGAGGCCAATTTGGTATTTCCATTCCTAAATAAAGAGACATTCCTGTTAAAACCTCTTTTATTTCATTGAGAGATTTTCTTCCAAAATTAGGTGTTCTTAACATTTCTCCTTCAGATTTTTGAACCAAGTCTCCAATGTAAATTATGTTATCATTTTTTAGACAATTCATAGATCTAACAGAAAGCTCTAATTCATCAACTTTTCTCAATAAATTTTTATTAAATTCAGGTTCTGTAGGTTGCTCTCTAACTATTACTTCTTGAGGTTCGTCAAAGTTAACAAACATACCGAGTTGATCCTGAAATATTCTTGCAGAATAAGCAACTGCGTCTTCCGCAGATATAGATCCATTTGTTTCAACTTCCATTGTTAATTTGTCATAATCAAGAGCTTTTCCTTCTCTCGCAGTGCTAATGGAATACGAAACTTTTTTTACTGGACTGAAGAGTGAGTCAATAGGAATAAGCCCTAAAGGTGGTTCTTCTGGCTTGTTCATGTCAGCTGAGACATAACCTTTTCCATTATTAACTGTCATTTCCATGTGAAAATTAGTATTTTCGTCTAAATTGCAAATAACTAAATCTGGATTTAAAATTTCAATATCTCCTGAAGTTGTTATATTTGAGGCTTTTATTTCACCTGGGCCTTTTGCATCCAAAATTAATTTAGTTGTGGTTTCAGAATTACTTTTTAGAGCAAGTGATTTAACATTTAAAACTATGTCTGTTACATCTTCCCTTACACCTTTAATAGATGTAAATTCATGTAAAACTCCATCTATTTGAATAGCAGTAACAGCAGTACCTCTAATAGATGATAATAAAATTCTTCTTAAAGAGTTTCCTAAAGTTAATCCATATCCTTTTTCAAGTGGTTCAGCCACAATCTTTGCATAAGTTTTATCATCACTTAAATTTACATCCAATTTTGGTGGTTTGATTAATGATTTCCAATTTTTAATTTTTACTTCAGTTGTTTCCATTTAAACTCTCCTTTTTTTTGGCGGTCTTGCAACTGATCTTCCTAGGAAAACTTCTTCCTCATTTTCACCGTAGGCAACTGGGCCAAGCTCTTTACTTAACCCTGCTCTCATTACCATTGCTCTAGCTCTTTTTGTTGCTTGCTCTATGTCGCTCGCTGCACCTGTAGTTACTTTATCATCTCCAAATATTATTTCTTCTGCAACTCTACCTCCCATTGCTATGGCCATTTGCGCGTGTAGTTGTTCTCTTGTTTGAGACACCTCATCTCTCTCAGGAAGTTGCATTACCATTCCTAATGCTCTTCCTCTTGGAATGATTGTTGCTTTATGTATAGGATATGCTGCCTTTTCGTTTATAGTAACAATGGCATGGCCAGCTTCATGATATGCAGTCAATTTCTTCTCTTCCTCACTCATTACCATTGATCTTCTTTCAGATCCCATCATTACTTTATCTTTTGCCTCTTCGAATTCCATATAAGTAACTATTCTCTTGTTTTTTCTTGCTGCTAATAATGCAGCTTCGTTAACTAAATTCGCCAAGTCTGCACCAGAAAACCCTGGAGTTCCTCTTGCAATAGTTCTTAAATTAACATCTGGTGCCATTGATATTTTCTTAGCATGCACTTTTAATATTTTTTCTCTTCCAAGTAAGTCAGGATTAGAAACTACTACCTGTCTGTCAAATCTTCCCGGTCTTAATAAAGCTGGATCAAGTACATCTGGTCTGTTGGTTGCTGCAATTATTATTACACCTTCATTTGTATCAAAGCCATCCATCTCTACAAGTAATTGATTAAGTGTTTGTTCTCTTTCATCGTTACCTCCACCTAAACCTGCACCTCTACTTCTTCCTACAGCATCAATCTCGTCAATAAATATTATACATGGTGAGTGCTTTTTACCTTGCTCAAACATATCTCGAACTCTTGATGCTCCAACACCAACAAACATTTCTACAAAGTCTGAACCCGAAATTGTAAAGAATGGTACTCCCGCTTCGCCAGCTATCGCCCTTGCTAATAAAGTTTTACCTGTTCCAGGGGGTCCGACTAAAAGACACCCACGAGGTATTTTTCCACCTAGTCTACTAAATTTTTTAGGGTCTTTTAAAAATTCTACTACTTCCTCAACTTCTTCTTTGGCTTCTTCTACCCCAGCTACATCATTAAATGTAACCTTACCCTTTAATTCGTTCATCATTTTGGCTTTTGATTTTCCAAAACCCATTGCTCCACCTTTGCCACCTTGCATCTGTCTCATGAAGAAGATCCATACAGCAATCAAAAGTAGCATAGGAAACCATGATAAAAGTACTCCAAACAACGAAGGCATTTTTTCTTCTAGTGGACTTGCTGAAATACTAACACCTTTATCACTTAATTTTTGGATAAGATTTGGATCATCAGGCGCATAAGTATTAAACATTTCTCCATTAGACATTACACCTTTGATATTTTTTCCTTGAATTTCTACTTGCACAACTCTTCCATTATCTACCTGAGTTAAAAATTCTGAAAATATAATGTTATTTTTTTTATTAACTGATCCTTGTGGATTCTTGAACATATTGTATAGGCCTATAGTCAAGATAACTATAACTGCCCACATTGCTAAGTTTCTAAAATTCATATCTATAAATTAAGAATTATTATTAATTTAACAAGTGTCAATTTGTGCCAATTTGTAGGTATTCTATCTATTTTCTGAGGAAATAATGACTGAATTCTCTAGTTTCTGAATTATACATCCTGAAAGTGTTTTTTTTGAATAATTATTAGTAGATTTTAAATTTTTAAGCAAGTTATCAACCTTTGCACCTCTGGCAAAAGTATTTTTTTTTCCTATTTTTTGAATCAGTTCTGAAAATGATCTAAAAACAATTTCATCTGGTTGTTGGAGAAAATCATCTTTTAAAATAATTGAATTAGTTAATTTTAAGTAATTAGAGTTGTCATTAATATTTTTTTGAACATAATAATCTATAGCATTATTACTTTTACTTAGATTGTTTAGAGATAATTTTAATTTATTAAATGTTAATCCATCCTTTTCTAAATTTGAAATTAATTTTCTTACTTTTACTCTTAGAAATTTATCATTTAAATTAGAAGGATCATTGATATTGAAATTAAATGTTTTTTTTGAAAGATATATGAGATCTTTTTTAGACGTATCCAGCAAAGGTCTCAAAATAAAAATTTTATCATCTAGTTTTACTTTAGATTTAATCTTACTAAATGAAATTAAACCTTTTAAACCTGAACCTCTTAATAATCTTATAAAAAAGTTTTCAATCAAGTCATCTGTATGGTGTGCCGTTAAAATTATATCAATTTTTTTGGTGAGACTTCGATTGATAATTAATTTGTATCTATTATCTCTAGCAAAAGATTGAAGATTTCTTTTTTTATTTATTTTTTTAATGGTGAGTATACTGCTAGAAATTTGGAAAAATTTCAGTTTTTTTTTTACTAAATTAGCTTCGAATGTTGAATTTTTTCTTAGTTTATGATCAACGATAAAAAAATAAACTCTTTTGTTTTTTTCTAAAGAATAACATTTAGCTAAGAATGATAATGCCATACTGTCTACTCCACCTGAAACAGCTACACAAAAACCGTTTGGGGCATGGCTAGATATTTTTTTTTTAAAATTTAAATAAATTTTTTTTATTCTTGGATCATCTAATTTTTTGAAATAAAAATTATGAATTATCTTTTTTACACTCAAATTCTTTTTCTTCATAATACTTTGCTTTTTGAAGTACAGATTGAGTTGCTTCTGGATATTGTTTTTTAACTCCAGCGATCATCAAACATCCTTGATCTTTTTCTCCCATCTGAACCAATGACACTCCCAGTTTCAATAAATTTTCAGGAGCGATTTTGCTTTTTGGATACTTTTGATAACCTTCTAAATAAGCAGTGGCAGCATCAGTGTACATCTGTCTAATTCTATATGTTTCTGCATACCAATATTGTGCGTTGCCCGATAATTCGTTATCAGGATTCATCAATACAAATTCTCTAAAAGCTTTTTCAGCACTAGTATAGTCACCAACTTTTAAAAAATTTCTTGCAAATTGATATTGCTCTTTTGGACTAGCGTCAGGTAATAATTTTTCCTCTGCGTTAAAAACCTCTGAAATTATTGCTTCAGTCTGTTCTACTGATTCAATTACTTGTGTATCGTCATTATTAGTCATGTCTTTGTATGATATTTCTCCCAGAGATTGTGGTTCTGAGGATCCAGGAAGTATTTTTTTTTGAGTTATCTCTTCATTCATCAATGCTTGATTTGTTTGGGGTAAAGAGGAAAGAGAGTTATTTTTTAAATTTGTAATAGAGTTTTGTTCAATTTGCTCAAATCTTAATTGATTATCCTCTTGTACTTTAGAAAGCTTATTTGAAAGTTTATCTAATTTAAAATTAATTTCTTCAAATTTATTTGTTAATTCTTGGAATTGTGTCTCTATTTCACTTAATTTTAGTAAATGTTTTGTTAAAGCCTGTTCAGACTCCTTTGTTGAAGCTTTTTGAATTGTATTTGTAGCAGAGTTTTCAGAAAATGACTGTGAGTAAACTGCTCTTTCTAAAGTCCTAAGATCTTTTTGAATATTTTCTAAGATTTCCCCCACTTCTTGATCTTGAGAAAATGAAATACATGTTGAAAAAAGTAAAAATGAAAAAAAATTAACTAAAATGTACTTAACTAATGATCTCATAGAAATAGTTGTAATTATAATAATGGCAGAAAGAAGACCCTTGCTTATAAAAAGTAAGGGTCTTTTTAAAAATTAGTTTTAATTTGCTTTTACTGTAACAGATCTTCTATTTTTTGACCATGAAAGTGGATTTGAACCCGAGTCAACTGGTCTCTCTTTTCCATAACTTAAAACTTTAATTCGATCAGACGAAACTCCATAAGTCATCAAATAGTCTTTTGCAGCATTTGCTCTTCTTTCACCTAAGGCTAAGTTATATTCTCTAGTACCTCTCTCATCTGCGTGACCTTCTACTACAACAGTAACATCTGAGTTTTGTCTTAACCAAGCGGCTTGCTTTCTTAAGGTTTCTCTGGAAGCTGTTGTTAATATTGTCTCATTTGTTGCAAAGAATACTCTGTCTGGAACTCCGCTCGCGAGCTCTCCTACAGTATCAGAGCCTATATAAACATCTCCCTGCATTAACGCATCTAATTTTTCAATTGGATCTGATTTTTGAGTCTCAGCTGCTTTTGTAGTAGTCGATGACTCAGTTGTAGTTTTTACAGACTTCTTTGTTGCACATGCGGTAATAATTAAACCAAATATAGCAACAAGAAATGCATTCTTTAAAATTTTGCTTAGATTCATTTTTGCTCCTTAAATAGAATATTATGAACTTAATCATGTAATTAGATGTTTTGTCCAGAAAAATCAACCTAATTAAATAAAATCTTAGATTTTCTTCAATTTCCTAATAAAGAAGACCATGAAGGGTCTGAGGCATCTGTTTCAGTTAATACCAACCTCTCGTTGTATCCAGTTAAATCAATTGACCATAGTTTTGCTGAAAATCCCTGACCTTTATCATTAGTTTTCGTCTCTCTATAAAATATAATTATTCTGCCATTTGGAGACCATGAGGGTGCCTCTTGATAAAAATTTTCTGTAAGTAATCTCTCTCCAGTTCCGTCAGTTCTCATAACTCCAATAAAAAATTTACCTTTATGTAACTTTGTAAACGCAATTAAATCTCCTCTAGGTGACCATACGGGTGTGCCGTAAATTCCTTTTCCAAATGATATTCTCTTTACTTTTGATCCATCACTTCTCATTACATAAATTTGCTGATAGCCACTTCGATCAGAATTAAATGTAATAAATTTACCATCAGGTGAATATGATGGCGAAGTATCAATAGACGGATGATCAGTTAATTTTTCCTGTATGTTTGTCTCTAAATTTCTAACCCAAATTTCTGAATTACCATCTTTTGCTAAACTCATTATAATTTTTTTTCCATCTGGAGAAAATCTCGGAGCAAATGTCATTCCAGGAAAATCTCCAACAACCTCTTGCTTTCCTGTCTCAATATTCAAAAGATAAACTCTTGGCATATTTCTAAAGTATGAGAGGTAAGTTACCATTTGATTTGTAGGATTAAATCTTGGTGTTAATACCAGCTCATTACCTAACGTTAAATACTTTGTATTAAATCCATCTTGATCCATTATAGCTAATTTTTTTACTCTTTGAGTTTTAGGTCCTTCTTCTGCAACATAAATAATTCTTGTATCAAAATATCCACTTTCACCTGTTAAGCGTTCGTACACCTTGTCTGAAATTTTATGACCAACTCTTCTCCAGTTTGTAGGGACAGTTGTTAAAGAAAAGCCATCAACCATTTTTGCTCCTAAGACATCCCAAAGTTTAAATTCAATTTTAATATAATCTTTTTCATTAATAATTTTAGACGTAACTTTACCAGTGATTAAAACTTGAGATTTAATTAAAGCCCAATCTTCAAATCTTGGTTTTAAATGTGCGATATCCGGCTTTTGCAAGAAAGATTCTTTATCCAGAGTATCGAACAATCCTGTTTTGCTTAAATTATTCTCTATCACTTTCGAAATTTCCAAACCTAAATTATCTATATCTAAATTTTTTTTAATTTTTTCTTCTGAGATTTTGTCAGTAAAAAAAGGAGATACAGAAATTGGTAAGGGATCGAGATTTCCTCTTGTTATATCGATTTCAACAAGTGAATAAGATATTCCAGGCTTTAAAAAAAAACAAAAAATAAGTATTAATAAAAATTTATTTTTCATCCACCCATCATTTCTACTGGATTAAATCTTAGTATCATAGTCTTCCATTTTTCATAACTAGTTGTTGGAAGATTTTTTATAGGATTGCATAATCTAATCGCTCTTATTACACTTTGAGCGATTTGATTAAAAGTACCCTGGCCCGGTGTATTCATTCTGGCATGATCCAACATTTCAAAATCTTTTACAATTCCATTTTTTTCTAAATTTAGTTTTACGGTAACCAATAAGTCCTCACTATAAGGTAATCCAACTGGGACAGACCAACAAGTATATATTTGATGTCTTACAGCGTATTCTGTTGTAACACTTAACTTTGACAACTTCATTGATTTATCTTCAGATTGAGTTATTCCATCAGCTTTTTTCTTTACCTCACCTAAGTTTTCAACCTGTTGAGCAATCAATCCTTTTATTATATTTATTTCATCTTCAATATCTCTTTTTTCATACTCGGATACTTGTTTAGCCTTTTCATCTTTCAAAGGTTTTTTAATTTTAGCAAATTCTTTTATCACCTTGTCATTTTCAATTTTTTTCTCTATTTTTTTTCTTTTTTCTTTTTCAACAACTAGTTTTTTATCTTCTTTTGAAGGTTGTTGTTGAGTTTCTTGTTTCGTCTCTATTTTTTCTAACTTTTTATCAGGTAATGGAATAGCCTCTGATTTTTCTAGTTTAACTTTTTCTTTTTTTGTTTCAGGAATAGGTACTTTTTTTGATTTTGATAAATCAATTTCATCTTTTTGATTTTCAAGTTTTACTTCCTTGTTATTCTCTTTTTTTATTTCTTTTGGTGGTGCTTGCTCTGATAGCAGTTTTTTATTATCATTTTTTGCTTTTTCGATAATTTTTGCTGCTTTTGGAGCATATGGAATATTTGTTTTCTCAGATATTTGTATCAATTCAACAGAAACAACTGGCATTAACTCTAAAGGTTTTTTAACAACGAATGGAAGTGCAAATATTGTGGCAAAAAATATTGTCCCATGAAAAATTATAGAGAATAACATTCCAAAAGAAAAATTATTAAATCCAGCATTAAAACCACTAAATGAAATTTTTTTAAGCAATACTATCTCTCTTTGTAAGGCTCAGATATTAAGGCAACTTTAGTGAAACCTGAACCCGAAAGTTTACCCATTACCTCTAATACTCTTCCATAGTTAATTGTTTTATCGCCTCTTACATAAATTCTTGTATCAGTTCTATTGTTGGACACAGCTAAAATTTTTCTAATTAAGTTATCAAATTCAATTTTTGCCTCTTGAATAAAAACCTCACCTTTTGAATTTATAGTTAATGTTAAAGGTTCGCTTTCCTCTGGCAAAGTATCAGCTGAGGTTTCAGGTAAATCAACCTGCACCCCTACTGTTAGCAAGGGTGCCGTAACCATAAAAATAATCAAAAGTACAAGCATTACATCAACAAAGGGGGTTACATTTATTTCACTCATCGGTTCTCTATCTGAGTGCTTTAAGTTAAATGCCATGTTAAATTATTGAAATAAATCTTTTTGAAAAATTTTCTAATTTTTGTGAATATTTTTTAGAGTCATTGCCAAATTTATTGTAAGCGATTACTGCTGGTATTGCTGCTAGCAAACCTAGAGCAGTTGCAAATAATGCTTCAGCGATTCCAGGGGCTACAATAGCTAAGCTAGTATTTCTTGATATAGCAATTGATTGAAAAGAATTCATTATTCCCCAAACTGTTCCAAATAATCCGATAAAAGGTGCTGTAGATCCTACAGTTGCAAGAAAAGTAAATTTGTTGTTTACAATGTTCATTTGCTTTTCAATATTTACTTCTAATATATTTTGAAGTCTTTGGCTTATATTTGTTTTTGACCTTGATTTCATAACAGCCTGCATTGAATCTTTGAATAATTGAGCCATTGGATTATCTAATGCTACAGGCAAACTATTATAGAATGTTTCTGCAGACTTAGACTTCCAAAATCTTTCTTCAAAATCTTCAGAGTCTTTATTTATTCTTCTAAACATTACAATTTTATCAAAAATTATAGCCCAGGAATAAACTGAGCTAGCGATTAGAATTATAATCACAGATTTGACGATAAAGTCAGCTCTCAAAAATAAACTTAAAATTGAAAAATCTGTATTGCTTGCTAATCCTACCGCTTGCGAAGTTATATCTGCGTCCATTTAATTGATTTCACACTAAAATGTGTCATGAATTTGTCTATAAAAGTAAGCTTTATTTTATTTTTCTTGAGAATTTAGATGATAATTGGCGATTAATATTGCATCTGCTTTGTTTGTATCTTTTTTTCGAGATAACATTGATGAAAACTTAGGAAACATTTCTATTGCTTTAACTCTACTCGAATCTTTTTGAGAATTAATTAAATCATAATGCTTTTTCCATTTGGCTGGTCTAACAAAAAAAATTGGTAATTGCATTGCAGCACAAACACCTTTCAAAACTCCAAATGATTGTCCAAAATTAAACATACTGGTAACACCTTGTCCAGGCATTGCTGAAACTTGCTCTACCACCACATTTATATTCTCTGATTTGTGGTTTTGAATCCTCAAAGATATTTCGTTGAATATTTGACTACCATTGATTTGCTTTTTATTTTTATTACCTGATGCCATAGTAGGCATATCAATTACATCCTTTAATTCTCCATCTTCAAAAAAACAAATTGCACCGGTTATCCCAGGATCTATTCCGATTACTAACATAAAATTAAATTAAATTGCATTTGTAAAAACATTTTGAACATCATCATCTTCTTCTAAAATTTCCAAAAACTTTATCATTTTTTCTTTATCTTCGTCATTTAGTTTTATTTTGCTTATAGCAACCCATTCAATTTCTGTAGAAATGAAATTAGAAATCTCTTTTTCCAACAAATTTTTTACATCATATATCTCATTATTATTTGTATGAATCTCGTAATAATTCTCATGAAATATACAATCATTAGCTCCCGCATCAGTTGCTAGATTGAAAACTTTTTCTTCATCAATTTCTTCTTTATCAATTTTTATGACTCCTAGTTGAAGAAACTTATGTGAAGCAGAACCTTGTGTACCAAGTCCTCCTCCATGTTTTTGAAAAATTGTTCTTATATTTGAGGCAGTTCTATTTTTATTATCTGTTAAAGTGTTAACTACTATTGCTGATTTTGCAGGTCCAAATCCTTCATATCTAATATTTTCAAAATTAGAGTCTGCTGCTATTGATGATTTATCTATGGCTCTTTCAATATTATCTTTAGGCATATTAACTGATCTAGCAGCCTGAATTGCAGATCTTAATCTTGAATTCATATCGGGATTTTTATCACCAAGTTTTGCGGCTACTGTAATTTCCCTTGATAGTTTTGAAAAAATAGCAGATCTTTGTTTGTCTACCTTTCCTTTTTTATGTTTGATACCTGCCCAATGAGAATGACCTGCCATGATTTAATTGTCTTTCTGAAGTTGACCACCAAATATAAACTGACTGATATTTAATGCCAAACCATTTTTCGGATTAGCTTGAATAATTGCACCACAAAGTGAGGCCTCTCCTTCTGCTGGATAGTGTTTTATAGACTCTTTTTTGTAAAACCTATTAATAGAATTTTCTGCATTCATTCCAATAACAGAATTATAATCACCGCACATTCCTGCATCTGTTAAATATGCAGTTCCCTTATTTAGAACTCTTCCATCGTTTGTGGGTACATGAGTATGGGTACCTACTACAAATGTTGCATGGCCATCAAATACATGGCCAATGGCCATTTTTTCACTTGTAATTTCACCATGGAAATCAACTATTAGAAAATCATAATTTTCTTTTTTTGTATTTTGATCTAAAAATTCTTTGCTCTTTATAAAAACATCGTCACACTTTTTCATAAAAACGTTTCCCATTAAATTTAATACCCCAACTTTGTAACCACCAATAGAATCATAAATCCCAAATCCACTGCCCGGAACGTCATTTGACAAATTTAATGGTCTCAAAAGCCTTTTTTGTTTTTTAATAAATTCGAATGTCTCTTTTTGATCCCAAACATGATTTCCTGTTGTAATTACATCAACGCCAGAGCTTAGTAATTCGTTTACAATATTTTCAGTAATGCCAACACCCTCTTTTGCAGCATTTTCTCCATTTACAACAACAAAATTTATTTTTTTTGATTTAATAATATTAGGTAAAAATTTTTTTACTGCATTACAACCACTGTTACCAACAATATCTCCTAAAAATAAAATATTCATTTCACAATTCCTTTGTTTGTCAAAATAAAATCTAATTTTTGATCAAATTTATTAGTAGGTACTTTTAAAATTTCTTGAAATGAAAAGGCAAAACCCACTGTTACAACACTTTTAATATTAAGAATTTTACTTATATACCTATCATAAAATCCACCTCCATAGCCTAGTCTAAATTTATTTTTGTCAAATCCTACAAGAGGAACAATTAAAATGTCTGGAAAAACTTTATTCTTAGTAATAGGTTCAGGAATACCAAGACTACTTACTTTTAACAAGTCTTTAAAAGACCATTCATAAAAATCCATATTATTTTTTTTTTTAATTACTGGTAAAGATATTTTAAAATTATTTTTTTCCAAATTTTTCAAGACATCTAAACAACCAATCTCATTATTGATCGGGTAATATCCACCGATATTAATATTTTCTTTATAATTTAATTTTTTCAATACTCTATTGAATTGAATTGAGGTTATGCCTTTATCTTGAAAGTTAGTTTTTCTTAAATTAATTAATTTTTTTCTTAAATTTTCCTTAGACACTTTTATTATTGAATTTTGGTGTCTGGATCATTTCTTTTGATAAAATTTTCTAACTCAAGTGTAGTCTTATCAACTAAAGTTTCGTAATCGTTACGATTATTTTCGATTTCATTCTTTAGATTATCCTGGTTTTTACTTAATTGAGAAATCTCTATTTCTTTTAAATCTTTGTAATTAAATACTAATGATTTAAGTTCTTTAAATTTCTCTGTAATTTTATTTATTTCATTTTTTTGTATATCAATTTTTTTTTTAATCTCGTAATATTCATCCAAAACAGAAATAGATGTTATAAGTAAAAGTTTACTTTCTCCTATATTTCCCAATGAATTTTTTAGACTAGCAAACTTTTCATTTAAATATGTAGCTAATTCTTCTAAATGCTCTTCTTGGCCATCTTCACAAGAGAGTAAAAATTCTTTTCCATTAAATTTAATATTTACATTTGCCATTTATCAATTTCTTCCATCAAATTATCTGTTTCTTGGTTTAATTCATCAATTTTTTCAGAAAACTGGTCTTCTTTTTTTTTTTCCTCAATTTCTCTTTTTTTAAAATCATCAAATTTCTGTTTAAGAGCGGCATTTTCTTGCTGAAGAGTATTATATCTTTGTTCTATTTCATTTTTTTCAATTTCTAATTGATTTTTTTGTTTTGACAGATTTTCTAATTCCAAAATTTTATCTGGTTTTATATTTACAAGATTTTTCAGTTTATCTAAAGTTTCTAATAGTTTTTTTTCTTTTTCACTAATTGAATTCATATATATATCTATATTAATAAATTGATTCACCTAAGTCTACAAAGGATAAATTTTGAAAAAATTAAATAAAATCTTATCTAACTCTATACGTGCTCTCTCGATGGATGCCGTGCAAAAAGCTAATTCTGGGCATCCAGGTATGCCAATGGGTATGGCTGATGTATCTACAATACTTTTCAGATATTTTCTAAAATTTAATCCGAAAAATCCTAGTTGGATTAATAGAGACAGATTCGTTTTATCTGCTGGTCACGGATCTATGTTGCTATACTCTTTGCTTTATTTAACAGGTTACAAGAGCATTAAACTAGATGATATAAAGAATTTTAGACAAATTAATTCTATTTGCGCGGGTCACCCTGAATATATTCAAAACTCTGGCATTGAAACTACAACTGGTCCTTTGGGGCAGGGAATTTCTAATGCAGTTGGTTTTGCATTAGCAGAAGAAATTTTAAAAAAGAAAATTGGTAATGATATTATAAATCATAAAACTTATGTAATTGCAGGAGATGGCTGTCTAATGGAGGGTATAAGCCACGAAGCTATGAGCTTAGCTGGACATCTAAAGCTCAAAAATTTAATTATGTTATTTGATAATAATTCTATATCTATCGATGGCCCGACAACTCTAGCAGTCTCAGATAATTTTAGAAAAAGATTTGAAAGTTATGGTTGGGATTACATAGAAATTAATGGTCATAAAGAAAATGAAATTTTTAAAGCTCTCAAAAAAGTTCAAAATGCTAAAAAGCCAACTGTTATTTCTTGCAAGACTAAAATTGGTTATGGATCACCTAATAAATCTGGAAAAGCTTCTTCACATGGAAGTCCGCTAGGTACCGGGGAGATTGCATTGGTTAGGAAAAAGTTAGGATGGAATTATAAACCATTTGAAATTCCCGAAAATATATTGGCTGCTTGGAGAGGGATTGGAAAAAAGGGAGAAAAAACTGAATATAAATGGAATAAAATTTATAAGATGAAAAAAAGTAAAATAAATAAATTTTTTAAAAATGATTTTATAAATCCTATAATAAATGAGAAAAAAATAGCAGTAAAAAACAATAATAGTATTGCATCTAGGAAATCCTCTGAGTCAATTATTGGCTCTATTGTTAAAAACAGTTGTACACTTATCGGTGGATCTGCTGATCTTGCTGGATCAAATAATACTAAAACAAATTACCATGAAATAATTAAACCAGGAAATTTTAACGGAAATTACATTCATTATGGAGTAAGAGAACATGCAATGTGTGGAATAATGAATGGACTGGCTTTGCATAGTAAATTTATACCTTATGGGGGAACTTTTTTAATCTTTTCAGATTATTGTAAACCATCAATTAGATTAGCGGCAATGATGAAACAACAAATTATTTACGTAATGACTCATGACTCAATTGGACTTGGGGAGGATGGGCCAACACATCAGCCTATCGAACAACTATCTGGATTAAGGTCAATTCCCAACCTTAATGTTTTTAGACCTGCAGATAGATTGGAAACCATTGAATGTTGGGAGCATGCTTTAAATAGCTCTAAAACACCAAGCATTCTATCTTTAACTAGACAAAACCTAAATCCCATTAGAAATAAATACTCAACAACTAACAAATGTTCATTAGGAGCATATGAAGTTTTAAGAACAAGCAAAAAAATTAAATTAACAATTTTAGCTAGTGGGTCTGAGGTAAACCTAGCTGTTGATACAAGCCACAAATTAGCCAAAGATAAGATATATTCAAAAGTTATATCAGTACCGTGTATGGAACTTTTTGACTTACAATCAAAGAGATATAGAGATAAAATTTTGAATGAAACTAAATTAAAAATATCAATTGAAGCAGGATCTAGCGCCTGTTGGAAAAAATATGTGGGTGATTCTGGAATGACATTTGGAATTGATGTATTTGGTAAAAGTGCCCCATATAAAGATATTTATAAATATTTTGGATTAACATCTTTAAATATTGCAAATAAATTAAAAAAATTTTCAAATAACTAAAAATGACTATTAAAATTGGAATTAATGGGATGGGTAGAATTGGTCGTATGATAGTGAGATCCATTATCGAGAGTCAAAATAAAAATTTAAAAATTAGCCATATTAACAACAGATCAAATGCAGAAATCACTTGTAAATTATTAAAATATGATTCTATACATGGAAAATTTAATGCAGAATTAAAATTTTATGAAAACGAGTTAATAATTAATAAAAATAAAATTTCATTTTCTCAACAGTCTAAAATCGAAAATATTGATTGGCAAAAATATGATATTGATTATGTTTTCGAGTGCACTGGTAAATTCAATTCAAAAGAAAAACTCCTTGCGCATATCAAAAATGGGGCAAAAAAAGTAATAGTATCTGCTCCATGCAAAAATGCTGACAAAACAATAGTATTTGGTGTAAATGAAAATATTTTATCAAAAAATGATAAAGTTATATCTGCTGCATCATGTACAACTAATTGTTTAGCCCCAATTGTAAAAGTGCTTAATGATAATTTTGAAATTGAAAAAGGTTTTATGACTACTATTCATGCATTTACCAGTGATCAAAGAATTTTAGATAATTCTCATAAAGATCCAAGAAGAGCTAGGGCTGCAAGTTTATCAATAGTACCAACTTCAACTGGCGCATCAAAGGCAATAGGTGAAATAGTTCCAAGCCTAAAAGGGAAACTAGAAGGTGTTGCAATGAGAGTCCCAACGCCAAATGTGTCGCTAATAGAGTTAGTATTCTGTACCAAAAAAAAAATTGATATAAAAAAAATTAATGATGTATTTGAAACTGCTTCTAAAAATGAATTAAATAAAATTTTAGAGGTTTCTCATCAGAAGCTTGTTTCTATTGATTTTAATCATCATTCTGCATCTGCAATTGTAGATGCCTCTTTAACAAATGTAGTTGGAGCTAACATGGGTAAAATCTCTGCTTGGTATGATAATGAATGGGGTTTTTCGAATAGAATGTGCGATATAGCTGAGAGTTTGCATAAAATCTCTTAATGAGAAGTATTTTTAACGAAAAAAATCTTTGTAATAAGAAAATATTATTAAGATTAGACTTAAATGTTCCTCTGGAAAATGGAAATATAGGTGACACAACAAGAATTGATAAAATTCTACCTACTTTAAATTTTTTAATACAACAAAAATCTAAGATAATAATATTATCACATGTGGGAAGACCAAAAGGCAAAATAGTAAAAGAGCTATCTTTAAAACCAATTAGTGAGAATTTAAAAAGGAAATTAAACACAAGTGTAAGGTTAATCACAGAAAACATCTATGAAATAAAAAATAAAGATTTCTTTGAAAAATTTGATGAAGAAATTTTAATTTTAGAAAATATTAGATTTTATGCTGAGGAAGAGAAAAATGATAATAAATTTGCAAAACACTTAGCAAGTTTAGGTGATATTTACGTGAATGATGCTTTTTCCTGTTCTCATCGAGCACATGCGTCAATACATCAAATTTCTAGATATATACCTTCTTTTTCTGGACTACAACTCGATTTAGAAGTAGCTGCCCTAAATAAAATAACTGCTGAAATAACAAAACCCATAACATGTATAATTGGAGGATCTAAAATTTCGACTAAAATAAATGTTATCAAAAATCTAATACCAAAATTTGATAATATTATAATTGTTGGAGGTATGGCTAATAATTTTATTGAATATTTTGGAAATAATATTGGAAAATCTATAAAAGAACAAAATTGTAATCAGATAATTGAAGAAATTATCTCACTTTCAAAAAAAAAAAAATGTAAAATAATTTATCCTGAAGACGTGCTTGTATCTAAAAATTTAAGTGGTTCATCTAAAAAAAAAGAACTAAATGAAATCTTACCTGACGAAATGATTTTAGATATTGGGCCAAAAACAATTAATAAAATAATTAATATAATAGATAATACCAAAACAATATTATGGAATGGACCAGCTGGGTATTTTGAAAATCCAAATTTTGCAAACGGAAGTATTAAAATAGCAAATAAAATAATTAAAAATAATAAATCAAACAAAATTTTTTCAGTTGTGGGTGGTGGAGATACTGTATCATTATTAAATAACTTGAATGTTGTTGGTAATTTTAATTTTGTTTCAACCGCAGGTGGAGCTTTTTTAGAATATCTTGAAGGAAAGAAGCTACCTGGTATAACCGCTTTAAATTGATATGTCAGAACTTAATAAAATAGCTCTTAAAATAATTTCTAACGGAAAAGGCATTCTTGCAGCAGATGAAAGCAATGAAACTATGACGAAAAGACTTGAGGCAGTAAATGTGCCATCAACACCAGAAAATAGACTTTTATTTAGAGAAACAATTTTATCATCTGAAAGTATGAAAGAATGCATTGGTGGTGTAATTCTTTATGATGAAACAATAAAACAAACAACGAATTTTGGAAAATCGATCCCAGATGTAATTTTCTCTTCTGGAGCACTTCCTGGAATTAAAGTTGACACAGGTGCAAAAAATTTGGCAAACTCTTCTGAAGAAAAAATAACTGAGGGTTTAGATGGACTTAGAGAAAGATTAAAAAAATACTATAAGCTTGGCGCACGATTTACAAAATGGAGAGGAGTTTATTGTATAAGTGATAAATACCCAAGTAAGCTAGCAATCCATAGTAATGCTCATGCTCTTGCGAGATACTCTGCCTTAGTTCAAGAAAATAATATGGTTCCAATTGTAGAGCCAGAGGTATTAATGGATGGTGATCATACTGCTGACCATTGTTTAAAAAAAACATCTGAAGTTATTAAAAAATGTTTTGATGAATTAATTTTGCATAAGGTTGATCTTTCAGGAATTATTTTAAAACCAAATATGATATTAGATGGAAGTAGCTCAGAATATAAAATCTCTGGTGAAGAAGTTTCCCGAAAAACAATTCAATGTCTTCAAAATTCAGTTCCCAGTGAAGTGCCTGGAATTGCTTTTTTATCTGGAGGTCAATCAGAAATAGAGGCAACAGAAAATTTAAATTTAATTAATAAAAATAATACTACCAATTTCATAATGACTTACTCTTATGGAAGGGCTTTGCAACAAAGTGCTCTTAAGACATGGTCAAAAAATAATAAGGATATTAAAAAAACACAAATTATTTTTAATCATAGAGTTAAAATGTGCTCTCTAGCTGCTAAAGGGAAATGGTCAAACGAACTTGAAAATAAATAAAAAAAAATTTATTTATCTTTTATCTCCAAATAAAATCACTAAAGGTTTCTACAAAGATCTTGAATTAGTATTAAATACAAATATAGTGAGTTTTTTTCAATTAAGGCTTAAAAAATACTCAACTAAACAGAAAATTTTAATTGGAAAAAAAATTAAAAAATTATGCGGAGCTAAAAAAGTAAAATTTATAGTAAATGATGACCCTTGGTTGGCTAAAAAACTAAATGCAGATGGTTGTCATTTAGGGCAAAATGACATGAGTATAGATGAGGCCCGTAAAGTTATTAAAAATAAAATTATAGGCATTACTTGTCATAACTCAATTAAACTTGCAAAAATTGCTATCAAATCAAGGCCAAGCTATTTGGCTTTTGGTGCATTTTATTCATCAAAAACTAAGAAAACAAAATATCGTGCTACTACTAAGGTTTTGAAGGAAGTAAAAAAAATGACCAATATTCCTATAGTTGCAATAGGTGGGATCAACTCACTTAATTATAAGAAACTGTTATTGAATAAAGTTAATTTTTTAGCTATCTCAGGCTACATTTGGAATAATAAAAAATATAAACCAATAAGAGCCGCGAAGTTATTAAAATGAAAATTAATGCAGGAGAAATTAGAGTTGGCATGTTAATAGAACATAAAAATGATTTATGGCAAGTTCTTAAAACCCAACATGTTAAACCTGGAAAAGGTGGCGCATTTGCACAAGTGGAAATGAAAAGCATTGGTAGGAATACTAAGCTGAATGAAAGATTTAGATCAAGTGAATCAGTGGAAAAAGCATCTTTAGAGGATATAAATTTTAATTATCTTTATTCAGACGAAAATAATTATTTTTTTATGGATCCTAAAACGTTTGAACAAACAGAAATTAAAAAAGAAATTGTTGGAGAAAAAGGCAAATTATTAATTGAAAATCTTGAGGTAACAGTAAGTTTTTATAATGAAAATCCAATATCAATTATGTTTCCAAATCAAATTAATTGTAAAATTTCTTCTACGGATGTAGCTTTAAAAGGTCAAACAGTTTCTTCATCTTACAAGCCTGCAATTTTAAATAATGGATTAAAGATACAAGTGCCTCCATTTGTAGAAGCCAATGATGAAATAATTTTAGATACAAGAACACTTGAATACGTAAAAAAAATTTAATAAATGAACTCTATTTCACCAAATTTAAATATTATGATTAAAGCCTGTGAAAAAGCATCAAAAATAATTATTAGAGATTTTGGTGAAGTTGAAAATTTACAAGTTGCAAAAAAAGGACCAAGAGATTTTGTTACCAAAACCGACAAAAGAGTTGAGGAAATTCTTGTTGAAGAATTGACTAGAGCAAAAAAAAATTATTCATTCCTTACCGAAGAAAGTGGAAAAATTGATAATAATGATAAAGATAAAATTTGGGTTATTGATCCAATTGATGGAACAACAAATTTTTTACATGGAATACCCCACTTTGCAATTTCAATTGCACTTAAAATAGATGATGAGATAAAATCTGCCTTGATATATGATCCTATAAAAAATGAGATATTCTTTGCTGAAAAGAATAATGGAGCTTATTTCAATAACCATAGAATGAGAGTTTCTAATAAAAGAGATATCGAGGACTGTTTATTTTCATCTAACCCGGAAGGATTAAAAATTATTTATCCAAGCTTAAATATGAGAAATTCAGGTTGTGCAGCTCTTGACTTGGCCTACGTAGGAACTGGAAGATTAGATGGTTTTTTTCATAACAAAATCAATTTATGGGACATAGCCGCTGGATTACTAATAGTTAGTGAAGCAGGAGGAACTACAAATGATATTACCAAATATGATGATAATAGTATCGATGTAAGAGCTGCAAGTAGTACTATTTATGCAAAAATGATGGAAAAATTAGTTAACTTTTAATTGTTTTTGCTTAACTTTTTGTTATAAAGCCGCTATGAAAAAAAACTTACACCCCAACTATCATAAAATTACTGTGGAGATGACAGATGGTAGTCAGTTTGAAACAAAATCTACTTGGGGCTCAGAAGGCGATATTTTAAAACTTGAAATTGACCCTAAATCTCATTCTGCATGGACTGGAGGTAAACAAAAGCTCCTTGATAAAGGAAGAGTAAGTAAATTTAATAAAAAATTCCAAAATTTTAGATCAGAAAATAAATAATGAGTAGTGCACCATTAATGCCAATGGCTACTGCTGTATGGTTAGTAGAAAATACTTCATTAACATTTAAACAAATTGCAGATTTTTGTAAGTTACATGAAGTTGAAATACAGGGTATAGCAGATGGTGAAGTTGGCAAAGGTATAGTTGGATATAATCCAATTATAGCTGGTCAATTAACAAAAGAGGAAATTAAACTTTCCTCAGAAGATCCAACTAGACAACTTATATTAAAAGAAAATGATATTAAAATAGAAAGTAATGACAAAAAAACAAAAAAATATATTCCTCTTTCAAAACGCCAAGATAAACCTGACTCTGCGCTATGGCTTATAAAACAACATTCAACTTTAAAAGACTCTCAAATTGCGAAGTTAGTAGGTATTACAAAAAATTCAGCAACTGCGATTAGAAATAAAAGTTATTGGAATTATAATAATTTAAATGCAAAAGATCCGGTTGCCATGGGTCTTTTTACTCAGAAAGATTTAATACTTGCTCTAGAAAAAGCTGACAAAAGAATCAAAAGAGAGAAAAATGAGAAAGAAAAAGAAAAATTATCTAATTAAATATTATGAAATATAATGGACAAATAAAAAATAAAGTGCTACCTAATGCGCTTTTTGGAGGTAGTTATTAAAATAGAAGTAAAAGATAATAATATTGAACAAGCTTTGCGGGTCTTAAAAAGAAAACTGCAAAGAGATGGTTTCTTTAAAATTATAAAACTTAAAAATACTTACGAAAAACCATCAGAGAAGAAAAAAAGAATACTTCAAGAGAATATTAAAAGAGTAAAAAAACTTAATAAGCTTAAAAATAGAATTTAATTATCGCGGGGTGGAGCAGCCTGGTAGCTCGCAAGGCTCATAACCTTGAGGTCGGCGGTTCAAATCCGTCCCCCGCAACCAAATTTATAAATTAAATTTAGATTTTTTTGTGTCAATCAAAAACCCCTTGACTGTATCAGTAGTAAGTTTTTCAAAGCTCTTCCCAAAGTTTTCTATTTTTTCTATAATTGAGGGCGGTGCAGTAATTATTTGGCAGCCTAAATTTTTAGCTTGTAGATAGTTGTAAGGCTCTCTTGTACTTGCCCATAGTATTTTTACATTTTTAAATTTTTTTGCCAATTTTAAACTTTTTTTGAATTGAGGAATTGGATCTTTACCCGAATCAGCCATTCTCCCGGCAAATATTGAGATTATAACATCTGTTTTTTTATTTATTTTTTTTAAAATTCGTTTGGTCTGTTCTGAATTATAAACTGCTGTAATATTTAATTTAATCTTTCTTTCATTGAGTGTTTTTATAACTTTTCCCATAAACTTTCCTTCCGAATTTGTAATCGGAACTTTAACATAAACGTTTTTACCCCATTTGCTGATTTGATTGCCTTGCAAAATCATATTTTTTATATCATCCGCAAAAACTTCACAAGATACTGGCTTATTAGTTATTTTAATTATTTCTTTTGAGTATTTTGAATAATTTTTTGCCCCAGCCTTTCTCATTAAACTAGGATTTGTTGTAAAACCTTTTACAATTTTTTTTTTGTTGAATCTCTTAATAAGATTAATATCTGCAATATCACAAAAAATTTTAGTCAATTATAAACTCTTTACTATTTCCTCTGTCATTTTTTTTGCATCTGCAAACAACATTAAGGTATTATCTCTATAAAAGAGATCATTATCAATTCCGGCATATCCAGGTGATAAACTTCTTTTTACAAACAATACTGATTTACTTTTTTCAACATCCAATACTGGCATTCCAAATATTGGACTTTGTGGATCTGATTTAGCAACAGGATTTGTAACGTCATTTGCTCCTATGACATAAGCAACATCGCAATTAGCAAAATCGTTATTAATTTCTTCTAATTCGAAAACTTCATCATATGGAACATTTGCCTCTGCAAGAAGAACATTCATATGACCTGGCATTCTACCTGCAACTGGATGAATCGCGTAAGAAACTTTTACACCGTTTTTTTTCAGAGCATCTACCATTTCTCTTAATGCATGTTGAGCTTGAGCTACTGCCATTCCATATCCAGGTACGATTATTACTGAGGATGCATTTTTCATCAAAAAAGCAGCATCGTCTGCATTTCCATTTTTAACTGGTTTTTGTTCTTTGCTTTCTGTACCCTTTGATTGATCTGTAGCACCCCATCCACCCAGTATAACATTAAAAAAAGATCTATTCATTCCTTTGCACATTATGTAAGACAATATTGCTCCAGATGATCCAACTAGAGCACCAGTAATAATTAAAGCTGTATTTTCTAATGTAAAACCTATGCCAGCAGCTGCCCATCCTGAATATGAGTTTAGCATTGAAATAACGACAGGCATGTCAGCTCCACCTATTGGAATTATTATTAACACACCTAAAAGAAAAGAAATTATAACTATTGACCAGAATATATTTGGAGATTGTGATCTACATAAATAATAAATCAAAAATATTATTGTTAATCCTAATATTAGATTAATTAAATGCTGTGCTTTAAAAGTTATAGGTGCACCTGACATTATCCCTCTTAGTTTTAAAAATGCAATAATGGAACCAGAAAAAGTAATGGCTCCAATTGCTGCTCCCAAGGACATTTCAATTAAACTTGCAAGTTTAATATTTCCAACAATTCCAAGGTTGAATGCCTCTGGCTTCAGAAAAGCTGATATGGCAACGAATACAGCAGCAAGACCTACAAGGCTATGAAATCCTGCCACAAGTTCTGGCATAGCTGTCATGGGTATTCTAAATGCAATAAATGCTCCAACTGCTCCACCTATTATCAGAAAAATTATTACGTAGATGAATCCAGTGCCAAAGTTGCTTACAGATAAAAAAGTAACGATTATTGCTATTGCCATACCAGCTATACCAAAATAGTTTCCTTGTCTTGAAGTTTCAGGAGAAGATAGACCTCTTAAAGCCAATATAAATAATATTCCTGATATTAAGTAAAATAATGCTGATAAATTTGCTGACATCCTTATTTTTTCTTCTTTTTATACATTTGCAGCATTCTTTGGGTCACTAAAAAGCCTCCAAAAATATTTACTGCTGCTAATAAAATTGCCAGAAAGCCAAAAATATTAGAACTTTCAAGTATATTTTCCTCTGATCCTGCCAGGGCTGCTATGATTGCTCCCACTATTATTACAGAGGAAATTGCATTGGTTACTGACATAAGTGGAGTATGTAGTGACGGCGTAACGCTCCACACAACATAATAACCAATAAAAATTGATAAGACAAATATGCTTAATCTAAATATGAAAGGATCTATTTCCATTATATTACCTTTGTTTTTTCAATTATTTCATCTTCTAAATTAATTTTGAAAGTTTTTTTCTCCTGATCAAATAAATTAGAAACAAAATTAAACATATTCCTAGCATAAAGATTTGATGCTGAAACTGGCAATTTATTCAAAATATTTTTTTCACCTATAATTTTTACTCCATTACAGTCAACTACTTCATTAACTTTTGTCAACTCGGAGTTTCCTCCTTGCGATGCTGCTAAATCATAAATTACTGAACCATTTTGCATGAGATCAATCATGTCTTTTTTAATTATTAAAGGAGCTTCTTTTCCTGGAATTAATGCAGTGCATACAACTATATCAATTTTTTTTAAGGTTTCTCTTAATAAGTTTTCTTGTTTTTTTTTAAATTCATCTGAACCCTCTTTAGCATATCCACCTTCTGTTTCTAAATTTTCTGCTCCTTCTACAATTAAAAATTTACCTCCCAAACTCTCAACTTGCTCTTTAGATGCTAGCCTCACATCTGTAGCAAAAACAATAGCACCCATTCTTTTTGCGGTTGCAATTGCTTGCAGTCCAGCAACACCAGCGCCAACTACTAAAACTTTTGCAGCTGAAATTGTTCCTGCTGCAGTCATCATCATAGGTATTGCCTTCTGAAAAAAAGCAAAAGAATCAACTACTGCTTTATAACCAGCTAAATTTGCTTGGGATGATAAAATATCCATTGACTGAGCTCTTGTAATTCTTGGTAAAAGTTCAAGCGAGAAACAATTAATATTTTTTGATGATATATCTTTTAATTTTTTTTCATTTTTGAATGGATTTAAAACACCAACTAAAATTTGGTTCTCTTTTAATTTATTCAGATACTCATCACTTGGAATATTCATTTGCAAAATTGCATCTGAATTTGAAATCACTTCCTCATTATTTGTTAAAATACTTGCACCTTCATTCTCATATTCTTTGTCACTTATGCCTAAATGCAATGCATAGTCTTTGCTTAAGTGAACATCTAAACCTACTGACTTATATTTTCTTATAATGTCTGGAGTAATTGCAACTCTATTTTCAAAGTTTTTATTTTCTGATATCGAACCAATTTTCATTTTCTATTTCAGCCATGATCTTTAGATCATTTTTGTCTTGCTTTAAATTTAGGATTTTTTTTGTTTATTATATATACTCTTCCTCTTCGTCTTACCAATTTGGAATTTAAATCTCTTTTTTTTAACGATTTTAATGAGCTTGCAATTTTCATAAATTAATTTTTAGAGTTAATAAACGATGTTACATAATCTTTCAAACTTATTTTTCCAAATCTTTTAAAAACTCTTCTATTCATTGAAATATTTGTCAAAGCTGATGCATATCGCTCACCTTTTCTTGAGGGTAAATATTTTGTCCTACTTCCAAACATTTTCGCAACATCTATTATTTTATAAGATTTTTTATGGGAAATACTATATTGTGCACATTTATTTGTTTTCCATGCTTCATAGCATACTTTAACTGTATCTGAGATATGCGTAAATCTTCTAGATTGTGTTCCAGGTTTTACTATGGTGAGTGGTTGCCCCTTTTTATATTGATTTTCAAAGATACCAATTACAGTTGCCATTTTACCAGAACCAATTTGTTTTTCACCATAAACATTATAAAAATAAATAATTTCATATTTTAAATTAAACCATTTTTTCAAATTTTCTAGAAGTTCAAGATTAATAGTTTTTGTAAAAGCATAAGGTGACAAATTTTTATCATTACCTTTGTTTCCCAAACTTGCAGATGTTGCTGAATATATTAATTTTATTTTATTATCACAGCAAAATTTAAAAACCTCTTTTGTTCCTTTTACATTTGAGTCAAAACACTGATCAAAATTATCAAAACTTTGATGTATTCTAGCAAATTCTCCAAAGTGAAAAATTGAGTCTATATTTTTTTTATAATTTGAAAGTTTTTTAAAAATTTTAGATGTATGTGCTTTTATATATTTTATTCTTTTAGATTTAATATGATTTTTCCTCGATCCACTGGAGTAATTGTCTAAGCTTATTATTTTATATTGAGTTTTTTTGACTAATAGTTCAATGAGGTTTGACCCAACAAACCCAGCGCCACCAGTTACAATTATATATTTTTTCATCTGGGTTATAGCCTGGCAATGTCCTACTCTCCCATGCCTTAAGACAAAGTACCATCGGCGCAGAAAGGCTTGACTTCCGAGTTCGGAATGGGATCGGGTATTACCCTTTCGCAATAATCACCAGGCAAGGATTTTATAGATTATTTTATTTTTTTTACAACTAGTAAAGTATGTAAGATTTGCGCCAAAAATAACACAACGACAGTTATATTAAACTTAGAACTTTCATATATCCTCTTATTAAAATGGATTTTTACATGTTTGATTTTAATGTTTTTCTTACCATTATAAATAATATCAAAAAGAATTTTATATCCTCTCTTAAAAAAGTTACTTTCATACTTTGTAATCATATTTTTTTTACAAAGAAAAAATCCAGATAGAGGATCAAATGATTTTTTTCCAAGAGTAAAATTAATAAATTCGATTGCGAAATTTGATATCAAACTTCTAAAAAAACCTAAATTACCCTCATAACTACTATCACCAAATCTACTAGCAATAACTATATCACTTTTTTTTTTTTCAAAGAGGCTATACATTTTTTCTATGTATTTTGGATTATGTTGAAGATCGCAATCCATGACTAGAGTAAGTTTGCTCTTTGATTTTTTCACACCATACAAAACTGATTTTGAAAGATCTCTTTGTTTTGAATTTCTTAAATAACCTTTCACTTTATTTTTTGAAAACTTTTGTATTTCTGAATAAGTACCATCTGTGGATCTGTCATCAACAAAAATTATTTCAGAAATCTTTTTAACTTTTAGCAATTTATTTAATATTTTATTTATATTTTTTTTTTCGTTATATGTTGGTATAATTACGGATATCATTTTTTTAATTAAATTAAATATCACAATATATATTCTTGATTTTTTTATAAATGAAATAATTTCTTTAATTTGTTAACACTTAACTAAAAATGCTTATGAAATGAATTTTTATTAAAAGAATTATTAAATCAATATCAAGTTTTTAAAAAAAAATAAAATAGAAAAAGTAATAAAAAATTTATAAATTATATAAATATATAATTTAAAATTATAGTCTTTTATATGTTAGAAATTTTAGTTGCCTCGATATTAAGTTCTTTAGTAATAATAGCCTATGGAAATTTTTTTTGTAAGCTAATTTTCTCTAGTTATTATTTATCTACAATTAGCAACTCAGAGAAATCACTATTAGGAATTATTTTTTTAACTTTTGTTGCTGTATTAATAAATTTTTTTGCACCATTAAATAAAGAAATATGTTCTTTTGTGTTTTTAATTGGCTTGTACTTATCTATAAAAAACAAAGTTTATTCAGATTATTTTTATATAATTATCGTTTCAACTTTAACATTAGGACTTGTCTTATATTCAAATATAAATAGACCAGATGGAGGTTTATATCATATTCCAATTATTAATATAATTAATGAAAACAAAATTATACTAGGATCAGTTAATATTCATTTTAGATTTGCTCATGGATCAATAATTCAAAATTTTTCAGCACTTTATAACATTTATTATTTTAACATAAGTTTTATAACAATTTCTATTGCTTCAATTTTTTCTTTTTTTTTATACTTTATTTACGACAAAATAAATTATTACATAAAAAAAAAAAATAAAATTTTATCTTTGGTAAACATAATTACTTTTGTCTTTTCGATCTACTCATTTAATCGTTATAGTAGTTATGGAAATGACGCTGTTGCAAATATATATTTTATATATTTAATTTTATCGTTACTCTCAGTAAATTTAAAAAACGTTATATCAAATGATTTTTTTATCAAAATTTCATTAATATCATTTTTTTTAGCAGGTCTTAAATTATTTATGATTCTGAATTTAATTATTCCCTTTTTTTTATTTTTCAGACTAAATAATAAAATTAAATTGTTTAAAAATAGTGCAACTTATATTTGTATAATATTTATCTCCTCAATATTTCTTAAGTCACTTCTAATTAGTGGGTGCGCGCTATATCCTATTGAAAATACATGCATAAAATCATTTAAAATATATAATGAGCAACAATTACAAGATACTGCATATGTAAGCGAGGCATGGTCAAAGGGATGGCCCGATCAAAAGGGAGAATTCAAAAATTTTAAAGATTTTAACAAAAATTTTAATTGGCTAAAAATCTGGAAAGAAAACCATTTAATTTATATTTTAAAAAAAATAACTCCTTTTCTTGTTATAATTTTTTTATTAATTATTTTTATTATTTTTCAAGATATAAAATCTAAAGTAAGATCTGAAGTTGTATTAGATAAATCTAGTCTTTTTTTCATTTTTTTTTTTTCACTCACCTGCTGTCTTTTATGGTTCTTGAAATTTCCATTATATAGATTTGGATTATCTTTTTTGTACTCTTTAATACTGTTAACTTTTGTTATATTCATGCAAAATAAAATCAATTCACTTGAAATTAAAAAAATAAGATTTTTAGCATTTATATGTATATTTTTGTCGATGACAGGATTTTCAATAAAAAATTTAGATAGAATACTTAACAACATAAATTTAAATAACTCTTCAATATGGCCTAAGATAATAGCAACTGATAAGTTTGAAAAAATATATGTATCTAAAAATGGATTCTATTATTTTAGTAATGGAAAACAATGCATGTATGGTTCTGCGCCTTGCACTTATTACAAAACAGAAAATATAAGATCCAGAAATTTTCTTAATTATAAGATTTTTTGGGTTAAAAATTAATTTTTTAAATGCTTGTGGTTTTTTTGTTTTATAAATAAATAAAATGCTAATGGAATAAAATTACAAATATTTAACCAATTATTAAAAAAATTCCCACTTGTTGTAAGTGGCCACAAAATGATTAAAAAATTTGCTAGCAAACAGATTTCAAACACACTCTGTGATCTCTTATTAAAAAAATAAATATTTATTAAATTCTTTAAAACGTTAAATAATAAATAAATAAATACTGAAAATACTATTAAAAAGCCAAACATACCTGTTTCTGACAATAGCTGTAAATAAGTATTGTGTGGATGTGTATTACAAGAATTTGGTAAATAAACATAACTCTTAGGTGATTTTAAGGGTTCTATTTTTGCAAATGCAGTATTGTTTACGTATTTTTCTTTAATATAGATTTTTTTTACTATTCCTTCCTTTTTTGAAAAATAATCAAAAACTTCAAAATCGCTTTTATCCTTTGAAACAAAATAATAAGAGAATACTTTTGACCCCTTTTCTACATAATCTCCAGCACTTATATAAATCTTATTAATTTTATAATTTTCTAAAACCTTCCAACCGAAATCAGGCTTTATAATAGTATTGTCAATAGTTGTTTTCCCATCCGTATAAAAATTCACATATTTTTCATCCGAACAGTAATATCTATACGCCTTAGGTCCAAATCCAAAAAAAGGTTTATCGATAAACATTTTATATGCGGTATTGAACATTGGTGAATAATATCTCAATAATTTTTCACCAAAAATTTGGAATTTTAATTGGGAAATATATCTATCTTTTATAATTTGGTTTGAAAATAAAATTGTTATAGTTGATAAAACAACCAGAGAGAAAAAAATAATAACATAATTTTTTTTTAAATTTATTTGTGAAATAATAATAAATAAAAATAATGTCATCAAAAAAAATGAGGCCCTCTCGCCAGATAAGAAAATTAAAATACACGTAAATAATATTAACGTTTGATTAAAATAAAAAAGATATCTAAAAGAATTTTTGAGATAGAAGGTTAGACCTATAAATATTGGAATATTTCTTAGTAAATAACTACCAATTATTAAATCATCATCAAAAAAACCAGAAATTCTATCAGGTCTATACTTTGGATAGCCTAGAAGATTTTCTCCGTGAAAGAATTGTAGATAGCCATCACTTACAACAATAAAAATTGTTAATGATAAGCATATATAAAATAACTTAATATATAATTCATTTTTTTTTAACAATTCACATGCTGCAAAAGCAAATAAAAAAAACCTTAAATAAGAAAAAACATTTAATCCTGACTCAGCAAAGATATCAGATTTGATAAGAGAAATTATTAATACCAAGTAAAAGAAGGAAAATAAGTAAAAAATTTTATTTTTTAATATTTTAAAATTTTTATTTTGAACAATATCAACTAAGAAAAAAATTAAAATTATATTTATTATAATCTCTGCAATTAATGGACCAATAACTAAAGAACATGGCAAACAAGAAAATAAAAATATTTGAAAGTTATCTAAATATTTATTTGTTGAGGTGTTATTCATCTCTTTTTCATTGGTCTTTTAAATATTTGATTTAGCCTATTAAAAAATTTATAAATAATAAAAATACAAATCTTTATTGGGTTTTTTTGAATCTTTAAAATGTTGATTGTATTAATATTTTGCTTAATTATTGCTAAAAAACTTTTATTAGATGCTCCTCCATAACGCATAGCAACAAATATTGAATTAATATACTTTGAACTAATCTCCTTCTTTTCAAGGAATCTATACATTAATTCTATATCTGCTGAATTACCAAATTTTCTTATATAATAACCAAAATTTGTATAAACTTCTTTTTTTACAAAAAAACTAGGGTGAGGTGGACTCCAGCCTTTAAAAAAACTACCTTTTTTAAAATCACATGATTGCCAATATCTAAATATTTTATTTTTATTGTTTTCTTTTAAGTAGATTAAATCTCCAAATATTATTCCACAATTGTTAAGTCTAAAATTTTTTTCAACCAGTTTTAATGAATTATTGTTAAAGAAAAAATCATCAGAATGTAAAATTGAAATTATATTTCCTGTTGAGATTTTAATTCCTTTATTTAATGCATCATAAATACCTTTATCTTTTTCAGAGAAAATTTTAATTTTGCGATTTTTAAATTTATTTACTATTTCTAGAGTTTTATCTGTAGAACAATTATCAATAATAATTTGTTCCCAATTAGTAAATTTTTGACTTAGTACTGATTTTATATTTTCCTCAATTGTTTTTTGACTATTATAAGTTGGTGTAATAATTGAAATTTTATAACCAATATCAGATGAATAGATCATTTAATAATTTGATTTTTAAACGATTTATAAAAGAATCCATAAATTATGAGTGCCGAAAACGAGCCTGCAAAAAAAGTTAAACTTATTGCAAATATGTCACCTACCCAATAAAAAAAAGGACAAATTAAGGAAATAAAAATTCCATATGCAACATCCACTTTAAAAATAGCTAAACTCAAATTTATATTACTTTGAACAATTCTTTGTCTCATAAACATGGCTTGTGTCATCATAAAAGAACCTAATAAAGAGAAACTTAATGAGTAAAAAAATAAGTTTTCATCAAAATTAATTTTATATTTATCAAAAATTATTATTGAGAGTGAAATTATTGAAAGGGCAAATATTATTAAAAATAGGAATGTGATAATTCTTTTTAAAAGAGTATTTAAGTATAATTTATTCTTAATGTATGTTGGCCCAATTGCTATATTAAATGCAGTACCAGGAAATGAACCTATTGCAAATGATGAAAATAATATTGATGCTACAGCTTTATCATAATAAGAATAAATGACTAATCTCCAAAATAAACTACTAAATACTGTTGAAAACGAGGAAAAAAAAGCCCACGAACTCAGATTTTTAAAAATATTTGTAAAGAAATTATTATTTATAACGTTAATTTTATTTGAAGTAATATGTAAAATAATAAAATATAGGATTATTCCTAAATGAAAAATAATAAATATTTTAAAATAATTAAAAAAATAAAATATTGAAATTAAATAAGTTATCGAAAAAAAAGCGTTAATAAAGTTATATAATATGAAATAAAAAGTTTCTTTTTTTAACTCTCTTATTGAAAGTATAATTTCATGGATCCATTGTGATAATATCAACAAACTTATTAAAACTATTATATCTGTATTTTTAAAAATAATTATTTCTTGAGTGGGATAAATTATATAAATTAAAAATATCAATAAAAAACTAATAATAATCCTAAAAGAGATAGTTTTTTCAGCTAATTTAAAACCATTTCTTGAGATAATTAACGATCTCATATTACTGGAAAGAATCTGGGTTATTGTGATAATCAAACTTGAAATTATACCTACATCTGCTGCAAGTTCATGTTGTTTATTAAAAGTGAGTGTAAGCATTACAAGTGTTGGTATCATCAAGTTAAAAACGTAAGAAAGTGATATTTGTACAAAAGTACTATCAAAAATTGAACTCAAAAATAAATTTGTTAAATTAAATTTTTTTAATTTTTTTTTGTATTCTACTTTGTCATCTTTATACAATGGTTCATATTTTTTATAAATATTTTCAATACCATATTTATTTCTCACAAAACTATTTAATTTTTCACCTTTTAATATTCGTTTGGACTTGGACCAATTAGAAATTTCTTCAATTTTTTTTGAAATAATATTTACATCTAAAGAAGTGATTACACCCTCATTTTTTGTAAATTGGTCAATTTGTATATCTTTATTTACAAGACTTGGCACATTTAAACTTGCTGATTCTAATACCGATAAGCTTAAAACTTCACTATCTGAAAGTAATACATTTGCCCAAGAATTGGAGATTATTTTTTGTTTTTCTCTTTTAAATACCGGGTTTCTTATTTTTATATTTTTATGGCTTTTTGAGAGTTTTTTTATTTTTTTTAAATATTTTGTGTCATCATTTATTCCATAAATTTCTAATGACCAATCTTCAGAAATATTGGCATTTTTAAAGCCTTCAATTAGTAGATCAATGTTTTTTATTGGATGAATTCTTCCAAAATACACAAATCTTTTATTTAGTGAATGAGAAATATATTTACTATCTTTTTCAAGTGATGGTACAGGATTGGGTATAAAAAAAATTTTTGATTTTTTAAAAAAATACTTAATAGATTCTGTTTCTGGAAGAGTAATGGATATAAATTTCAATCTATTCTCAAATAACATACGAAAAATTTTTAGTATTATTAATTTTGTAAAATAATTTAAGTTACCTTTATTTCTTAATGCAGCTTTTAGTAACATTCCATGTGGATGAATAAAAAAAACTTTGTTATATTTCACACAAAAATATATGGATAAAAGATTTATAGACCTCCATATTCCATGTATATGAATTATATCGTATTTTAAAATATAATTTTTTAATTTTACGTTATTATCAAAAATATCCTTTAAGAAAAGATAGGGAAGTATTAATATTTTTTTTGATCTTTTAAAAACTTGGGTTTGAATACTTGAAGTAAGGACATCATAATTCATTGAAATTTTATTAGATAAAAAGTTAGATAGAAAAAAAATTAGGTATGAAATACTATAGTTTTTTTTTGATAACTCCTCTGTTACATGTAAAATTTTTTTTTTGTTCATTTTTTAAAATGTATTGATATCACTAGTGCTAATAAATATATGATTAAACCTTTTTTGGAAATTATAATTTTTTTTTGGTTTGTTTATACAAATCTCTTCAAACTCTGCACATTTCCAATCGTTACTCCTATAAACTTTAAATCCGTTTATTTCTTTAAAAAGTACGATATTCGAGTAATTAAAATTTTTTTCAAAGGGTGTGTAGATATTTTTAAGTTCAAAGTTACTTAAATTTTTTAAACAAATTAAAAAAATTAATAAAATTTTAATATAATTTAAATAATTTAATAAAATTTTAAAGTAATCAATTTGTTTTACTACTATACTAAATAATACACATGAAAAGAATATAAAAATTCCCCAACCAAATCTTATCTCAGGATTTTGAAACCAAAGGTAAAAATTTAATAAAAATAAAATAATTAAAATCTTAAAGAGATTGAAATCAAGAATTCCCAATTTTTTTTTTGGTATTAAATAATTAAAAGCTAAACATGATAAAATTGATATTAAGATCAAGATAATGCTAATCCCTAAGAAAGCATCGTTAAAAAGATAATCTTTTACCCAAGGAATTATCCAGTCATGACTATAGATAGTATGTTCAAAATCTGTATATTTGGCTCTTAATCTAGTATCTCTTGCAAAACTTTTAGTTTGATTGAGATAAAATAATACTTGCTCATTGTTTAATGACCAAGATGTTTTAATACAAGTATTTTTTATAGGGAAAATTAAGCAAGAACTTAAAAAGAAATTTCTTAATGACCATAAACTTACAAAAATGTACGAAATAATAAAGGCTCTACCATAAAATATTTTAAAATTTATTTTGTAAAATAAAATTACAAGTGGGAAGAATATTACTCCTATATAACTTAATTTAATTAATATACACATCAATGAACAAATTGAGAGTTGTATAAATATATTTAGTTGACTCTTTTTCTGATTTTCAAAAAATAAAAGAAATAGATATCCACAAATAATAAAAAAAATCATCGCCATTGTATCAACTTCTGGATTACCTAAATGATTAAAAATTATTCCATTTTTATAAGGATGTATTAGAGAAAAGAGCAAAAGAAATATAGATGAAAACTTTAAAGCTAATGTACTTAAATTATTATTTTTTAAATAAAATGAAATTCCAAATAAAAAAACAAAAGGGATAAAATTGATTACATAAATTGAATTAAAATTAAAAATTTTTGTAGAAAATGAACTTAAAAAAATATGCCAAACGGAATTTAAGGCATAGTGCCAATCCAAAATTGCTAAGCCAAATGGAATTTTATATTCATACGCCCAAATTATAGTTTGAAAATGATATACTGGTGAATCAGCATTATTTCCATTCCAATATGTAAAAAATGAGAAGAAAAATAAAAAAAATGAAATTACAAAAAAATTTATTTTAATTTTTTTTTTAATAATACCTATAAAAAAAAAAAATATTCCAAAAGGAATAATTATAATTTTAAAGTATTTTAGAGGGATTAGAAAATTTGCAATTATCGATAAAATAATTATGAAAAAAATTCCATATATAAAGTCAATATTCGTAATGTCATTTTTCTGTGATAGTAAAAAATTTTTAAAAAGGTATGAAAATCCAATTATTATGCATGTAATGAATAAATTTGAAGCAAACGATAAAATCATTTTTGTTTTTTCAAAGATTTTCCCTCTAAAATTTTTAAACTTCTCTCATCTTTCCCGTGTACCCAACAACTAATTTTTTCTCTACTTTTTAAATAATTTGAAAGATATCCTCTTTCTACTTGAAATTTAATCTTGGCAGATATCGCATTTTTTGGACCGCAATATGTATTATCTTTATGATTAATTTCTAGGAAAGAAATTGAGACAAACCAAGAAAAAAAATGGCAAATACAAATCAAATATAATAATTTTTTTATTCTTAATTCATAAATTATATACAAAAGAGCAATTAAATATATTTGTAAATATGAATATTCTGCTGGTATCCAAAAAAAAATTAATAAGTTTGATAAAATTAATGAAAAAATTAAAGTTTTATTTTTAATTCTTTTTAATTTTGAAAAATATTTCAATAAAATGACAAACAAAATTAAAGATACCAAATAACCTGTTGCGATATAAGTTTTATAGAGAAATCTTGATGCTAAACCAAGTAATCCTTGATCTGTTGGCCTGGCTGCAGTTAACCAAGACAAATCAAAGCTATTGTCAAACCAAATCGGTAAATAAAATAATCCACCCATAGTAAATGAACAAAGAAATATAATAATTTTTCTCTTAAAATACATTTTACTATCATTTTCAAAAAAAATAATAAAAGCTAATATAAATAATAGATAATTTATTCTCGTACCAATACAAAAAGCAAAAAATAAGATTGATAATTCAAAAATTTTCTTACTATAAAAATATGATCCTAAAGAAAAAAATAATAAAGCCCAAGAATAATCTATTGGTTCAATGTTATCAAAAAAAAGAATAGGGCTAGTAAGGCATAACAATAAGAATAAAAATAATTCGTTAATTTCAAATTTTTTATTAAGAGTTAAGAAAAAAAAAATTAAACCAAATACCAAAAATAAAAATGTTACTAGATTAGCTGCAAAACTTCCAAAGAAGAAAGCTAAAAAACCTATCCCTAGTTCTGCTACAGGATTTCCTGTAAATCTAGAGGAAACAAATGTACCACTATAATACTTTGACTCAAACACGTATATCATTGGTAGTGTATCTTCATCAGATCCATAGCCTCCAATAAAACTTAAATAAATACCAAATGAAATTAATAATAAAACAAAGATTACTATAATATTATTTTCAAGAACATTAGATTTCATTATTTTTAATTTTATTCTTAAGATCCTTAAAGGTAAGCTGAACCCCTTTTTCTATATCTATCATTGGTTTCCAACCATAACTTTTTGCAAGCGAGACATCTAGAACTTTGCTTTTAACTCCATCAAAGTTTTTATTTCCATCAAATTTTATTTCTAATTTAATACTTAAACTTTTTAAAATTAATTTGGCAATTTTTTTTATTGTAAGTTCCTCTGATGTACCAATATTTATTAAGGTATGTTTAGTTTTTTTTTTCATAAAGTAAAGAACAGCAGAAGCTAGGTCTTCTACATATATTAATTCTCTCTTGGGTTTACCAGTGCCCCAAAGGTTAATGAACTTTTTGTTTGAAGATTTAGCTAGGTAAATTTTTTTTAATAATGCTGGAATAAAATGTGAGGTATTTAAATCATAGTTATCGCCAGGACCATAAGTATTTGTTGGCATTATGCATAAATAATTTGTGCCATACTGATGATTCAAACTTTCACATAATTTAATCCCCGCAATTTTAGCCACTGCATATGGCTCATTTGTTTCTTCTAACTTACCAGTAAGCAGATATTCCTCCTTAATAGGTCTTTTACAGTCTATTGGATATACGCAACTAGATCCCAAAAAAATTAAATTTTTTATATTATTTTTAAATGATCCTAAAATAAGATTATTTTGAATAGTTAAATTTTCACTTATAAAATCTGCTTTGAATTGGTTGTTTGCTTTTATACCACCTACCTTAGCAGCAGCGATGATTACAATTTTTGGTTTGTTTTTTTTTAAAAAATTGTAAGTTTTATTTTGATCTAATAAATCAAGCTTTGACCTACTTATAGTTAGTATTTTTTTGTACCCTCTTTTTTTTAAAGATTTATAAATTGTTGAACCAACCAAACCATTATGCCCCGCTAAAAAAATTTTGTCTTTCAAACTAATCATTTTTTGATAAATTTTTAAGGTCTGAATTGACCATCTCTCTAACGAGTTGATAAATATTAATTTTTGGTTTCCAGCTTAATTTTTTTCTTGCTTTAGATGAATCGCCTAACAAAGTTTCTACTTCTGAGGGTCTAAAGTATTTTTTACTGCATTCAATTATTATATTTCCATTCTTATCAATAGCCTTTTCATTAATCCCTTTTCCAATCCATTTAATTTTCATTTTTAATTCTTTGCACGTAAAATTAATGAATTGTTTCACGCTATATTGTTTGCCTGTTGCAATAACGAAATCATCAGGTTTTTTTTGCTGAAGAATAAGCCACTGCGCTTCCACAAAATCTCTTGCATGGCCCCAATCTCTTTTAGAATTTATATTACCCAGCACTAATTTTTTTTGTAAGCCGAGTTTTATTTTACATAAACCTATTGTAATTTTTCTAGTCACGAATGTCTCTCCTCTTCTAGGACTTTCATGATTAAACAAGATTCCATTGCATGCAAAAATTTGATAAGATTCTCTAAAGTTTTTTGTTATCCAGTGGGCGTATACTTTAGACACAGCATATGGACTTCTAGGATAAAATGGTGTTTTTTCATTTTGAGGAATTTCTTGGACCATACCAAACATTTCTGATGTACCTGCTTGGTAATATTTTGTTTTTTTTTCAAGTTTAAGAAATTTAATACACTCTAATATTCTTAAGGCACCAAGGGCATCTACATTTGATGTATATTCTGGTAAATTAAATGATACGGCAACATGAGATTGAGCTGCTAAATTATAAATTTCGTTTGGTTTTATTTTACTAATTATTTTTTGAATTGACAAAGAGTCCGATAAATCACCGTAATGTAGGTAAAAATTCTTAATTTTTTTATTCTCAAAAATATGATCAACTCTTTCAGTATTAATTGAGGAAGATTTTCTTTTAACTCCATGAACAACATAATTTTTTTTTAATAAAAATTCAGCTAAATACGAACCATCTTGACCCGTAACACCAAAAATTAGAGCAGATTTCATCAAATTCTTATATATAAATAATTATTTAATTCAAAGAATTAAATACATGACTAACTATTTTTCTAAAATTTTATTTAAAAAATATAAAAATAATATTGTTATAAATATTGTTCCTAATAGTAAATATGATTGAAGAGGTAAATATCCAAAATGAGTTAGTCTATAAGCTAAAATTTGACCAATTAAAGCTGAAAATATCAAATTTTTGCCAGAAAGTTTAAAAGCAAAAATTTCAATCATTGAAAATAATATTGAAATTAAAAATATAAAAAGAAATAATAAAATTAAAGATCCACTATAAAAAATATAAGCAATTATACCTGGTGTAGTGTTTCCTTTAACATTTTTATATAATTTATTAGATAAATAATTATCTTCTAAACCAAATTCTTGTTCATAAAAAGTTGGTTGATTTACATTCAGTCTTTCAGACAAAGATTTTTTAATGAAACTTGTACCAAGTATTTCCTTTTTTGAAATTACTGCCATAACCCCATCAATACCAACCCATCTATTAACAGCTAAGTATAGTATTTCAGAATTGAATTTTGAATAATCTGATTTTTTATTAGCATCATATTCGTTTTCATTAACAAATTTTATTGATTTACCCTCATAAAAATAATTAATTCTCAGATAGTTTACGCTGATAACAGATATATAGAAAAGAATAAAAGTTAAAGAAATTATTTTTAAATAAAAATTAATATTGATTTTGATTGAAATCTTTTTTGAGAATTTGTAAAAACCAAATAAAATAGACAACGAATTAAAAATCATACCTCTACTCAGCATGCTGATAGAGCTTACAAAAGGTTCTATAATAATGATCATAAAACTTGAAAAAAAAATTTTCTTAAAATTTATAGTTTCCCAAAAAATTAAAATAGCTGAAAAAGAAGCTAAGCCAAACAAGAGTAACCATTTAACTATCCCACTCATGATAAAATTTAAATCATAAAATGGTATTAGTCCTTTTTGATAGATCTTGAAATAGAAATTAACAAATCCAATTAATAGAAATAGTAATACAAATGATATCCACAAAGAGTTTTTATATTTTATTATAAAATTATTACTGCGCTTATTGATAAATATTTTTTGTGGATAAACAAATAGTAATTTTTCCCTCAAAAAACAACCCATAATGAATGCGAGAAAACCTATTTGGGAGACAAGTAATGTTTTATCATATGATGATGGTAAATAATCAAAATACCCTACACCTTCTCTAAAAATGCCATCCGTAAATGAGATGATTATTGTGAATTTGAACCAAAAACCAAGCCAAAGAAATAATGAAAAAAAAGTTTCAAAAAAAATTGAATGTTTTCTAAATGCAAAAAATAACAAATAATTGGAAATTAAGGAAAATGTTAAAAAGTTAAGTTTATTACCAGTATAATTTTTTAAGCCTTCAAAAA
>CACBYC010000003.1 GCA_902543405.1 uncultured Pelagibacteraceae bacterium | reverse complement strand
CCTCTATCTAATAATCAAACTTCAATTGTATTTACAAATAATTCAGTTAAATTAATTAATAAGATAAGTCTCCTTAAAATTATTAATAAATATAACCATCAATATAAGATAAATAAAATCAGCGAGGTAGAGTCTTTTCGAGTCAAGTTCCTCGTGCTTAGAAATTATGTTTTTAAAAATATTTTATCTTTTGGAGATTTAATACATAAAGTTCATCCATTAGCAGGGCAAGGTTTTAATATGACTATTAGAGACATAAAATCATTATCCCTTATTATAGATGAAAATATTAAATTAGGTATTGATGATGGTGAAATAATTGCACAAAGTTTCCAAGAAAAAAATAAACATTTAAATTATATGTATGGATTAGGAATAGATGCTTTAAACTCTTTCTTCAAAATTGATAATAAGCTAGAAAATAATTTATCTGGACCGATATTTAAAATATTAAAAAATAATAAATTTTTAAATAAATATGCAATAATGCTATCCAATTAACTTGTATTCAAAATGTTATTGTAAGGTTCTATTGTTAAAATTATCTAAAATGTATGTATTCAGAATTTCTTCTAGCTTTTCTTTTCTAATATTTAAATCTTTACTTTCGAGCAAGACTTGTTTTTCTTCTAATGAAAAAGGAGATGCCATTGAAAGTGTGTTAATAGTTTGATCCAAACTCTGTTTCTCAATTTCTTTCCAATTGATTTCATATCCTTGTCTTTTAAAAAGATCTTTAAGGTTTTGAAATATTAAATTTAGGTCAGAAAATTTTATCTCATTTGTCTTTTCAACTAGATCATTTGAAAAATCTTCATATTTAACTTCACATTCTCTGAATAAATTATCATTATTAACTTCAAACATAACTCTAAATCGACATACTCCATTCAAAATAATTAAGTATCTCCCATCTTCCGTTTCGTTAAAACTTGTTATTTTTCCAACGCATCCAACATTATACAAATCAGGTTTTTTAAGTTCACCAGTTTTCTTAGGCTGTATCATTCCTATTAATCTATTGCCTTTCATGCTTTTATCAATCATTTGGATATATCTTGGTTCAAAGATGTTTAAAGGAACAGTTGTTCTAGGAAAAATAATAAAATTAGATAAAGGGAATACTGGTAAAATGTTTGGAAGATCTTCTTTTTTCATAATATTTAAAATATAACACATAATGTATGAATTCAAATATTTTTGAAGAAAAAAAAAGAAAAATTTTAAAAACTTTCAAAGAAAAAAATTTTGAAGAAGTAATTGCCGCAGGTGAGAAATTATTAAGTGAAAAAAAAGATGATGCACAGTTAATTTATTTGTTAGCATTAGCTGCAATTAATATTAAAAAATTTTTAAAGGCTGAAGCATATATTAATAATTTATTATTCTATAAAGAAACTGACCAACTATATTTTGTTAAAGGTAATATTCAAAAAAAATTGAAAAGATATTATGAAGCAATAAAATCATTTGAAAAATCCATAGAGCTAAATCCAAGCTTTTCAGAGGCTTATAATAATTTAGGTAATACCAAAAAAATTTTAGGTTTACAAGAACAAGCAATTGAATGTTTTAAAAAAGCTATAAATTTAAAACCAGAAAACTTTCAAGCACTTTTTAATTTAGCTTCAACTTATAAAGAGAATAATAATTATAAGGAATTAATTTTAGTGTATGAAAAAATTCTACAATTAAATAAAAATAATATTAAAACTCTTTATAACCTTGGATCAGCACATCTTTTTTTAGGAAATATTTCTAAAGGAAGGGAATATTTTAAAAAAATTTTTCAATTAGATAAAACACATATTCCAAGTATAAGAAATTATATACTTGTAACAAAAATTGATAAGGATGATGAAATTTTTGATTATATTAAAAATACTAATATACAAAATTTAAATCAGGAAGAAAAGATTTTATTATCAAATGCCCTAAGCAAAGGATATTTTGACCTAGGAAATAATGAATATGCTCTAAAAAATCTTACAAAAGCTAACCTGATTAAAAAAGAAAATTCTAATTTTTCACTAAAAGAGGAAAAAAAGAGATTTGAAAATATCAAAAACTTTTTTTCAACAACCCAATATTATAATTTAAATTTTGATGATAAATATTTAAGTAAACCTGTATTTATATTGGGTATGCCACGATCTGGTACAACTTTATTGGAGCAAATATTATCTACACATTCCAAAATTTATGGTGCAGGGGAATTATATTTTTTACAAAACAAAATTAATGAATTGGGTTTTGAAAAAAAAAATGAATTCAAAAATTTATTTTCACAAATTAGAAAATTCTATTATCAAAGTATATCAAAAATTTCTAATAAACCTTTTATAATCGATAAATTTCCTGTGAATTTTAGATGGATAGGATTTATTATTAATGCTCTCCCCGAGGCCAGAATAATTCACATACATAGAAACCCGATGGCAGTATGTTGGTCAAATTATAAAACTTTATTTATGGATAGTGTTATGGATTTTAGTTTAAGTCAGGAAGATGTGGCTAGTTATTACAGTTTATATGATGATTTAATGAATTTTTGGCTCACCAAATACGATGATAAAATATTGAACATTTATTATGAGGATTTTGTAAAAGATTTTGAATTATATACAAAAAAAATTCTTCTATTTTTAAATTTAGATTGGGAAGAACACCTAAAATATTATGAAAAATCAGATAGAGTTGTAACCACGGCTTCATTTGAGCAAGTAAGAGGTAAAATAAAAAAAGGTACATCAAAACAATGGGAAGAATTCAGGGATTACTTAGAGCCTATGCAAAAAGTTTTAAGTTTTAATAAAATAAAATTTTAGAAATGTTTAATATTTTATTGCTTGTATTTAATATAATAGCTAATTATTATAAATATTTAACAAGCGGGCATAGCTCAGTGGTAGAGCGTCTCGTTGCCAACGAGAAGGTCGTGGGTTCGAGTCCCATTGCCCGCTCCAATGTCTCAGGTCAAATTTAATTATTTACATTAAAAAATATATAATTTAATTTAATTTTATATGTCAGAATTAGCAGATAAAAAATGTATTCCATGTGAAGGTGGAATACCAAGTTTTAATCTTGAGGAAATACACAAATACCTAAAGAAAGTTGATGGTTGGGATGTTCAGTCTCTGGATAATAAAGATTATTACATAATTAAAAATTTTAAATTTAATAATTTTTTAGAAAGCCAATCATTTGTAAATAAAGTTGGAGAAATTGCTGAGCAAGAAGGACATCACCCAGATATATGGTTTGGCTGGGGTTATGCAAAAATTAAAATACAGACACATGCTATTAGTGGATTACATGAGAGTGATTTTGTTCTAGCAGCAAAAATTGATAAAATTAATTAATTTTTTAATGTTTAAAATGTCTGGTTTTTGAGAATACAAGTACCACACCTAATTTATTCGCATATTTAATAATTTCTTTATCACGAATTGATCCAGAGGGTTGAATGATTGCACTCACACCATTTTGAACTAACATTTCAATTCCATCTACAAATGGAAAAAAAGCATCAGATGCTCCTAAAATCATATCATTTGCATTAATTTTTTGGAATTTCTTCATTTTGTCTATTGCTATTTTGCAACTATCTAATCTACTTGGCTGACCTGATCCAATTCCGACAGTTGAACTATTTTTTGTTAAGACAATTGCATTAGATTTTACGTTTCTACAAACATTAAAAGCAAACAGTAGATCATCTAATACTTTTTTTGTTGGTTTAGCTTTAGAGACAATCTTGAAATTATCTTTTTTAAAGATTTTGTCATCTAAGCTTTGAAGCAATAAAGAGTCGAAGTTATTAGTTATATTAACTATGTTTTGTGGTTTTAATTTAGATGCATCTATTAACCTTAAATTTTTCCTTTTTTTAAGAATTTTAAGAGAGCCTTTGTCAAATCCAATTCCTATAATAACTTCTAAAAATATTTTATTTAATTCTATAGCTATTTTTTTATTTACTTTGAAATTACACAAGACAATCCCTCCAAATGCACTTATAGGATCACATGCTAGAGCCTCTTTGTAACTCTTTATTTTACTGTTATTTATTGAAACACCACATGGATTAGCATGTTTAACAATTACAGTTCCAGTATTTTTGGGAAGTGTCTGTGAAATATTTAAAGCTGCATAAATATCATTATAATTATTATAACTTAATTTTTTTCCACTTAGTTGAGTTATATCTAAATTATCATTTCTACTATATATCGCTGATTTTTGATGAGGATTTTCACCGTATCGTAATACTTCTACCAAGTTTCCATGGATAGTTTTTTTTTGAGGAAAATAATCATTATTATAATCATTAAAATACTTTGAAATAACTGAGTCGTAGTATGCCGTTAGGTTAAATGCTATCTGAGAAAGTTTTTTTCTAAATTCTAGACTTGTAGAACCTTTATTTTTCTCTAAATCCAAAATGAATTCTTTGTACTGATGCGGAGAGGTCAATACAGTTGTGTGCCTATAGTTTTTAGCAGCTGCTCTTACGAGGGTTGGGCCTCCAATATCTATATTTTCAATTAGTTTATTATGATCACTTGTAAGTTTTAGTTTTTCCTCAAATGGATAAAAATTAACTATTACTAAATCTATTTCTTCATAGTTATATTTTTTAAGTTCTTTTTTATGATTTTTATTATCTCTCTTGCTCAAAATGCCTGCATACAACTTTGGATGAAGTGTTTTTACTCTACCATCCAATATTTCAAGTGTATTTGTATAATCTGATACTTCAGTACATTTGTATCCTAATTTCTTGATTTCTTTAGATGTACCTCCAGAGCTTATGACATTAATTCTATATTTTTTAAGTGTATTTAAAATTAACTTAATTTCTGATTTATCTGAGAGAGATATAATTGCTTTTTTAATTTTTTTACTCATATTTTACTAATCTGCCATTCAATCAATTGCTCATTATTTTGAGTAACACCAGAGATAAAAATATTTTGGTTCTCAATATAATTATTTTTATTACCAAAATATAAGCCAGTTTCAACCCCTATCAGTCCATCATTTGAAAAGAACCTCCAACCAGAATTTTCTAATTCAATTAAAACAGATTTTTTATCTTGAAGCTTTGTTACTTTAATATTTGGTAACAGATGAAACCTTATTTCAAAATTTGTAACTTTAAAATTTTTTTTTTTGATAAGTTTTTCTTTCCCAAAAAGAATACTTTTATCGTTATCAAATTCTAAATTTCTTTGATGAATTACCCCATATCTTGCTAAATATCCGTCATGAGAACATTTAATTCTCCAATAATTTTTTTCATAAGTTACTTCTTTGTCGAATGTTTTAAATCCTTTACTAACCGTACTCAGACCTTTGCTATTTTTTTTGAAATTACAAGCAGAGGAGTTATCCAAAATTAATGTTGAATGATTTGCAGTTGTTTTTGATATCGTATTTAGTTGATGATTATGATCTTGAAAATATCCAGAGTTTGTAATTAGTTTTTTATCTTTAAAAAAAAATTCAAATGATAAGGGTCCACCTTGATAATTTTCGGAGTAATTTTTTGCTGGATTGCACCCTGTATCCATTCCAAGAACTGCATTTTTATTTTTTAAGATTGTATAGCCAGATACGTCGAATGTATCACTCTTAAACTTATACTTAAAAAGAGATAGATATTTATCAAAGTCATTATTATTTGAATTATTATTTCCGTTAAATAATAAACTCTGCCCTAACGATCCCCAAATAAAATCATAGGATTTACCTAGAAAATGAATAATTTCATTTAAGTACTCTGGAATATCATTTAAGGAGTCTTTTAAAAGTTCTCTTATCAAAATAAAATATTTTAAATAAAAAACCATCTGTCTTATATTTCTTGATTTTGGGAAGTAGTTATTATCAAAAGAAGTATTAATAATTTTTTTAAGTAAGTCTAATCCGTATCCCAAAAACCTATTATTTTTGTATGCTATTCCTGCAAGAGTTATCGCTGTACAGCCTATCATTTTGTTGTTTAAATCAGATGATCTATCAATTTCATTTATTAGATGATTTACTTGCTTGCTAATTATTTCGTTGAAACTATTTTTATAGTTATTTCCAGATTCATCATAGGTTATTTTTGAATTTGAAATCCAAGCTATTATTCTTTTAGAAAGAATATCTACTTCCCAACTCTTTGTTTCATAATTTTGATTTTTTTTAATCCAATTCTCCACAATTGATTGAGTAACCTTATTTGAAGATTTTAGATCTATTGAAAATAGCCAATAAAAACTATGCAGTTTTTTAAAATCATTATAATTTAAATTTTTATTTTCCCATATTGATTGAACATTAAAATCTTCAATCTTGTTTTTTTGTTTTTCATATTTTATTAATGAACTAAGTATATTAAGACTTGGTCGGTAAACTAAAACATTTTCGTCAACTCTTGAAATTTTTTTATTATAGATAGATGAGTTTAAATAAATTTTTCGTATTTGCTTTTTAAAAATAAAATAAAATTCATTGATATAATTAAAAGAACTTTTTAAAAACATTTTTACATTGATTTTAGTTTTTCAATATTAGTTTTAATATCCCCATTGTTCTCTTTAAAAATTGTGGTTCCAGATACCAAAATATCAGCTCCAGCTTCTAAAACTATTTTTGAATTACTAAAATTAATTCCTCCATCAACCTCAATATCAAAGTGATATTGGTTTTTATCTTTTATTATTTTTAATTCTTTTATTTTATCTAATACTTCAGGCATAAATTTTTGTCCTCCAAAACCAGGGTTAACACTCATAACAAGAACTAAATCAATATCATCTATTTCATCAATCAAAGTTTTTATTTCAGTTTTTGGATTTAAAGATACACCAACTTTTTTTCCAAATTTTTTTATCAAACTTATAGATTTTTTTAAGTTTTCAGTGGCTTCAGGATGAATAGTTATTATATCGGCACCAGCATTTGCATAATTTTCAATGTATTTATGTACTGGGGATATCATTAAGTGTACATCAAACGGAAGCTTAGTATATTTTCTTAGGTTTTTTATTACTGGAGGTCCAATTGTTAAATTTGGGACAAAGTGGCCGTCCATTACATCGACGTGAATTAAGTCAGCTCCACCTTGTTCTAGCTTCTTAATTTCATTGCCAAGCTGACTGAAGTCAGCAGATAATATAGATGGAGAAATTTGAATTTTTTTCATTTAATACTAAAAATATTAGTATCAATTTTTTGTTCTATTTGAATTAGTTTTTGCTAAATATTCTATATATTTCTCGAGCAATTTCACTTTCAAGAGGGAACGAAAGCATACCCATAACTGAATAACCAAGTAAATAAGGCATTAAATAGAAACGACCCATGTAAAAGAACCAAGCCACATAAAGTGGTACTAAAGGTCCTATAATAAAGTTTGGGGTAATTGGTTTAAATATTTTTATAAGTGGGTTTGTTAATTTCACAAATACTTTCATAAAGAAAAATTGTGAATCTTCCTTCTGGAAAATATTCATCGCAACTCGTCCAATTAGAGTCCACATTATAACTCCAAGGATATAATCAATTATATAAACTAAGGGGTGAAAGTTTGCTGACATTTAAGATCTTATCTAGGGGCGAAAATTTCGCCCCTAAAATAATATATTTTAATTAATGTTGTTTTCCAAGTATGGTTTTACCACTTGGTACACGTACATCATCAACCATCTTCTGAGTAGCTGCGTCCGGTGCTGCAGTTATTAAGCTGACAACAATCATAGAAACTAAACTTACAGCTGCTCCAACTATTCCAAAAGTAAGCTGAGTTATGCCTAAGAACCCAGATCCACCACTTCGTACCCAAACTAGATACGCAGTTCCTGAAATCAGTCCTAATAGCATTCCCGCAACAGCTCCTGGTGCATTAGCTCTCTTCCACCATACACCAAGTACAAGTGGGAAGAATAGTCCAGACATCGCAAAGTCAAAAGCCCAAATTACCGAACCTAAAATACCTTGTATCTCTAGTGCTGCAATTGTAGCTCCTGCAAAACCAATTAGTACAAGTAATACCCTTGCAACAATTAATCTTTTTGCAGTTTCAGCTTTTGGATTAATGATCTTGTAGTAAACATCATGTGATAACGCATTTGAAATAGCTAAAACTAATCCATCCGCAGTTGACATGGCAGCAGCCATACCTCCAGCAGCAACTAGTCCAGATATTACATAAGGCAATCCAGCAATTTCAGGTGTTGCTAGTACAACAGCACTACCTTTCATGAAGAACTCGTTAAGTTCAAGAGTTCCATTGCCGTTAAAGTCACTTACAAACATCAACTTCGCTTGGTTCCAGTTTTGATACCAGTCAAGAGCTTGAACTTCAGCTATTGATTTACCAATAATTCCAGTAGCCAAGTTAGGATCCATCAACGAAATTTTCGATAGAGTAGCTAACATTGGAGCAGAAGAATAAAGAAGGAATATAAAGAATAATGACCAACCTACTGATCTTCTTGCTGTTCTTACACTTGGAGTAGTAAAGTATCTCATCATAACGTGAGGTAATGAAGCTGTTCCTGCCATCATACATACTGCTAATGAAATAAACGCCCAAGGTGTTGCATTAACTGATGAGTGAGCTTTAGTAATTGCAGACAATCCTTTTGGAACGGTAGCTAAATCTGCAGCTGAGTTTTTAACAAATCCAAATTGACCTTCAAGTTCTGCAATTCTTGCTACTTCGTCAGCTAACATGAAGTGTGGAAAGAAACCTGCACCAATATTGTTACTTATCCAGAAAACTGGAAGTAAATAAGCAATAATTAATACAATATATTGAGCAACTTGTGTCCAAGTTACTGCTCTCATTCCACCAAGCATTGAGCACATCAAAATACTAGCTAGTCCAACGTAAACTGCAATTTCAAATGGAATATCTAAAGCAACAGATGCAATTGTACCTGTAGCGTTAATTTGAGCAGTCACGTAAGTGAATGATGCAACAGTTAAGACTATAACAGCGCTAAATCTTGCTAAGTTACCACCGTAACGAGTTCCTATAAAATCTGGTACAGTATAACATCCAAATTTTCTAAGATATGGTGCTAACAAAGATGCAACGAGTACGTATCCACCAGTCCATCCAACAAGCAGTGCCATATAACCATAGCCTTTAAAATAAATACCACCTGCCATGGCTACAAAAGATGCACCAGACATCCAGTCTGCTGCAGTTGCCATTCCATTAAATACAGTAGGTACTTGTCTTCCAGCTACGTAATAAGCGTCTGTTTGAAGTGTTCTTGATAACCAACCAATTAAAGCATAAATCAAAACTGTAAAAGATACAAAAAAGATACCAATCATTTTTGCTGTCATTCCAGCTTGTTCAGCTATTGCCATTATGATGATAAATACTAGAAAACCTCCAGTATATATCCCATAGACCTTCGGTAGATTATCTATAAATTTACCTTTTATCATTGATCACCCTCTCTTTCAGTAAATCCGAATTCATCATCAATTTTCTCTTGTCGACCGGCAAACCAGAAAATTAGAATGACGAAGATTGCAAGCGATCCCTGACATGTAAACCAATACGTTAAAGGATATCCAAATGGTCTAATGCTTGATTCTTGCATTTCGGCTCCGAAAAGAAAGATGCCAATTGAGAAAACAAACCAAATTGCTAATGTAATAAAGAGCAAGTTTCTGGTTTTTTCCCAGTGTTGTTCTTGTTTCGACATTTTTTCTCTCTCCTATAGGTTAAATAAAGAACCATACCGATAATCAAATTTATTTAAACCCCTAAAAACACTCGATATTGTGTCATTTTTACATTATACATCAACATATTAGGTAGATAAATGGCCCTTAAATACAGTTTCAACTTAAAAGATATAAAACTTGAAGATTTCAAAGTTTATCTAGTTGCAATGTTTAAAGGCATTTTGCCAAAGAAAAAAATAAAGAATGTTGATGATTTAAAAGTATTTATTCAGCAAAAATCAGCATGGGTATCACAAGTTACTTTATATAATTATTTGAAAACAAGAATGGGCACTAAATGGGTTCTCCATTTTGATGATGAAAAATTTTTAAAATCAATTAACACAGCTAAATGGAACATATATGCAATTTCACTTCAAGATTTATCTTTTTATACTGTTTCGTATTTAAATGTTTTTTATAATTTCCGAGAAACTAATAGAGCATCTGAAATTTATAATAATATTTTGGACAAAGAATTGGAGAATGGCATGCCTAAGGAAATTGTTGATGAAGCAAGAGCTAGTTTTCAGAAAAGATTAGATCAAATTAAATGGGATGACTATTATAAGTCTTGGCCTTTCAATGAGAGTGCTCTTGCATTGTATAACTGGGCCCCAGTAGCTACTGAACTAAAATCTATTGATAGAAAAATAGTCCTCAATTCTATGATTTTAAAATGGGATAATATTAAGGAAGAATTTTCTAAACTAATAAAGATCTAGATATTTTTTCTGTTATCTACCAAGCTTTCAACAACTGAAGGATCTGCTAAAGTGGTTGTATCCCCCAATTGACCATGTTCGTTAGCAGCGATTTTTCTCAGAATTCTTCTCATTATTTTACCTGATCTTGTTTTTGGAAGTCCCGGAGCAAATTGAATTAAGTCCGGAGTCGCTATTGGACCAATTTGCTTTCTTACCCAAAGTTTTAAATCTCTCTCTAAATCAAGAGTACTTTTTTCACCAGCATTTAAAGTTACATAACAGTACAACCCGTTTCCTTTTATATCATGTGGGTAACCAACTACTGCTGCCTCAGCCACCTTTGGATGAGCTACAAATGCACTTTCTATTTCTGCGGTACCTAAATTATGGCCTGAAACAATAATTACATCATCTACTCTTCCTGTAATCCAATAATAGCCATCTTTATCTCTTCTACAGCCATCACCTGTAAAATATTTTCCATCAAACTGTGAAAAATAAGTATCTATAAATCTTTGATGGTCACCATAGACACTTCTCATTTGTCCAGGCCATGATTGAGAAATACAAAGTCTGCCTTGTGCTTCTCCTTTTAAAACCTTGCCATCTTTATCTAAAATCTCTGGTTTAATTCCATAAAATGGTTTTGTTGCAGATCCAGGTTTTAAATCTATCGCTCCAGTTTGTGGACTGATCAAAATCCCACCTGTTTCTGTTTGCCACCATGTATCAACGATTGGACATTTACTATCACCAACAGTTTTGTAGTACCATTCCCAAGCCTCAGGGTTAATTGGTTCACCAACAGTACCTAAAAGTTTTAAAGTCTTTCTAGATGTTTTCTTTACAGGTTTATCACCTTCTCTCATTAAAGCTCTGATTGCTGTTGGAGCTGTGTAGAAAATATTTACTTTATATTTATCAACTATTTGCCACCACCTAGATGTATCAGGATAAGTAGGTATTCCTTCAAACATAATTGTAGTTGCACCGTTAGCAAGTGGACCATAAATAATATAACTGTGTCCTGTAACCCAACCTATATCAGCTGTGCACCAGTAAATATCTTTAGGTTTATAATTAAAAATATATTGGTGAGTCATTGATGCATAAACCATGTATCCACCAGTTGTATGTAGTACACCTTTTGGTTTCCCAGTTGAACCAGATGTGTAAAGAATGAATAATGGATCTTCAGCATTCATTTCTTCAGGCTCACATTTTGTTGAGACTTTACTTGTCATTTTGTGATACCAAACATCACGATCATTGTACCAATCAATTTTTTTGGTACCTGTTCTCTTTACAACGATACATTTCTTTACGTTGGGACAGCTCTGTAACGCTTCATCTGTAATAGATTTTAAAGGGATTGTTTTGCCACCTCTTACTCCTTCATCTGCAGTTATGACATAATCAGATTCGCAATCATTAATTCTGCCTGAAATACTATCTGGTGAAAAACCTCCAAATATTATGGAGTGAACCGCACCTATTCTTGCACACGCAAGCATTGTGTAGGCAAGTTCTGGTATCATGGTTAGATAAATTGTTACTCTGTCACCCCTTTGAACTCCCAGATTTTTTAATCCATTTGCTGCTTTTGAAACTTCTTTATGAAGTTCTTTATATGTAATTTTTTTTTGAACTTTAGGATCGTCTCCTACCCAGATAATTGCAGTCTTATTAGCATTTTTTTTAAGATGCCTATCAATACAATTCGCTGAGGCATTTAAAGTACCATCATAGAACCATTTGATATGAACATCATCTTTACTATATTTAACGTCTTTAATTTTTTTATAAGGCTTAATCCAATTAATTCTTTTTCCTTCTTTTTTCCAAAATCCATCATTGTCTTTAATCGACTCGTTATATTTTTTTGTATATTGAGATTTATTAACGGTAGCTTTACTTACCCATTCTTTCTTTGTTTTATAAACTGTCTCTTTAGGTTTTTTAGAGATTACTTTTTTTTTAACTTTTTTTTTCTTAGGCATGAATTTTTTTTTAATTAATTTTACCCATCTTCAAAATTATTTTCCAGCTTTTAGTATCAATAGGCATGACAGATAGTCTACTTTGTCTAATTAGAGATAAGTTCTCCAAAGCCTTAGTTTTTTTGATGTTTTCAAGTGTTACAGGATTTTGAAGTTTACTTTTAAATCTAACTTTAACTGCAACAAATCTTTTTTCCTTATCAGTTGGATCAATGAATGCCGTTTTAATAACTTCGACTATACCAACTATCTCTTTTCCTATATTAGAATGATAAAAAAAACAAAGATCTCCTTTTTCCATTTTTTTTAAGTTACTTGCTGCTTGGTAATTTCTTACACCATCCCAGTCAGCTCCTTTTTCCCCAGCTTTGATTTGTTGATCAATTGACCATACATCCGGCTCAGATTTCATTAACCAATATTGCATTTAATTTTTTTTCTTTTTCTTTTCTTTTTTAAGTTTTCTTTTTTCCTTTAAAGAAAGTTTAGCTTGTTTCATTACACTAGCATCCTTAAACGATTTACCACTATATCTTTTCGACATTTATAATCTAACTCCCGCTCCTTTTAAAAACTTTGCTTTTTCGTCAAGTGGTAGTCTTGGACTTGCAGGAAGATCTAAATTATCAAATTTTTTGATTTTATACTTTTCAAGACCAACAAGTGCAATCATAGCTGCATTGTCCCCACATAATTTTGGTTCAGGGAAAATTGGTCTAAAATCATTCTTCTTACATACTTTTATTAATTTTTTTCTAATACCCTTGTTGGCAGCAACACCTCCAGCGATTACAAAAGTTTTATTTTTCTTTTTACTAGTCTTTTTGAACTCATCAAATGCTATTTGTGTTTTTACTTCTAAAATTTCTTCAATTGTTTTTTGAAAAGATGCTGCAAGATCATATTTTTCTTGTTTAGATTTTATAGTGCTTGATATTCTTAAAATGGCCGTTTTAAGACCTGCAAATGATAAATTACATCCCCCTTTATTTATAATTGGTTTAGGAAGTTTAAATTTATTTGCATCTCCCTGCTTTGCAAATTCTTCTAACTTTGGACCTCCTGGAAATTCAATACCTAAGAGTTTTGCAGTTTTGTCAAATGCTTCTCCTAAAGCATCATCAATTGTTGTTCCTAATCTTTTATATTTTCCAAGTCCATTCACACTAAGATATTGTGTGTGTCCTCCTGAAATTAATAATAATAAATATGGGAAATCTAATGTTGTACTGAGTTTTGGACTTAAGGCATGCCCTTCAAGATGGTTCACACCAATAAAAGGTATATTTAGACTAGCAGATAATGCTTTTCCAAAATTTAAACCAACAGTAAGGCAAACAATTAAACCTGGTCCAGATGTTGAAGCAATTGCAGAAACATCATTTAAATTCACACCGCTTTCACTAATTGCTTTTTTTGCAATTAAATCAATTTTTTCAACATGAGATCGTGCTGCAAGCTCAGGAACCACACCTCCAAATTCTTTATGAATATCAAATTGACTTGAAACTACATTAGATAATATTTTTATCTTACCGTTTTTATCTTCTTCTATGATTGACACTGCTGTTTCATCGCAACTTGTCTCAATTCCAAGGATTATTTTTTTTTCATTCATAAATATTTATAATTAATACAATTAAACTATAAGAATGTAATAAAAATAAGAATTATGAAAAGGGATAAATTTATTATTGGTACTCGAGGAAGTCAGTTAGCTCAAATTTATACTGAAAAAGTGATAAACCATCTCAAAAAAGTTTCATCGACCCACATAGAAACAAAAAAAATAGTTACAAGTGGAGATGAAAACCAAAAGGATAGGTTGTCAAATATTGGAGGAAAAGGATTATTTTCAAAAAAAATTGAAATAGAATTAATTAACCATAATATTGATATAGCTGTTCATGCTTTAAAAGATATGCCATCAATTGAAACAGAGGGGCTAATAACAAATTTTTATTTAAAAAGAAATTCGCCCAATGAAATTTTTATTAGCAACGACAATATAAATTTTCTAGACCTTAAACCTAATTCGATTATAGGCACTTCTTCTTACAGAAGGGAATACCAATTAAAAAGTATTAGATCAGATCTGAAATATAAATTAATAAGAGGAAATGTGGATACTAGGATAAAAAAATTAGAGAATGGAGATTATGATGCAATTTTAGTTTCTAAAGCTGGCATTGAAGCTTTAGGTTTGACAAATAAAATTACACATGAATTTAATACTGAAGAATTAATACCGTGTGCTGGACAAGGTATTATTGCCATACAATGTAGAGAAAATGATCAAGAAATAATTAATATCTTAGAAAAGATTAATGATGATCAGTCCAGAATTATTGCAAATGCTGAAAGAAAAATCTTAAAAATACTCGAGGGTGACTGCGATACAGCAGTTGGTGTGTATGCAAAGATTGATAAAGATCTTGTAAATATAAAAGCTGAACTTTTCTCAGTAGATGGCAAACAAAGATTTTTTGTTGAAGAAAGTGAAAATAAAACAATGGTTAAAGATTTAAGTGTTAAGATTGGAGAAAAATTAAAATCAGAGTCAAAGGGATCTTATAAAAGGTAAAATGCATATTTTATTAACAAGACCATTAGAGGATAGTAAAGAATTAATATTAAAATTTAGTTCTTTAGGGCATAAAGTTTCTCATTTACCCGTGATAAAAGTTGAACCAATTAAATACGAGGAACCGGACTATAGCCAATTTAAAGGAATAATATTTACAAGTTCAAATGCGATTAAGAATTTAGATTTAAATAGAGTTGATAAAAAAATTGAATGTTATTGTGTTGGTTCTGCAACAGAAAAAGTTGCAAAGCTAAAAGGTTTTCAAAATATCATCTCTGCAGAAGGAAACGTAAATAATTTAAAAGAATTAATATTACAAAACTTCGACTCAAAAAATGGGTCACTTCTTTACGTAAGTGGTGAAATAGTTTCTAGTAGGTTAGATAAAGATCTAATTTCCGAAGGTTATTCTTTAAAGAGATTGATCAACTATACGGTTTCATCAACTCAAGAAATAAAAGAGGAATTTAGAGCACAATTAAAAGCCTCAATCCCTGATATAATTTATGTTTACTCAGAAAATAGCGCTAAGAGTTTATTAAATTTACTTAAAAAATATGATCTTTTAGACAGTTGGATGGATACGAATTTGATGTGTATGGGTGAAAAAGCATCAGCAATTTTAAATGAGATTAAGTGGAAAAAAATTTTTCTATTTAACTCTGGTGAAGAAGAGTTTTTACTATATAAAATTTAGCCATGGGTGTTTTAGAGAATTTTTCAGGACTTTTTTTGTCTGTATGGCAAAAGGGGATTTTAGGTGTAAACTTTGTTGAGATCTTAATAGGTCTTGGAATATTCTTTATATTCTTAGTGTTTAGAGGGTTAATTAGCAAATTAATCATTAAAAAATTAGAACTAATTACTAAGAGAACTACAAATAAACTTGATGATACCTTCGTTAAGGCAATGGAGGGGCCAGCTAGATTTCTTCCAATTGTTCTTGGAGTATTTTTTGCAAGTTACTATATGTCTTTTGCAGAAGATACGAGGTTATTTTTAGATAACGTAAATAGAACGTTGATTACGATTTTACTTTTTTGGATTATTCATCAAATTATTGAACCAATTTCCTACATACTAAGTGGATTTGATAAAATTTTAACTAGAGAACTAATTGGCTGGATTATCAAATCATTAAAAATTTTAATTTTTATCTTAGGAGCTGCAGCTGTTTTAGAATTATGGGGAATTAAAATTGGTCCAATTATTGCAGGACTTGGTTTATTCGGTGTTGCAGTTGCTTTAGGAGCACAAGATTTATTCAAAAATTTAATATCAGGAATTTTAGTACTTGTTGAAAAAAGATTTAAAATGGGTGATTGGATTGAAGTTGAAGGAATAATCGAGGGCGTAGTTGAAAAAATAGGTTTCAGATCAACTGTTATAAGAAAATTTGACAAGTCTTTGGCAATTATTCCAAATTTTCAGTTTGCAGAGAATGCTGTAATTAATAAAAGTCAAATTACAAATTGGAGAATTAGTTGGACGATAACACTTCAGTATGACTCTACCGTTGAACAATTAAAAACTATAAGAAATGAGATAGAAGATTTTATAAATAGTTCAGAAGATTATGACACTAAAGTTGGTGTTTCTGTAAGAGTTGATAAATTCGCTGATAGCTCAATAGATATGTATGTAAGATGTTATACAAAAACAAATAGTTGGAGTGAAATGTTGTTGGTTAAAGAAAGACTAGCAATTAAAATTAAAGAAATAGTTGAGGGTAATAAAGCATCTTTTGCTTTCCCAAGCACTTCTGTATATGTAGAGAAGAAATGATAGCTATTTTTTATTTAGCTTTACAATTATTAAAATTGTATTCTTATGTAGTAATCGCTAACGTTGTTATAAGCTGGTTAATAGCTTTTAATGTTTTAAATACTTCAAATAGATTTGTTTATTCAATATTAGAGTTTACTTATAAGCTTACTGATCCAATACTTAATAAAATAAGGGGTTTTTTGCCCAGTCTAGGTGCTTTTGATATATCACCTATCATTCTTCTTTTGTTGATCTGGTTTGTAGAAATGTGTATGAAACTCTACATAGCACCACTTATTTTTTAATAATCATGATTTTAATAGACGGAAAAAAACAATCGGCTGAACTTAGAGAAGAATTAAAAACAGAAGTAGATGGCCTGAGAGAAAAATATAACAAAGTTCCAGGTCTTACAGTGATATTAATTGGAGATTTAGCTCCAAGTCAGATTTATGTAAGAAATAAAGAAAAATCAGCAACGCAAGTTGGTTTAAAATCTGAAGTTATTAAATACCCAGACACTGTAGATGAAAAAACAGTCTTAGATAAAATTGAAGAACTTAATAAAGATGAAACTGTTTCAGGGATTTTGGTTCAATTGCCACTCCCAAAACATATTAACAAGCAACACGTTATAGAAACTATTTCACCAAATAAAGATGTTGATGGCTTACACCCTATGAATGTAGGTAATCTTTCATCAGGATATCAAGGTTCAATACCTTGTACACCTCTTGGATGTTATTATTTATTAAAAAAAATAGAACCTAACTTAACAGGAAAAAAAGCTGTAATGATTGGGCGGTCAAACTTAAATGGTAAAGCGATGGCACAACTTTTACTTCAAGAAGATTGTACGGTAACAATTACTCACTCAAAAACAAAAGACCTTCAGCATGAATGTTTAGAAGCAGATGTTATTGTTGCTGCTGTTGGAATTCCTGAACTTATAAAAGGTAATTGGGTGAAAAAAGATGCAATAGTTATTGATGTCGGAATAAACAAAACAGAAAATGGTTTAGTAGGTGATGTTGATTTTGAAGAAGTTTCAAAAGTTGCAAAGGCTTTAACTCCAGTTCCAGGAGGAGTTGGACCAATGACAATTGCTTGTTTGTTAAAAAATACAATTGAGTGTTTCAAAAGAACCTTAAACAACTAAAGATTATTGTCAAAGTTAACAATTTTAATTGTTATATTTTTTATTTATAATTCTTTTACATTAGCTATGGAAAAAACACCTTATCATCATTTACCAGACGGTAGTTTTAGAAATCCTGAAGGATCTCCAGAACGAAACTCAAATTTTAAGTGGTCATTTAAAGTATTTAATAAGGAAAAGAAAAAACTTGATATGGCTATTCCCGAAGGTCACGCTATTGAAAAACAAAAAGTACTTTCAGATTTAGAAAATCTAAAAAATGATGATTATGTTGGCTGGATAGGACATGCAACCTTCTTAATTAAGCTTGGAAATACAACAATAATAACTGATCCAGTATTTTCAAAAAATGCAGGACCTTTAATTTTTGGTCCAAAAAGATTTACCAAAACAGCCTTAAACTTAAATGAACTTCCAAAAACTGATTTATTTCTTCTGACACACAATCATTATGATCACCAAGATATGAGAACAATCAGAAAATTTCCATTTAAAGATGCAAAGGTTCTACTTCCTTTAAGACTTGGAAAATATTTTACAAGAAACAAATATAAAGATGTGAACGAAATGGATTGGTATGATGAAATTAAGATTAATGAGGATTTAAAAGTAACATTAGTTCCTGCAGTGCATTGGTCAAAAAGAAGTTTGACAGACACTAATAAAACATTGTGGGGAAATTTTTTAATCGAATATAAAAATAAAAAAATACTTTTTGCATGTGATACTGGTGTAGGAAATGTTTATAAAGAATTAGGTGAGAAGTATGGGCCTATTGATTTAACCTTTATTAATATTGGTGCTTATAATTTTTATCCATTATCTCCAAATAAAGATAAATCTTCTTATCATACTAACCCTGAAGAGGCTTTAAGTATTGCAAGAGACCTTAAAAGTAAAAAAGTTTTAGGGATGCACTGGGGTACTTTTGTTTTATCTTTAGAGCCAATAATGGAGCCACCCGTTAGATTTAAAGATAATGCAGAAAAATATGGTTTTAAAAAAGAAGATGCAATTATTTTTAAAATTGGTGAATTTCAGTCTTTAAAAAATTTAGGAATTTAACAACAGCCGCAAGTTTTCTTTTGCTTACTTTTTTCTTCTTTTAATAATTCTGCTTCAGCTTTTGCTATTTCTAGTTCTCTTGCACTTTCTTCTATAGCAGTTTTTTCTTGCAAAAGTTTGTTTTCAAAATATGCATAAAGAGAGTTAAAGCCTAGCTTAGAAGCTTTTTTTTCTTCGTAGTTTCTTCTTCCCTTTAAATTTTCAATTAATTCTAATATTTGTGGGTTCTGCATATTATTTTTAACTCATAAATTAAAAAAATTTCAATTATAATTTATTCAAGGTTTTCAACTATTTTAGGAATATATTTTTTAAAGTTAAAAAAACCTTTGTTACAAAACTTCCATGAATTTTGATCTAATTTTCTAAAAAGAAACTCAATATTTTTTAGCGAGTTTTGATTTATGTAATCTAAATTTTCTCCAACAGTTGGATAAAGGCAGTAACAACTTTCTAAATTTTTAATTTCGTTTATATCAATAATCTCACAATTAATTGATTTTTCCTCTAACCTTTTTTTTTGTTCCTTAATCAAACTAGCCTTAAAATTCACTACATTTTCACTAAGTTTAATATTTCTATTTTCATTTTTATTATTAATAAGAAGAATTTTTTTGAATTTTTGAATTGCAAAGTCAGTGATTTCAAATGCTAAGTTATTTTCAAAAACTAGTAAGTTTTTCTTTTCAATATTTATCGGATTTTCAAAAGTTTTATGAAGAATAGTATAATTTTTATCATTTATTATTGGAGGTGCATTTTCGTTAAGTTTAATATTTTCAAATCTATTATTTGTAAATTTTTTAATATTCCATTCACTTGCAAGATAATGTTTCCCTTGAGTTTGAATACCTGCAACCCAACGCCAGCCCAATGTATTAGATGCAGTATCACCATCATACAAGTGTTGCATAAAAAATTCAGCACCAAGTTGCCAAGGCAGGTCTAGTGTAAATATCCAAATGCTCGCAAACCACATTCTGGTATGATTATGCAAATAATTATAAGTCTTAAGTTCATTTACCCATTTATTGAAGCATTCAATTTCAGTGTTACCTTCGATGGCATTTAAGTAACTTTTATTATCTTTAAACTCTTCTTTTATTCTTTTTAAGTCTAATAAATAATCATCCCAAACTCCTGATCTTAGTTCCAGCCAACCTTTCCAGTATGTTCGCCATAAAACTTCTTGAATAAATTTTTCATTTTTTGAAAAGGAAAATTTTTTCAGTGACTTACTAATCACTTCTTTTTCATTAATCACCCCATGTGTAATATATGGTGATAAGCAAGATGTATTTGATCTTCTGTCAGGACCAAAATCAAAATTTCTTAGCCTTGAATATTCCTCTAAATTTTCTTCAATAAAGGTACTGAGATTTTCAATAGCTGTTTGTCTTGTTGGTTTTAAATTCATAATTTTAAATTTTATTTTTAATAATTTAAATTTAAAAAATGTAAATAGCTCAAAAAAACCTAACTGGAGTCCTTTATTATTGGAAAAAATTTCTTTATTTTATCTTAATTTTTTCTTATGAAAGTTAATAAATCTTTCTACATTTGATTTATTAAAAGTTTTATTTTCTTCGAAAGAAACTTTTTTCATCGAGTAAGCATTACTGGAAGTTTGTCTCGATTGAATTGTAATATTACCTTTATAAAGTTTTAGTCTAACTGATCCATTTACTTTATTTCTTTTTAAATCGACTATTTTTTGAAGTTTAAATCTTTCCTTAGAATACCAATAACCATTGTAAACAAGCTCTGCATACCTTGGCATAACCTCATCTTTTTTATGCATTGTATTTTTGTCTAGAGTAACAGATTCTATTGCTCTGTGTGCCACAAGCAATAATGTTCCTCCAGGAGTTTCATAAACTCCTCTAGACTTTATTCCAATAAATCTATTCTCGACTAAATCCACTCTTCCTATTCCATTTCTTCCAGCTAATAGATTTAATTTATCCAAAACTTTTGCTGGAGATAATTTTTTTCCATTTAAACCAACAGGGTCACCATTTTTGTAATTAATAGTAATAAAGCTTGGTTTATTTGGAGCCTTTTCAGGAGAAGTTGTCCTTTGAAAAATAAATTCAGGTGCAGAATTTTTAGGATTTTCTAAAACTTTTCCCTCTGTTGAAGTATGAAATAAATTATCATCAACAGAGAAAGGTGGCGCACCTTTTTTATCTTTTGGAATTGATATTCCATATTTTTTTGCATAATTGATTAGATCTGTTCTTGATTTTAATTTCCAAATTCTCCATGGTGCAATTATTTTAATTTTAGGACCAAAGTAATGATATCCCAATTCAAATCTAACTTGATCATTTCCTTTTCCTGTCGAACCATGTGAGACAGCATAAGCATTAAATTTTTTAGCAACCCTGATTTGATCTTTTGCAATCAGTGGTCTTGCAATAGATGTACCTAATAAATAAACACCCTCATAAAGAGCATGACCTCTTATCATAGGATACACATAATCTTTAACAAAAATGTTTTTTAGATCTTGAAATATGATTTTTTTAACTCCCAATTTTTTTGCATTCTTAATTATTTTTTTTCTATCCATTTCCTGCCCAACATCAGCAGTGTATGCTATAACTTCAGCATCATAATTTTCCTGAAGCCATTTAAGAATGATAGACGTATCCAAACCACCTGAATAGGCGAGTACAATCTTCTTTTGTTTTTTCATTTAAGTGCAGCTTTTTTTTGCAGCGTTATAAGCTTTGGTAAATCCCATTAATGAATAGTCATCTGTAGTTCTTGTGCCACTTTGTTTATAGGCTGTTATCATTAATCTAGATGCCTTTTTCATTCTTTTAATTATTTTTTGTTCTGTTTTTCCACTAGAAATCCAAGCAAATTTATTTTGTGGTAGGTCAAACTCAAATTTTGATTTACCCGATGTAGCTAAAATTGCATTTTGAGCATTAAAGTCATAACCAGAAGTTATGCTCACCTCATCAGAAATTTTATCCTCAGGTCTAAAGGATACAAACAATCTTGCTTCTCTGTTGCTTGCCTTAGGAGACTGGCTTACTGGTATAGAATAAGCAAAACAGATTTTTCCAGTTTCATTAAAAACTGCAACCGCATTCCAATCTTTAAAAGTTCCTAACTTTGTTAAGTCTTCTGACTGGACAGATGTTATTATAAATACTGTTAATATAAGTGTTTTTAAAAATAATTTTTTAATTATGGACATGGATTAGGATATTTTTTTTGTACATTATTTATTTCTTTTATTACTTCACTATCAAGATTCACTTTTACACTTTCTACGTTAGTTTTCAACTGCTCCATAGTTGTTGCTCCAATAATTACACTAGTCATAAAATCTTGTACTTCACAGAATTTTATAGACATTTGACTCATATCCAGATCAAATTTTTGACTAATTTTGTAATAATCTTCAACAGCCTCTTCCATATTTGGTTTTCTATATCTTGTCCAAAAATCAAAATCTCTTTCCATTCTTGATCCTTTTGGAAATTGTTTATTTCTATATTTGCCTGTTAAATAACCACTGGCTAAAGGTGAATATGACAAACACCCTATATTTTCTCTGATAGATACTTCTGCTAAACCAACTTCATAAGACCTATTTAATAAACTGTATGGATTTTGAATTGACATCATTCTTGGTAAATCTTTATCTTTAGCAAGTTGAAGATAATTCATAACTCCCCATGGAGTTTCATTTGACAAACCAACATACCTAATTTTGCCTTCCTCAATAAATTTTTTTAAATTTTCCAAAACATCTTCAAATTTATTCCAGTCATTTTCTTTGTGCTCGTAACCCAATCTTCCAAAGTTATTTACGTTTCTTTCAGGCCAATGTAGTTGATAAAGATCAATATAATCAGTTTTTAATCTCTTTAGACTTCCATGAAGAGCATTCTCTAAGTTTTTGCCAGTAAAACTATTTTCTCCATTTCTCATATATTTTCTGCTAGGACCACCCACTTTGGACGCAAGAATTATGTCTTTTCTTTTTTTTGTTTTTTCAAACCAATTCCCAATAATAGTTTCTGTATGACCATATGTTTCAGCTTTTGGTGGAACTGCATACAACTCAGCTGTATCCCAAAAATTTACTCCATTATCTAAAGAGTAATCCATTTGTTCAAATGCCTCATTTTGGGTATTTTGTTCACCCCAAGTCATTGTCCCAAGACAAATTGTACTCACATTTAGGTCTGTATTTCCTAGTTTTTTATAATTCATAATATATGTAGTATTTGTTACATTTATTTTGACGACTTGAAAATCTTAAAAAAAAATCTTATATAAATAATATGGAATTCAATAAAGATAATATTTTAAATAAAGCAACAACAGCCAAGCAAACTGTTGTTATGGATGAAGGCTTAAGAGCCTACATGCTTAAAGTTTATAACTACATGGCAACTGGAGTTTTGCTTACTGGAATAATAGCACTTTTATCATTTAAAATGTCTGTTGTAACAGATCCAAACGGAGCAATTGTTGGATTAACAGAATTTGGAAATGCAATTTATTTATCAGGTTTAAAATGGATTGTAATGTTAGCTCCATTAGGAATTGTATTTTACATGAGTTTTGGAATTAATAAAATGAGTGCTTCAAGAGCTCAGACAACTTTCTGGGTGTTTGCTGCATTAATGGGATTATCACTTTCTTCAATATTATTAGTTTACACAGGATTAAGTGTAACAAGAGTATTCTTTATTTCTTCAGCAACATTTGGTGCAATGAGTATCTATGGTTACACAACAAAAAGAGATTTAACTAAGATGGGATCTTTTTTAATGATGGGTTTAATAGGAATTATAATTGCATCTATTGTAAATATATTCCTAAAATCATCAATGATGTATTTTGCAATATCAATAATCGGTGTTTTAGTATTTGTTGGCTTAACGGCATACGATACACAAAAAATTAAAAACATGTATGCTGCCTCTGACAGTGGAGAGTTAATGGGTAAAAAAGCTGTTATGGGTGCTTTAACTTTATACTTAGACTTTATAAATCTATTTATAATGCTTTTAAGATTATTCGGTCAAAGAAGATAAAACCTAAATTTTTTTCCAATCAACTTTATTCAAGAGTATCTTAAGATCATATGAATTTTTTAATATCTTACCATTAGTATCTGTAATTAAATATTTTAGATTTTTGTTTGAAGGCTTAAAATTTTTACAAATTTTATATATAGCTTTTTCAGCAGCATTTTTAAAAACACTAAAACTTACTTGTTTTCCCGAAATAGAAAGACCATAGTCTTTCCAATTACCCGAGGAAACCATTTTTGCATAAAGATCTAAAATAATTTTTAATTCAGTTCTCTCAAAAAAAAGTTTTTTATCTTCATCTTTATTCGTATTATTTACTACTAATTTTAAATTTCTATTCATTCAGTTTGTATTTGTTTATTAAACCTATTTGAAAAGCAGTAAAAATAAAGGTTATTGGTAACATTCCCCAAACTTTAAAGTTAACCCAAAATTCTTCTGATTGCGTTCTCCAAATTATTTCATTTAAAATCGCCAATCCAAAAAAGAAGTACGTCCATCTTTTATTTAAAATCTCCCATCCTTCATCACTTAAGGGCATAGATTTTCCAAGTAATTTTTTCAAAACGGGTTCATTTGTAAAGTATTTGCCAAACATTAATGCAAGACCAAACAAAATATTTATTATCGTTGGCTTCATGTAAATAAATATAGGATCATCAAAATAAATTGTTAAACCACCAAACAATGTAATCAATATTCCGCTTATTAATGGTACCTTTGGAATTGTTTTTTCAACAATCCACATAATTAAAACTGCTATTATTGTTGCAACTATAAGTGGAGGTATTGCAACAATTAAATTTTTATCATTGTTATAATAAAAATAAAAAAATATTACCAAAGGCCCTAAATCAGTAACAAATTTTAAAATAGATTTATTCACTGCTACATAATAGCAGAATAATAAAACATTCACATTTTTTTTATTGATTTTTATTTTTAAATATCCATATTTATCAGGTGACTGTTCAAAAAGGAAAATTTTCTATTGGAGACGTTGTAAAACATAAGCACTTCGATTTTAGAGGTGTAATTTATGATGTTGATTTTGAGTTTAATAATTCCGAGGAGTGGTATCAATCTATACCAAAAAACGTAAGACCTAGAAAAGACCAACCATTCTATCATTTGTTAGCTGAAAATGATGAAATCACTTACGAAGCATACGTGTCTGAGCAAAATTTATTAGTGGATGATTCTGACGAACCAATTAAACACCCTCTAATCAACGAGATATTCTCAGGAAAAAAAGGCTCTGGTTACTTTAAACCTTCTAATTAAGCTGATTTACATTATTTAAACACATTTCGTGCAAACCTTCGTCATAGATTATGTCTAGGATAAATTATATTTTGACCAAGGATGCTATAATCCCCATTTATTTTGTCTCCCTCTGTGTTCTTGGTCAGAATAACCCACCAGAAAAATTTTCATAATTTGAATTTGTGTTATAGATAACAGAAAATGTTTAACTATTTAAAACCAAACAACTTATTAAAAATAATAAATAAAACACAAAAGTTTGTATTTATTATTTTTTTAGTAATTATAAGCATTGGCCTTGTTGAGGCACTAATACTTTCTCCTGAAGACTATAAACAAAGTGATTCAGTTAGAATTATGTATGTCCATGTCCCAGCAGCATGGATTTCTCTTGGAATTTTTTCTTTAATTGCTGTTTTGTCATTTGGTATTTTAGTTTTTAAAAATAAGAATCTTTCTTTAATAACAAAAAGCTTAGCACCGTCTGGTTTTGTTTTTAACGTTATTGCTTTGGTTACAGGATCCATTTGGGGTAAACCTACCTGGGGAACCTGGTGGGCATGGGATGCAAGAATAACATCAATGTTATTACTTGCTTTTTTCTATTTAATGTTTCTTCTAAGTTGGAGGGTAACTGACAATGAGGAAAAAGCTGTAAAGATTAGTTCGTACATAGCAATAATAGGTTTAATAAATGTCCCAATAATCAAATTTTCTGTTGAATGGTGGTCAACATTGCACCAACCCTCTTCAGTAAATATTTTTACCGAAACTTCTATTCATACATCCATGTTGTTACCTTTAGGTATAATGACTGCGGCATTTGCACTTTTTTCGCTTTTGATATTTTTGATGAAATATAATACAGAACTGATAAAAATAAAAAATAAAGGATTAGATAGATTATGATTAACGAAGTTTTATACATGAATGGATATGGTCTCTATGTATGGTCTTCTTTTGTATTTACTCTTTCTTGTTTCTGTATTTTATATTCAGTAATCAAACTTCAACTTATTAAAGAGCAAAAGAAATTCAGGACTCGCTTTGAAAATTTAGATACTGATAAAATTGAAATAGCAAAAAAACAAGAGACATATAAAGAAATACTAGCTACTTCATCTGCATCTAAAATTTAATTTTTAATTTCATGTATGGTAAAAAAGTTAAATTAAGAGCCATCTTTATATTATCTATATTCTTTTCATTAATCTTAATTGTATTTTTAGTTTTTAAATCACTTGAGGAAAACGTTGTTTATTTTAAATCACCTACAGAAATTAAAAATTTAACAGAGTTGACACCAAAAAAAATAAGAGTTGGAGGAATGGTTAAAGAAAAATCAATTATCATTAATCAGTCAGAAGTTAATTTTGTCATAACTGACTTTAAAAACGAATTAATAATTAATTATAGTGGTTCTGTTCCAAATTTATTTGAAGAAGGAAAAGGAGTTGTGGCTGAAGGTTTTTTAAAAGATCGTAATTTTTTAACTGCGGTTAAAATATTAGCAAAACATGATGAAAATTATATGCCACCCGAGGTGAAAGAGGCATTAAAAGAGAGTAATTAATGCTAAACCAAATTGGAAATTATTCACTTTATATTGCTTTACTGTCATCTATTATAATAATCATTCAATCTCCAATATTATTAAATCGAAATAATATAAATATTAGTGGAAGAATTTTTTCATTAATTTCTATTCAATCATTAATGATTATAATAAGTTTCATTGCTCTTATAATAGGTTTTATAATCTCAGATTTTAGTAATGAGACAGTCTATAATAATTCTCATACCTCTAAACCTTTGTTCTATAAAATTTCAGGAACATGGGGTAACCATGAGGGAAGCTTACTTCTTTGGTTATTAGTATTATCAATTTTTTTATTAATTTTTACAATTACTTCAAAAAATCTTTCAAACAAATATAGGATTCTTACTTTATTTTTTCAGGAAATAATAATTGCAGGATTTTTATTATTTATTCTTTTTACTTCAAATCCCTTTATGAGTTTATTCCCAATTCCAAACGAGGGAACTGGTTTAAATCCAATACTTCAAGACCCAGCATTAGCAATTCATCCACCAATATTATATTTAGGATATGTTGGAACATCTATTATTTTTTCTTCTTCACTCGCAGCCTTAATATCAGGTTCTGTAAATAAAACTTGGGCCAAGCATATAAAAAATTGGGTACTAGTTTCATGGATTTTTTTATCAATTGGAATTTTATTAGGATCTATATGGGCTTATTATGAACTAGGATGGGGAGGTTTTTGGTTTTGGGATCCAGTTGAAAATGTATCCCTTATGCCATGGTTTTGTTTAACGGCTTTATTCCATACTATTTTAATTTTGGAAAAAAGAGAAATGTTTCATTCCTGGGCTGTAATTTTATCAATTACAACTTTTTCATTAAGTATGAGTGGAACATTTTTAGTTAGATCTGGTATTTTAAATTCAATCCATACTTTTGCAAATGATCCATCAAGGGGAGTTTTTATTCTTTGTTTTTTATTTATATTAATTACGTTGTCTATTTTTATTTATTTTTTTTATCAAAACAAAATCAAAAACAATTTCACAAAAACTTATATTGTTAGTAAAGAAACAGCTGTTCTAGTTAATAACTTGTTTATGATGTTTTTTTTATCAGTTGTCTTAATTGGCACAGTTTATCCAATATTTCTAGAAGTAGTAAATAATGATAAAATTTCAGTTGGTCCGCCCTTTTATCATAAATTAATTGTACCTTTTTTGGTTCCTTTTTTAATTTTTATGGCAATTGGACCAAATTTGAATTGGATTAAAGATAAAATAAATAAAATTAATCTACAGCAGCTTTTATTTTTTATTTTATCAATAATTATTTCTTTTATTTTTTTAAAAAGAGTAGGAATTTCATATCTATTTTCACTACCACTTTTTATTGCAAGTATTTTTCTTTTCTTAATTACTATTAAAGATTTTTCAGTAAAAAAAACAAATTTATCTCAAAAAATATCTCATTTCGGTTTTAGTTTGTTTATTTTAAGTGTTTTGGTTAATGGTGTTCTTGCCAAAGAATATTCATCTAATATGAGAGTTGGTGATGAAAGAAAATTTTTAAATAAAACAATAAAATTTGAAAGTCTTAAAATTAATGAAAATAAAAATTATCAATCTTTAGAAGCAAACTTTAAGATTACAGATAAAAATAATTCGATCAATCTGAAACCAGAAGTAAGAGTTTATGATCAGCCACAGACAATAACCAGTGAAGCTGATATTGAATCAACATTATATTCAGATAATTTTTTAGTATTTAATATATTAAAAAATGATGGATTTTATAATGTCAGGTATCAAATAAAACCGTTTATGATATGGATTTGGATATCAATAATATTAATTTCCTTTGGGGGCATATTAAGCATTGTAAAAAAAAATGGTTAAAAACATTAAGCTAATTGCAGTAGTTTCATTAGTTATTGTAAGTTTTTTTATTCTTCTTAAAGGCTTGAATAAAACTAATAATTATTCCCCTGATTTAAACTCAAGTAAAATTGATTTTAACTTTAAAGCTAAGTTTCTTTACTCTAATGAAGAGACCACGTTATATGAATTGATAAATGATAAAGATTTTTCAATAGTTAATATTTGGGCCTCGTGGTGTCTACCCTGCAGAGATGAGCATTCTTTTCTACTAAACCTCAAATCATTGGATAAATTAAATATAATTGGAATTAATTATAAAGATAATGAAATTAATGCAAAAAAATTTATTAAAGAATTAGGCAATCCTTATTCTAAAATTGTAGTTGACCCTTCAGGAGTGAATTCAATTGAGCTAGGTGCATATGGTGTACCCGAAACATTTATTGTTGATAACAAGACTAAAACTATTTTAAAAAAATATATAGGTCCATTAGATGATGAAAAACTTGCTGAACTTAAAATGATAATAAAAAATGAAAATTAAAATTTTAGTATTGACTGTATTTTACTTAATTAGTTTTTTAAATATTTCACATGGAGCTAATCCTGAAAAGGTTAATCAAATTTCAAAAAATTTGAGATGTTTAATCTGTCAGGGCCAATCAGTTTACGACTCTCAATCTGACTTTGCTTTAAGTATGAAAATTTTAATACAAAATAAAATCGATGAAGGTAAAAATGATGAAGAGATTTATGATTTTCTCAAGAGTAAATACGGAGAATGGATAGTTTATGATCCAGAAATTAACAAAAAAACAGTATTACTTTGGGTATTACCTTTGATTTTGTTCATTTTTGGCGGTATTTTAATTCTTAGAAAAGTATCTATAAGTTAGATACAAATTTTTTATGCAATTTTATTTAAAAATATTAGTTGTTTTTATTTTTTTATTCAGTTCTGTGAATGCAGATGACAAGAATTTTGATAACAAATGGAGCTTATATACTGGCACCTTTGATTTTAGCGATGAAGGTGCTAAATCCACTTTGTTTGGAGCTCAATATATTAATTTAAATTCACATCATGATAGTTTTTTAGGCAAACTTTATCCAGTTACAGGTTTCTTTTTTACAGTAGATAATGCAAAATATATTTATAAAGGTTTTCAAACTACTTATCATATGAACTCTTTTAATATAACACCAAGTTTTACTCCTGGCTTATATGATAAGGGAGACGGAAAAGATCTCCGTCATGTGATTGAATTTAAAACTGAAATTCAAATTTCTTATGATATCAGCAGAAAAAGTGAAATAGCTTTCTCTTACAATCATATTTCTAATGCAAATCTTGGAGATAATAATCCTGGGGCAAATAGTTATATGTTTAATTATATAAAAAAATTTTAAACTAAGTTTATGAATTTAAAAGACTGTCACAATTTTGGTGATTTTAGAAAATTAGCCAAAAAAAAATTACCTTCTCCAATTTTTCACTACATTGATGGTGCAGCTGATGATGAAATAACTTATGCTAGAAATACTAGTGCTTTTGATGATGTTGATTTAGTTCCAAATGTTTTAAGAGGAGTTGAAAATGTTGATCTTTCAACAACAATATTTGGAAAAAAATTGGATTTACCTTTTTACTTAGCACCTACAGCATTACAAAGACTTTTCCATTATGACGGAGAAAGAGCAGTAGGAAAGGCAGCTAAAAAATTTAATACAATGTTTGGCGTTTCAGCTTTAGCAACAGTCAGTGTAGAGGAAATTTCTTCAATGATTGATACTCCTAAGATGTTTCAATTTTATTTTCACAAAGATAGAGGCTTAAATGACTCTTGTTTAGAGAGGGCTAAAGCAGCAAAATTTGATGTAATGGCTTTAACAGTAGATACTATAACTGGCGGAAACCGAGAGAGAGATTTGAGAACAGGTTTTACCTCTCCACCTAAATTAACGTTATCTAGTTTGTTTAGTTTTGCTACCAAACCTATGTGGGGAATAAACTATTTGACAAAAGGTAAATTCGAACTGCCTCATCTTCAAGATTTTGTTAAAGAAGGTACAAGTACTAATTCTTCGATTGGAAGTTATTTTTCTACTATGCTAGATCAAAACATGAATTGGAAAGATGCTGAAAATCTTTGTTCTAAATGGGGGGGTCATTTTGCTCTTAAAGGTATTATGAGTGTTGAAGACGCAAAAAGAGCTGTAGATATTGGATGTACTGGTATTATGGTTTCTAATCATGGAGGAAGGCAACTTGATGGTTCTAGGTCTCCTTTTGATCAACTTGCAGAAATTGTTGATGCTGTTGGCGATAAACTTGATGTTATTTGTGAAGGTGGAATTCACAGAGGAACTCATATGCTAAAAGCATTATCCTTAGGTGCTAAAGCTTGTTCAGGTGGAAGACTTTATCTTTATGCTTTAGCTGCAGCAGGTCAAGCAGGAGTAGAAAGAGCATTACATCAATATAAAACTGAACTGCAACGAGATATGAAACTAATGGGTTGCACAAAAATCAGTGACCTAAACAGAAGTAACTTAAGATTCAGAGTATAATGAGTTTAAGTAATTGCTATAACTTTGATGACTTTAGAAAGTTAGCAAAAAAAAAACTTCCTGCACCTATTTTTCATTATATAGACGGAGGAGCAGACGATGAAGTTACAATGAATAGAAATACAAATTCATTTAATGACTGTGATCTAATTCCAAATATTTTAAATAGTGTTGGTGAACCTGATTTAAAAACAGAGGTCTTTGGAACAAAGATGGATATGCCAATTTTTTTGTCACCGACGGCTATGCAAAGTTTATATCACCCAGATGGAGATAAGGCTTCTGCTCGTGCTGCAGAAAAATTTGGTACGATATACAGTATGTCTACCATGGCTTCCTTTTCGATTGAAGAAATTGCAAATCTTTCAAGTGGGCCGAAAATTTTCCAATTGTATATTCATAAGGATCAATCGATAACTAATGACTTAATTGATAGATGTAAAAGAGCAAACTTCAACGGAATGTGTATTACAGTTGATACTATTGTTGCTGGAAATAGAGAAAGAGATCATAGAACAGGTTTTACAACACCACCAAAATTTACTTTAGATAGTTTAATGAGTTTTGCTATGAAACCTCAGTGGGTCTTTAACTATTTTACGCATAAAAAATTTGAATTAGCAAATCTTAAAGATAAAGTTGATAAGGGTACAAATATTGCCCAATCTGTAATGGGATATATAAATGAGCAATATGATCCTGCTATGAATTGGAAAGACGCAGAGTATTGTATAAAAAAATGGGACGGTCCAATTGCACTTAAAGGAGTTATGTCAGTTGATGATGCTAAAAAAGCAATAGATATAGGATGTACCGCAATAATGATATCGAACCATGGAGGAAGGCAGCTTGACGGGTCTAGATCTCCTTTTGATCAAGTAAAAGCTATAAGAGATGCTGTTGGAGATAAATTAGAGGTAATTTTAGATGGTGGAGTTCGAAGAGGAACACATGTTCTTAAAGCTTTAGCAGCAGGTGCGACAGCTTGTAGTTTTGGTAAAGCTTTTTTGTTTAGTTTAGGGGCTGGTGGCCAACAAGGAGTAGAAAGATTATTGCAAAATATGCATGATGAAATAAGACGTAACATGATATTGATGGGATGCAAAAGTATAAGAGACTTAGATGAGTCCAAAATTATTTATAGAAGATAAAAAATTTTAATTAATAGACATAGTTAACCTTTTCAGTTAGTTTTCTCACTTTAAAAAATAAAATTATGATACTGGCAAAAAATTTAGAAAACTTAGGAACAGAGTCTGCATTCAGCGTATTAGCTGAAGCTAAAGCATTAGAAGCAAAGGGTCACCCAATGATACATTTGGGATTAGGTCAACCAGATTTTAAAACACCAAAACATGTAGTTGAAGCTGCAAAAAAAGCTTTAGACGATGGTCATCATGGATATGTTATGTCTAACGGAATTCCAGAATGTAGAGAGGCCGTAACAAGATGGATTAAAAAACGATATAATTCGGATATTGATGCTGAAAGAATTTTGATTATGCCAGGTGGTAAGCCCACAATGAGTTATGCAATTCAATGTTTTGGTGAACCAGGAGCAGAAATAATTCATCCTACACCTGCCTTTCCAATTTATGAGTCAATGATAAATTATACTGGTTCAACACCAGTACCATACGATCTTACTGAAGACAAAGATCTTAAATTTGATCCAGATAAAATATTATCTTTAATTACTGATAAAACTAGATTGTTAATTTTAATTAACCCAAATAACCCAACAGGGAGTTTTGTTGAAAAACCAGTGATAGATTATTTTGCTAAAGAGTTAGAAAAACATCCACATGTTACGATCTTAAGCGATGAAATCTATAGTAGACAAATTTTTGACTACAAGGAAATGCCATCGTTTTTTCATTATGAAAATTTAAGAGATAGGTTAATTGTATTAGAAGGTTGGAGTAAAGCATATTCAATGACTGGATGGAGATTAGGTTGGAGTTTTTGGCCAAAAGAACTAGTTGAACATGTGAATAAATTATTAATCAACAGTGTATCTTGCGTAAATGCAGCAGCACAATTTGCTGGTATAGCTGCATTGGATGGACCAGATGATTCAATTAAAGATATGTTAGATAAGTTTACTTTAAGAAGAAATTTAATTCATAAAGGTTTAAACGATTTACCAGGAATAGAATGCAGTCTTCCAGGTGGAGCTTTTTATGCTTTTCCAAATGTAAAAGGAACTGGAATGAATGGTGCAGAATTTTGTAAAAAAGCAATGCATGAAGCAGGTGTAGCAATTGTACCAGGAACTGCGTTCGGTCAAACTTGCCAAGATTACGTTAGGTTTAGTTTTGCCGCATCTAGAGATAATATACAGCAGGCTTTAGAAAATATCGGTAAGATGCTTTCTAAATAGGCTGTATTTTTAACCGAAATTTCTATAATATTTAATTATGAATGAGATTGTCCAGACAGAATTGAAAAAAATCTTTAACGGAAGATTTTCAACATCAGAGTCCACGCGAGCAAATTATGCAAGAGGTGAAGACACGTATGATCCAATTCTTTCAAAAGCAGTAGTATTTCCCGAAACAAATGAGGAAGTTTCACAATTATTAAAGTTATGTAACGAGCACAAAATACCAGTTGTTCCTTTTGGTACTGGAACTTCTTTAGAAGGTCATGTTGTTGGAAATCAAAACGGAATAACAATTTCTTTAGAAAAAATGAATAAGGTTTTAAGTGTAAATGCTGAAGACTTTGATTGTAGGGTTCAAGCAAATGTAACAAGAAAACAATTAAATGAATATTTAAGAGAAGATGGAGTTTTCTTTCCAATCGATCCAGGTGCAGATGCTGCTCTTGGTGGAATGGCAGCCACATCAGCTTCAGGTACAATGGCTGTGAAATATGGAACTATGAGAACTGTAATTTCAGGTCTAACAGTTGTTCTTCCAAATGGAGATATTATTAAAACAGGAGCTAGAACGAAAAAAACCTCTGCAGGATATAATTTAACAAATTTATTCATAGGTTCAGAGGGAACGCTTGGAATAATTACTGAGGTACAATTAAGATTATCACCAATACCTGAAAGTATAATGAGTGCAGTATGCTATTTTCCAGATTTAGACTCTGCAGTTAAAGCATCACAAGAAGTTATTCAGTATGGTGTTCCAATTGCTAGAATTGAAATGCTTAATAAAGATCAAATGGAAATTAGTATTAAGTATTCTAAATTAGATAATATAAAAGCGTCACCTACTCTATTTTTTGAATTTCATGGTAGTGAAGCATCAAATAATGAAAATATTGGAATTGTAGAAGAAATTTCAAAAAGTAATGGTGGAAGTGATTTTCAATGGGCATCATCTCCTGAGGAGCAAAAAAAATTATGGAAAGCACGACATGATGTTTACTATTCCGTTAAAGCATTAGGAAATGATATGAAAGTTTATTCTACAGATGTTTGTGTTCCAATTTCAAGATTAGTTGAGTGTATTTCATGGGCAGAAAAAGAAGTTCAAAAGCTGGGCCTAACTGCTCCAATGGTAGGTCATGTTGGTGATGGAAATTTTCATTCTATAGTTCTTTATGATCCAGACGATGAAGATAAACAAAAAAGAATAAGACAATATAGTGATGATTTAATCAATAAAGCACTTGAACTTGAAGGAACTATAACCGGAGAACATGGTATAGGGCTTCAAAAAAAACATTATTTACTTAGGGAACACCCAGATAACGTACCTGTTATGAAATCTATTAAAAGATCGATAGATGTAAATAATATTATGAATCCTGGCAAAATTTTCGATTTGAATTAATCTATCTTAATGAAAAAAATATTGGTCACCAGAAGATTGCTAAGATCTTGTGAGGATAAAGCAAAAGAAATCTTTGATGCAAATTTAAATCTTAATGATGAACTATATTCACAAAAAAAATTAATTGAAATGAGTGAAGGATGTGATGGAATACTATCAGCTTTAACAGATAAGTTAGATGCTGAAACAATTAATCAATTACCAGACTCAGTAAAAATACTTTCTAATTTTGCAGTTGGATTTGGAAATATTGATTTAGAAGCTGCAAAAAAAAGAGGAATAGCTGTAACTAATACTCCAGATGTTTTAACTGATGCAACAGCAGAAATAGGAGTTCTTTTAATTCTTGGTGCTTGTAGAAGAGCTTCTGAGGGAATTGAAAGAGCTAGAGAAGGTGGATGGGTTTGGTCAGCAGATTTATTAATTGGAAAACAACTTACAGGTACAAGATTAGGTATTTTAGGAATGGGAAGAATTGGACAAAAAATTGCAAAAGTTGCTAAATCTCTTGGAATGATAATTCATTATCATAACAGATCAAAACTTAGTGAGGAAAAAGAACAAGGTGCAATTTATCATGATAATTTAAAAGATCTTCTATCTGTATCAGATGTGTTATCTGTATGTTGTCCAGCATCAAAAGAAACAATTGATATGATTAATAAAGATACAATCGAATACTTACCAAAAGGTGCAGTAGTTACTAATGTTGCAAGAGGGGATATAATTGAAGACGAGGCAATGGTTGATGCGTTAGACAGAAGAAAAGTTTATGCAGTTGGGTTAGATGTATATAAAAATGAGCCAAACCTAAACAAAGGTTATTACAAACATAAAAGCGCATTTATTCTTCCTCATTTGGGCAGTGCTACAAAGGAAACTAGAACAGCCATGGCTAATTTAGCTATCGACAATTTGGATGAATACTTCAAAACTGGACACTGCAAAAATAAAGTTAACTAACAATCTCAAGTTGTACTATTTAATTCCTGTGACAAAAAAAAGGTATGTTGCCTAGACATATTTTTTGATTCAATCTACAATTTAAAAATAAATTTTTAATCGAGAGGAATAAAATGAAAGCTCAGGTTTTGCACAAGTATGATCCAGAAATGAAAGAAGAAGTTTGGGTCACAGAACAAGAAATGCCAGATCCAAAATTAGAAAAATCATCAGATGTGATAGTAAAAATAGGTGCTGCAGGAGTTTGTAGAACAGATTTACATATTATTGAGGGTGTATGGAAACACATTCAAGATCCAGATGGAGATTTACTTCCATGTGTTATGGGTCATGAAAATGCTGGTTGGATTGAGGAGGTCGGCAAAGACGTAACAAATTTTAAAAAAGGGGACCCTGTTATTCTTCATCCCTTAATATCAGGCACAGATGGGACTTGTTTAGATTGTAGAAGAGGTAATGATATGCATGCTGAGGCAGGAGCATTTCCAGGATTGAGTATGAAAGAAGGAGGTTATTCTGAATTGCTAAAAACTAGTGTTAGAAATTTAATTAAAATTCCTAAAATTCTAACCCCAAAAGATGTAGCACCATTTTCAGATGCTGGACTTACAGCTTATAGAGTTGTTAAAAAAGCAACTAGGCTTTTATTGCCAGGAGATAGTTGTGTAGTTATTGGTGCTGGTGGTTTAGGTCATATAGCAATTCAATGCTTAAGGGCAATGTGTGCAGCTCATATTATTATTGTTGAGAAATCCCAAAAAGCACTTGATCACGCAATGTCTTTAGGTGGAGATCATGGAGTTTTGATTGATGGTAATGAAGTAGAGAAAGTAAAAGAACTTACCAAAGGAAAAGGTGCTGAGGCTGTCATAGATTTTGTTGGTGAGAAAGGATCAACATCAATGGGTTTAAATATGACAAGGCCTGGTGGTTACTTTTATATTGTAGGATATGGTGAAGAAATTAAAATACTTGCAGTAGATGTGATTTTTACCGAAAGAAATATTATAGGAAATTTAGTAGGAACGTGGTCTGAATTATATGAACTAATGGAGTTGGCTGACAAGGGGTTGGTCAAACTTTCAATGGCTGAATATAGATTAGACGATGCTAACAAAGCGCTACATGATCTTAATGATGGAAAAGTCAAAGGTCGTGCAGTGTTAGTTCCATAAATAACAAAAGAGAGGAAATGAAGATGAAGACAATAAAAACTTGCGTAACTGCTCTTATATCAGCTTTGTTGGTATTTAGTCCTGTTGCGTATGCTGATAAGTGGAGTGATCAATTTCCACATATCAAAAATACTGGGGATATTCCTGGTGAGTGTTCTTACGAGTCAATGTCAAAAAAAGACTACTCTGGTAAAACACTAAAAATAAATACGCATGCTGTACCAGTTATGGGTGAGCCAACAGCTCTTCATGCTGAACAGTTTGCTAAGTTAACTGGAGCAAAAGTTGATGTAACTCATACTCCTGCTGGAGATCTATATGCAAAAGCTATGGTTCCTTTCCAAGCAGGTCAAGCTCCATATGATATCGTATTTGGATTTTCTAATTTCATTAATGACTGGAGAAGATACTTAGAGCCAGTGCCAAAAAAATATGTTGAGATGAAACAAATGCAAGACGTTACTCCATCTCATATTGGTGTAGCTTCTTGGGATGGTGTTATGTATCAGTTTCCAGTTGATGGAGATAGACACTATCTTAAATATAGAAAAGATGTCATTGATAATCCTGAATATCAAAAAAAATATAAAGCCGACACTGGTAAAGAGTTAAGGGTTCCACAAACTTGGAAAGAGTATGGAGAAATGGCTGCTTACTTTAATGATTGGGACTGGGATGGTGATGGTGAGAAAGAATATGGATCAGCAGAAGTAATGAAAAAAGATGACCTTATGTATGCTGCTTTCTATTCTAGATCAGCTGCTTATTCTAAAAACCCTAAAACACCAGGTGGTTTTTTCTTTGATCTAGAGACAATGACTCCACTTATTAATAATCCTGGTTTTGTAGAAGCTCTAACTGACTGGGTTGCGGCTACTAAATACGTTCCACCAGGAGGAATTAACTTCGGTCTAGGTGATGAAATTGGATCATTTGGTGGTGGACAAACTTTATTTAGTTTTTCATGGGATGACGCATTTGTTGCAGCGATGCAACCTGACAGCCCAATTAACAATAAAGTTGGAGCTGCACAATTACCAGGTGCTATGAAAGTTTGGAATAGAAAGTCTAATTCTTGGGATGAAGGTTTTAACCAAGCTCCTTTCTTCGTATGGGGATGGGCAGTTGGAGTTGCTAAGAAAAGTAAAGAGAAAGAAATGGCATTTGACTATTTGTGTTTCTTTGCCAACGAAGCAAATCACCAAGCTGATATAGGAATTGGTAGATTTGGAGTAAATCCATTTAGAAATGATGACTTTAAAGCTGAAGTTTGGACACAAATCGGTTGGGACAAAGATATTGCAGAGTCTTATGTAGATACTCTTGCAAAAATGGAAGAAAGTAAAAATAGAGTATTTCCATTAAGAGTTCCAGGTACATTTGAGTTTAATGCTGCACTAGCAACTGCTGCAGCAAAAGCTTTAGCCGGACAATTGTCTCCACAAGCTGCTTTAGATGAAGCTGCCAAACAGTGGAATGATATACTTAATAGAGTAGGAAAAGATAATGTAAGAAAAGCTTACTCTGTTGGTGTAGCAATGGAAGATAATAAGCTTTAAAAATACTTATTGTGGCCGTCAACTCGACGGCCACAAATTAAATAAATCCAAAAAATTATATTTATGAATTTTAAGCACAAGTTTATTTTTTTATTTCCAGGTTTATTTGTGCTAATAGGAATACTTATATTTCCTATCATTTTTACAATAAGATTAAGTTTGTCAGGATGGAATAGTTATACGCCTGAAATGAATTTTATTGGGATCACAAACTATATAAGACTGTTTACAGATGATCCAAGATTTTGGGAGTCTTTTTTTAGATTAAGTTTTTTATCAGTAACAACAGTTATACTTCAATATGTAATAGGTTTTTCATTAGCACTTATGGTTTGGAGAGAAATAAAATTTAAAAGGTTTTTTAGAGTAATTTTCTTAATTCCAATGATGACCACGCCAGTTATTATGACAGTAATTTGGAGAACTTTTTTCCATGAGTCTCTTGGGCCAGTAAATGACCTTTTAGGAAACATAGGGGTTAAACCTATTTTATGGCTTAGCGATCCAGTTATAGCTAAGTTTACTGTAATTATCGTTGAAGTATGGCAATGGACACCATTTATGTTTTTATTACTACTTGCTGGACTATTATCTCTTCCAAAGGAACCTTTTTTAGCTGCTGCAATTGATGGAGCAAGTCCTTTTAGAAAGTTTGTTTATGTTACATTTCCATTAATGGCCCCTATTTCAATTGGTGCAATTATCATAAGATTAATTGAAGCCTCAAAAATAATGGATACCGTTTTTGTTTTGACATCAGGAGGACCTGGAACTGCAACAGAAACTTCAAGTTTTTATATTTATATTAAAGGATTAAGAGAGTTCCAAATGGGTTATGCTGCAACTCTATCTTTCACATATTTAGTTATAATGATCATAAGTCTTACGATCATAGCAAAAGTTTTAACAAAATTAATGATAAAGGAATAATGCATAAAATTTATACATTTTTAAAATACACATTTATTACTTTATGGACTGTATTTATAGTTGCACCTTTTCTGTGGGCTATTTCTACATCTTTTAAAGATTTTCAATCTGTAAATAGCAAGGTTACTTATATTCCATGGTTAGATTTTGAACCTACATTAGAAGGATGGCGAGTATTGGTTAAATCACCAGCAAGAGGAGGAGTTGATATTGTTGAACCATACTTTAACAGTATTTTTGTGACATGTACTGCTAGCTTAATTAGTATTATTCTAGGAACACTTGCTGCATATGCTCTTTCAAGATTTACTTTTAAAGCAGGATTTGTCAGAAATAATGATATTACCTTCTTCTTTATATCTCAAAGAATTATGCCACCAATTGTTTTATCGATACCTTTCTTTATATTTTTAAGTACGATTGGATTGTTAGACAGTCTACTTGGTTTAGTAGTAGTTTACATTGTGTTGCTAATGCCTATTGCTGTTTGGATAATGGTCGACTTTTTTAACAGAGTTCCCAAAGAGTTAGATGAGACAGCATTGATTGATGGATGTAACCCCTACCAGGCATTTTATAAAGTTGTACTTCCAAACTCAATACCAGGATTAATTGTTGCTGGAATGTTTTGCATAATATTTGGATGGATAGATTTTTTCTTTGCTTTTATTTTAACATTTACTGAAGTGCAGTTGCTGCCAGTAAAAGTTGTAGCTCTTAACTCTTCAATAACACCTTGGTGGAGTTTGTCAGCCTCTGCATTAATATCTGTTGCACCCTTAATCATTGTTGCTTTTGTTGTTGAGAGATATTTATCTAAAGGAAATTTATCTGGAGCGTTAAAATAATGAACCTAATTGGAAAAAATATAACTTATAAACCTGATAATCAGTTTCACTTGAAAGATGTATCATTTGATTTCAAAAAAGGAAATCTGTATACAATTTTAGGAAGAACTTTATCTGGAAAGACAACATTTTTAAAAACAATTGCAGGTTTACTCACCCCCGATACTGGAGAATTATCTTTTGAGGATAAAGATTTTCGTAAAATTCCAGTTTGGGAAAGGAATGTTGCAATGGTTTACCAACAATTTATTAATTATCCTCATCTTAATGTTTATGAGAATATAATTTTTCCGCTTAAACAAAGGAAACTAAGCGAAGAGCAAATTAAGATAGATGTTGAGGGTGCACTTAAGACTGTGGGGCTTGTTGGTTTTGAAAATCGTAAAATTCAAGAATTATCAGGAGGTCAGCAACAGAGAGTAGCCTTAGCAAGGTCACTTGCAAAGAAGGCAAAGATACTTCTACTTGATGAACCATTGGTTAACCTTGATTATAAGTTAAGAGAACAATTAAGAGAGGAATTTAAAAGAATATTTTCTGAGGGCCTTTCTCAAGACACAATTTTAATTTACTCAACTACTGATCCTCAGGAAGTAATGGAATTAAATGGAGAAGTAATAGTGTTAGATGAGGGTAAAGTTTTACAAAAAGGAGCTGCAAAAGAAATATTTGAAAATCCTAAAAACTTAAAAGTTGCAGAAATTTCAAATGATCCACCGATGAACATTTTAAAAGGAATTAAAAGTTCAAATGAATTAAATTTTGAAAATATTTCAATAAATTTGCCGACATATTTTAAAAATTTAGAGGATCAAAATTATTACTTCGGAATAAGAGCTTCAGAAATAAAACTTGATAACAAAGGAGAAGAGTTTGAAATAGAACTTGCAGAAATTAGTGGCTCAGAAACTTTACTGCATTTAAAAAGAGGAGACTCGAAAATTATAGCTTTAATTGAAGAAGTGATGAATTTTAAAATTCACGAAAAAGTAAAAGTTAAATTCAATGAAAATAAGTTCTATGCGTTCAATAATAATGAAGAATTAGTTTCTTCTCCTTATGGAGTTTTAAATGGCTAAAATAGATTTATCAAATATATCCCATACTTATAATCCAAGCGATTCTAATCCAACATATGCACTCAATCCATTTTCTATGACTTGGGAAAATGGAAAAAGATATGCAATTTTAGGACCATCAGGTTGTGGAAAAACAACAATGTTAAATATAGTATCAGGACTGGTTAAACCCTCTAAGGGAAAAATTTTATTTGACGAAAAAGATGTAACAAATCTTATTACAGAGGAAAGAAATATAGCTCAAGTTTTTCAATTCCCAGTTATTTATAATACTATGACAGTTTATGACAATTTAGCTTTCCCATTAAAATGTAGAGATTTTTCAAAAGAAAAAATAGAGGAAAGAGTGAAATCAGTTTCAGACACTCTAAGACTTTCATCTTTCTTAAATTTACCAGCTAGAAAGCTTACAGCAGATCAAAAACAACTTATTTCACTTGGAAGAGGATTGGTGAGAGAGGATGTTGCAGGTGTGTTGATGGATGAACCATTAACCGTGATTGACCCAGATTTGAAATTTAGATTGAGAAGAAATTTGAAAGAAATAAATGAACAATATAAAACAACCCTAGTTTACGTTACTCACGATCAAAATGAGGCAATGACATTTGCTGATAATATTATTGTAATGGATCAGGGAGAAATAGTTCAAGTTGGACTTCCAAAAGATCTTTTTGAGAGACCAAAAACAACATTTGTTGGCTACTTTATTGGATCTCCAGCCATGAATATTTTTGAAAGTGAGGTGTCCTCTGAGTATTCAGTTAAAATTAATAACGTTGAAATTAAAACAAATTCTAATCTCTCAAAAATTAAAGATAAAAATGTAAAGCTTGGAATTAGGTCAGAGTTTATAAATGTTACTGAAAAAGAGGGGCAAAATACTATTAAAGCCTCACTTACTCGGGTAGAAGATTTTGGTAATTTCAAATTATTGACTGCAAATATGGGTGATTTTGTGATTAAATCTAAAGTTGATAGAGAATTGCCAATTTCAAATGGAGATATCAATCTTTATATTCCCCCAGAAAAATGTTGTGTTTACGATAAAGAAAAGTTGATCTAATACAATCCAAGATTGTATTTATACCTATTTGTCTTAATTTTTAAAATGACTCTAAGTTACATTTATGTTTAAGTATCATTAGTTAATTAACTATAGAGGAGAAATAAATGATTAAAGACAAAAAACTAATGAAGGTTAAAAAAACGCCTTCAAGACGTAAGTTCTTTAAAGCTGCCGCTGCAACGGGTGTTGCTGCTGTAGCTGCATCATCTTTGTCTGCTCCGGCTGTTGCCAAGGACAGAATTGAAGTTTCAATGGTAGCAACTTGGGGAAGAGATTTCCCAGGTCTAGGAACTGGTGCACAAAGATTTGCGCAAAGAATTGGCGATGTGAGTGATGGAAGAATTCAAGTTACTTACTACGCTGCAAACGAAAGAGTTAAGGCATTTGACTCATTTGATGAAGTTGCTTCTGGTAACTCTCAGATGTACCATGCCGCTGACTATTACTGGGTGAAAAAAGATCCTGCTTGGGGATACTTTACTGCAGTACCTTTCGGTTTCACTTACACTGAAATGAATGCTTGGATCAGATTTGCTGGTGGTCAACAATTATGGGATGAACTAGCTGATAAATTTGGTCTTAAAAATTTCATGTGTGGTGATACAGGAGTTCAAATGGGTGGATGGTTTAACAAGAAAATCAGAAGTCCAAATGACTTTAAAGGTTTAAAAATGCGTATGCCTGGATTAGGTGGTCAAGTTATTGGTAAACTTGGAGGATCTCCAGTTTCACTTCCTGGTGGACAAATTTATGAAAACTTAGTGTCTGGTGCAATTGATGCAACAGAATGGGTTGGTCCATGGAATGATGAAGCAATGAAATTCCAAGAAGCAGCTAAATACTACTACTATCCTGGAATGCACGAACCTGGTTCAATGTTAGCTTGTGGATGTAATAAATCTTGGTTTACAAGTTTATCAAAATCAGATCAGTTGTTAATCGAAGCTTGTGCATCTACTGAAAACGACGTTATGATGTCAGAGTACAATGCTAAAAACGGAGCAGCATTAGCTAGATTAATTAACGACCATGGTGTTAAACTAGAGAAGTTTAGTGATAAAGTTTACGATGGTTTTGGAAAAGCAGCAGAGGAAGTTTTTGAGGAAACTAGAGCAAGTAGTGGTCTCGCTGAGAGAATCCACACAAGTTTCTTAAAAGCTAGAAAAGAAATTGGTGCTTGGACAAACCTATCAGACTCACCTTACATTCAGCAAAGAAACAGAGTGCTAGGAATGTAATTAAGTCTTTTATGTAATTAAAAGGGCCCTTAATTGGGCCCTTTTTTTTAGTTTCAATAAAAGTAAATTTTTAGTATTAAAAAAAAGCCTATGGATCCCGAAAGTAAGATTACAGCACGTTATCTAAGAATTTTAAGCTACTCTGTGTTAGCTTTTACTCTAGCATTTTTAATAAATAATGTTCTTACAGTTTGGGTCGACTGGCCAGGTGTAAAAAAAATTTTTTCTCATTACGAATTATTTGGTTTTAAACAAAAAGCTCTTCAAGGATCAGAATTAAATTATGGTTATTTGCAAATTGGAATTTATTTGATTTGTATTGCTGGAGTTATTTTATACATTTTTAAAACATATTCTCAGACACTAGAGCATGACGCTGAAATATTATCAAAATTTTCTGCTTATTTAGTTAGATCATCTTTTTGGGCAGTATTTCTAGTTGGTGTTGCTGATTTTATAATCTCATTCATGGTAGTGGAAAGACTTTGGGAAGCAATTTTTAGTCCTGAGGTTAAAGCTTTTATGGTTAAATCTCCTGAAAGAATTACATTTATACATTTTCCTATTATTTTAGGATCTTTTATCATTGGATATTTTACAAAATCAGTTGGATTTATTTGGCTTGCAGTACTAGTTGTGTTAAGTGAATTTGTAATAGTATTATCAAGATTTATATTTTCTTATGAGCAAGCTTTTCAAGGAGATCTGGTTAGATTTTGGTATGCAGCGCTATATCTATTTGCTAGTGCATATGCTTTAATACATGAAGGTCATGTAAGAGTAGATGTCCTTTACTCTTCTTTTAGTGAGAGAAAAAAAGCATGGACTAATTCGATAGGTTCTGCACTTCTTGGAGTTCCACTTTGTTTGATTGTTATTTTTTATGGTTTAAACGGTAAGGCAAGCATTATTAACGGACCAGTAGTTGCTTTTGAAGTAACTCAGCAAGGTTCTAATGGATTGTATCTACTTTATTTAATGGCAGTTTATTTAGCAGTTTTTGCAATTACAATGTTATTGCAATTCACAAGTTATTTTATGAGTAGTAGTCACAAACTCCTTCAAGACGAGGAAGAAATGAATATTCCTAATGTCAATAAAGCAAATGACGTAAGTATTGAAAATATAGAGAGCAGCAAATAATGGAATTATTTTTTTTAGCTATACTAGTTTTAATAATGATTGCAGCACTAGCTTCTGGGTATCCAGTTGCCTTCGCTCTTCCAGGTTCAGCAATAATATCAATAGGTTTAGCCGCTTTTTTTGGTTATCTTTTTGCTGGAGATGTTGATGCTTATTTTGCTGTGGATGGTCCAACTGAATGGCTTGTTGCTGGTATCACAAATTTTAGAAGTAATTACTGGGACGTCGAGACCGACACTTTAATTGCAATTCCCTTATTTATTTTTATGGGAATTATGCTTCAAAAATCAAAAATTGCTGAGGATTTATTGATAACTATGGGTCAATTATTTGGCCCGATACCCGGTGGTTTAGGTATTTCAGTAATTTTTGTTGGTGCGTTGTTAGCTGCAACCACTGGTATTGTTGGGGCTACAGTTATTGCGATGGGATTAATTTCATTACCTACAATGTTAAACAATAATTATGACAGAAAACTTGCAAGTGGAATTGTTTGCTCTTCTGGAACTCTAGGACAGATTATACCGCCATCGATTGTATTGATTATTATAGCGGACCAATTAGCGAGCGCATCAGATGTTGCCAATAACATGAGGCAGAATGACTATAAAGCTTTAACAGGCGAATTTAACATGCCAGGTGAATTTAGAGTAGGTTCATCCAGTGCCGGTGACATGTTCCTTGGAGCACTTTTACCAGGATTAGTACTTGTAGCTTTATATATGATCTATGTATTTTTCTATGCAAGAATAAAAAAAGGGGTTGCCCCACCTGTTCCATTTAAAGGTAACTTTGATTTCAAATTTTGGATGAGAGTTATAGTTATAATTATTCCTCCACTTGCATTAATTTTTGCTGTTTTAGGATCGATACTTATGGGTATTGCAACTGTGAACCAAGCTGGTTCTATAGGAGCAATTGGAGCAACATTAATGGCGGGTTACCGTCTATTTCAAGGTAAGAAAAGTGCCTTCTATCCACTTATAATGATAATTGGATCATTAATACCCATTACTTTTTTTGCATCAAATTATGAACTTAACATAAAAAATATAGAAGAAAGAGATTTAGGAGCAATTTATATAACTGGTATTTTTGTAATCACTTTGGTTTATGGAATAGCATGGAGTTTTTGGAGAACATATAAAACAGAAAATGTTCTTAAAGAAGTAGTAACTGAAACATGTGTTACAACTTCGATGGTATTTATTATTCTATTAGGTGCTGCCATGCTTACATCAGGATTTAGAGCATTTGGTGGTGAAGAATTAGTAAGAGACTTCCTTCAAGACTTACCTGGCGGCTTTTGGACTCAGTTTGTAGTTGTCATGATTGTAATATTCTTACTTGGGTTCTTTTTAGATTTTATTGAAATCGCTGTTGTGGTTGTTCCAATAATTGCACCTATATTATTAGCTGAGACAGGAGCAAACGTTACTGCGGTCTGGTTAGGAGTTATGATTGGCGTTAATTTACAAACCTCTTTTTTAACTCCCCCCTTTGGTTTTGCCTTATTTTATTTAAAAGGTGTTGCTCCAAAAGTGGTACAAACATTAGATATTTGGAAGGGTGTTGTTCCATTTATAATTTTACAACTCATTGGCCTAGCAATTGTAGGTTCTTATCCAAGTCTTGTAAATTATCTTCCAAATAGAGTTTATCTGACTTCAAATGTTGCTCCACCTCCTATGAACCCGAAACTTCAATATTGTTTGCAAGAATATAAATTTGCAAAATATACAAACAATGCAGATGAAATAAAGAGTAGCATAGATGATTTTGATTCAATAATACTTGCAAATTTACCAGCTGATAAGTTAAGTTACTTTCAGCGTCACGTTGATAACTCAAATTATACATTTGAATTAGTTGATGATGTAAAAAGTGCCGAAGCTATTTACAATGATTATGCTGTTGACTATCGAGATTTGCATTTCAAAACAAGAAAAAAACAAAAGAAAATTTTTAAACTCAATAAAAAAATAGATAAATTTAAAGCTGAAATTAGAAATTTAGATGATGATGAAGTTTCTGAAAAAAATAAAATTGAACAAAGAATTGAGAACACAAAACTTGAAATTGACGAAATAGCAAACTCAATTTCTAAAGATTGGAAATCTAAAAATGATGAATTTAACAAGATTAATAAAGCAAAAAACTTAGCAGTAAAAAAATATCGTAAAACTGCAGACAATGCATACGATGATTTAATGTTGATAAAATTATTTATTTTAGATGCTGAAAAATTTGAAGAATTAAATGAAGATATTAAAATTCTTAAATCTAAAATTGATAATAGAGGCTATTTAGATGCCATTGATCATATTGATAACATGTTTGATAAAGTAGGAGAGATTTCCGGATCAGACGAATTTGCAGATAAATTAGATTATCTAATAACAATAATGGATGAAGATGAAAAAGATCCAGAGCAAATTCAAAAAATAGCTAGTGATACTTATGCACATTTTGATCAAGAAGTAAGTTGGAGAAATGAATTTGACAAAAAATATATGGATAGAATAAATAATCACTTAACTGTATTAAGTGAAACTATTGGATTGAGGTTACAACAAAAACTTACAAAAGAGCAAGCAATTTATGTTTCAAAATGTAATTCAGTACACAGAGATATTTCTCTCAATTTTTGATTAACTTGTAATCTGTTCAATTATATTTGTCCTTTGATATAAACTAAGTCTTTCTGCTTTGTCTTTTAATTTGTTATACTCAGTTTTTAATGTAAGGGTTTTTACATTAATTTTATTCCCAATTTCAATTATTGATCCAATAATTGGATCTATTTCTAAAGGACGTTTTGCATGTAAGTCTTGCGTTGTCGAGGGTTTGTGACCAATAATAGAGACAGCAGCTTTAATTCTTTGATCGATTGAGACGTTGAATTTTACACCTATTTTCTCTCCTACTAACTGACATTCTTCCATCAATTTTCTTACGGTGTTTAATAATTCTGGGTCATTACCAATTTCATCCAAAGTCTTATCATATAATGCGCTTACTATATTAAATGAGCAATTACCCCATAGCTTTATCCATATTTCATCTCTTAGATTACTTTTTTGTGGAGCTTTTAAGCCTCCTGCAATTAATAAGTCTGCAATAATTTTAAGTCTTTCCGATTTTGACCCATCTGGTTCGCCTAATGTAAATCTTTCACCACCATTGTGTTTAATAACACCAGGTTCAGTAATTTCAGCTGCTGGATAAACCACACATCCAAGAGCTCTTGAAGGCTTCAAAGAATTCCAAATTTTACCATCAGGATCAACACTATCTATATGTTTCTCATCTAAGTTTGTCCCTGTGTTAGCTTTATGAAAATACCACCAAGGTAAGCCATTCACAGCAGATATTATAGTTGTGTTTTTTCCAATTAAGCTTTGAAGAGAATCAACTATATTAGAAATTGCATGAGCTTTTACTGAAATAAAAATATAATCTTGAATTCCAAGTTCTTTAGGATTATCTGTTACTTTTAATTTAAAGTTTTCTGTTTTATCTTTTTTAATTAATGTTAAACCATTTTCCTCAATAGCTTTTTTGTGTGGACCTCTGGCTATAAGTGATAAATCAATATTTGTTTTACTCAAACATGCAGCTAAATATCCCCCAATTGATCCTGCACCAAATATACAAACTTTTGTCATTAATTATTTAAACCAAATTTTTTTGCCAAAACATTTCTTTGTAATTTTCCTGTTGCTCCTTTTGGAATTTCTTCAACAAAAAAAATTTTTTTTGGTATTTTAAACTTAGCAAGTTTTTCTTGAGCATATTCTAAAACATCATTTTCTGAACATGTCTCACCACTTTTTATTATAATTGCACTAGCAATATTTTCTCCAAGCATTTTATCTTCATACCCAAAACAAACTGCTTGATCTATTAATGGATGGTCCATTAATACATTATCAACTTCTAATGGAGATATTTTTTCTCCACCTTTATTAATTATTTCTTTCAATCTTCCTGAAATCTTTAAATAACCCTCATTATCGAAATAACCTTGATCGCCAGTTCTAAACCAACCATTGGTAAAACTTGTTTTATTTGCTTCTTCATTATTATCGTATCCAAGAGTTACATTTTCACCTTTTATGCACACTTCTCCTTCATCACCTTGTTTTAGTACTTCCCCATTTTCATTCATAATACACACTTCCGGACCTGCCGGAAGGCCTACAAATCCTGCTTTTTGTTGATTAGGTGGCAATGGATTAGAAGTCATTTGGTGAGTAGCTTCTGTCATACCGTATGCTTCAATCACTGGGCAACTAAAAACATCATTTAAATCTTTGAATACCGCTGGTGGTAAGGATGCAGATGATGATCTAATTAATCTTAGTTTTAGTACCTTAGCAATTTCTAAATTTCTACTTGCTCTTAATAAAATAGCCTGATGCATTGTTGGTACACCTGAATACCAAGTAATTTTTTCTGATTTAGCTATATCTAAAAACTTGATAGCATTAAAACCATTTGATGCACATACAGATGCCCCAGCTTTCATTGATGAAGCTAAAATAGCTATAAGACCATGTATATGAAAAAGTGGCATAATATTTAGACAATGGTCATTTACAGAAAGATTTAAACTTTTAGAAATATTTTCTGCAGAAGAAAAAATATTTTTATTTGTTAAAGGAACAATCTTTGGTCTTGATGTAGTACCAGATGTGTGTAGCACTAATGCCTCATCACTTTCATCAGGTAAAGAATATTCACTTTCTTTTTCATAAATATTAAATATTCCTGAAGGTCCATCCTTTTCTGGATTAATCTCACATAATTCTATTTTTAATTTTTTTGCTACATCAACAACTGGATTTTCAGAATTTTTCTCAACCAAAACAATTTTTGGTTTTAAATCTTTTAAATAAAATTCATACTCCTCAGATTTATATGATGGATTTAAAGGTGCAGCAGACATATAGCTTGAAATAGCCAAAAAACTTGAGGCCATATACGGCCCATTTGGTAAAACTATTGCTGCTCTATCTTTGTTTGATAATCCATTTCCAGCCAGCTGTTTAGAAATTTTATCTATAAATAATTTTAAATCTTTGTAACTTAGTTTTGGACTGATTTCAGAGGTTAGAGCAATATTTTCATCATTCACATTTTCAAAAATGTTTCTAACAATTTTTTTTGACATTATTTAGTACCCTTTTGCGTAACCGTCTTTTCTAGGATCAGATCCTCCTAAGAGATCTCCTTCTGTACGATTTATTTTAATAGCTTGACCTCCACCATGAGTGCCATCAATATACTCAACATTATGACCGATTTCTCTCAATTCGTTAAAAATTTGATTATCAACTGATTTTTCAAGCTTATAAATATTATTAAAATGAAAGGCTCTTGGAAAACTTAAAGCTTCTTGAGGTCCCATGCCATAATCAATCATATTATTTAAAACATGCACCTGCCCTACTGGCTGATATTGTCCTCCCATCACTCCGTAACTCAAAGATACGTTGTTATCTTTGTCAATAACCATACCGGGAATAATAGTGTGCAATGGCCTTTTTAAGCCCTCAATGCAGTTTGGATGTCCATGCTCTACTCTGAAATTTGTACCTCTATTATGTAAAAGTATTCCACTTTTGTTTGTTGTGATACCTGATCCAAATACATAACAAACTGAATTTATTATGGATACGCTGTTTAAGTCTTTATCTACAACCGTTAGATAAATTGTTTCTGGGTGAGCTGGAATATTTAAGTCACCAACATCACTACATGAATTTAGATTAATTTTATTAAAAATATCCTCAATATTCTTATCACTTAAAATGTCATCTAAATCAAAATTTACAAAACTTGGATCGCCTAAACTTGTTTCTTTAACTTTATAAGCTTGTTTTGTAACTTCTGCTTCAAGATGAAATCTTTCAGTGCTGTTGAATTTATAGTTTTGAATATCTAGTTTTTCTAACAATTTCATCATAATCAAAACAGTTACGCCTGGACCATTTGGAGGACATTGATGAATAAAATCACCCTTGTAACTAGATTTTATCGTTTCTGATCTAATTGTGTTCTGTTTAGAAAAATCTTCAAAAGTATGTACGCCCCCTAATTCATTTAAACTTTCAATGATGTCTTTTGCGGTTTCACCCTCATAAAATTCTTTACTTCCTTTTTTACTAATTGCCTCTAGCGTTTCTCCTAGCGCAATATTTTTCATTAATTCATTTTCTTTAAAAGTACGGCCATCTTTCAAAAAAATTTTTTTAGAATTTTCATTACCATTAATTTTATTTAAACTATTATGCCATGCATTTGACACTACTTTAGAAATTTTGTGACCATTTTTTGCGATATCAATTGCGCCTGAAAATAATTGTTCAAATTCTAATTTACCAAATTCTTTATGAATAGTTTCCCAAGCATGAACTGCACCAGGAATCGTGACCGAATGTGGACTTGTTAAACCAATTTTATCTAAATTTTTTTCCTTAAAAAAATCATAACTCAATTTCTCTGGAGCTAAACCAGATCCATTAAAAGATACTGCATCCTTATTATTCATTTTGACAATTGCAAAACAGTCTCCACCAATACTTGTTGCATTAGGCTCAACTACAGATAAAACAATTGAAGCTGCTATAGAAGCATCTACTGCATTTCCACCCATTTTTAGTATTTTTAAGGCCTCTTCGGTCGCTAATGGATGAGAAGTTGCAGCCATAGCATTTGATGAGCGTGCATCTTTATCTTTTGTTGATTGATTATTCATAGTACAGATTAAATCTCAAAAATTTATAAATGATTACTAAAGTAAATAAAAGCATTATCATATTCTGTATTTTTGCCTTTGGTTTTTTATTGTCAAATCTTGTTAGGTCTATTACTGCAACATTAACGCCGGTCCTGACATATGAATTCGATTTAACTGCAGGGAATTTAGGACTGTTAGCAGGAGGCTATTTTATTGGCTTTTCAATTATGCAAGTCCCAATAGGACTACTACTTGATAAATTTGGACCAAAAAAAGTTGTTGGGTATTTTTTAATGATTGCATTGGTAGGAACCATATCATTTGCGTTAGCAAAAAGTTTCTCTGGGTTACTTATTTCAAGAATATTTATTGGGATCGGCGTGAGTGCTTGTATGATGGGACCTTTAACAGGATACAGAGTTTGGTTTGCTGAAAAATATCAACAGCGAGCTAATTCATGGATGTTAATGGTAGCAAATATAGGTTTTGTGTCATCTACTTTACCTGTACAGATTTTATTACCATACATAGGATGGAGATGGATTTTCATTTTAATAGCTATACTTATTTTAATAAGTATTATTTTAATTTTCTTATTCACTCCTAATTGGGAACAGAAAGAAAACTTCACAGTTGATGAAGAAAAAAAAGGTTTAGCACAAATTTGGAGGAATAAGTTTTTTATCAGTATGGTACCATTAGCATTTATTAATTATGGTGGTATACAGGCAATCCAAACGCTTTGGGCCGGTCCTTGGATGCTAAATATTACAGGTTATTCTCCATTTCAAAGTGCTACAGGCTTGTTTTGGATCAATGTAACTATGTTAGCATCATACTTTTTATGGGGATATATTCTCCCCAAACTCTCTGATTATGGAATAAGTAGTGTTAAACTTATTAAATTTGGACTCCCAATAAGTTACTTTGTTTTTTTTCTAATAATCTTTTTTGGTCCTAAAGCTGGAGCTTTTTTATTTGCAATATACACTATGACTTCAATTGTAATTTCTCTAACTCAACCAGCAATAGCTTTAAACTTTTCACAAAATTTAGCAGGCAAGTCACTTACTTCATATAATGTATTTATTCATTCAGGAACATTCTTTATGCAATGGGGTATTGGATTATTTATAGACTTATTTAATTCTAAAGGATTTGATATTGTAAGTAGTTACAGAATTTCTTTTTCAATTTTTTTGATTCTTTGTATACTAAGTTATATTTTTTTCATTTATCTAAACAGAAATAATGATTAATAAAAAAATGTCACTAATAAATATATTATTGTTAATATTAATAATTTATATGTTTATTTGTGTTTTTATTTTTTTTTATCAAAGAAATCTTCTTTACCATCCAGGAGAAAATAATTATTTAGACGAAGGGCCTTTAAATCACAAAATTGAAAAGGTAATTATTAACTCTGAAAGTAGTTTGGTCGGATGGCACTTTCAGAAGAACGAAAATTATAAGACTTTATTACTTTTTCATGGCAATGCTGGCAAACTTGATAATCGTATTTATAAGTTAAATGAATTCTCAAAAATGAATGTTAATTATTTGATATTTGCCTACAGAGGATTTAGTGGAAATGATGGAAAACCCACAGAAATTGGCCTTTATGATGATGCCTTAGCAGCAAAGAAATGGCTAAATTCTAAGGAAATTGAAGATAAAAATATTATTTTATATGGGGAGTCGTTGGGTACAGCCATTGCATTAAACCTAGCCCAAGATTATTCTTTTAGTGGTGTGATATTAGAGTCACCATTCACATCTATGGAAACACTAGCAAAAAGTTATTATCCATATTTGCCAGTCAAATATTTGTTAAAAGATAAATACAATTCGATTAGTAAATTGAATAAGAATACTGCTCCAATTCTTGTAATGCATGGCATGAAAGATAAAATTGTACCATTTAAAATGGGAAAAGAAATTTTTGATAAATTTAATGGAAAAAAATCAAGTTTTTTTGTTGAAAATGATGATCACATGATGGATTTTAATGAAAATCTCATAAACTCAATTGAGTTATTTATAACAGAATTAAATTAAGACACAATTCAAACAAATATTTAGCAACTTTATATTTTTAAGGTCATATATGAAAAGAGTCTTAACTATATTAATTGTAATTTTTTTTTCAAATTTTTCTTACGCTGAAATTATTAACGAAAATAGAAATAAATATTTTTATGTTGGTAAAATGAAATCATATAATAGTCAATTTACCTTATATTTTAAAACAAGAGACAAAGCCATTTTGGCAAGAGGAGAAGATGCAAACTATATTAATGATTACCCACAAGATCTATATATTTATAATCATAATTCAAAAGAGGATCTCCCTTTACTAACATATGAATGGTTTCCTAAAAAAGTTAAAAAACTTGTAAAAAATTATACCTATCCAGTTTTTCCTGAGGACTTTGCATATTATTTAATGAAAGATAATAATACTTTAATTTTAGTAAGTGGTAAAAAAAATTTTCATCAAAATCTAGAATATAATATTCAGTCTAAAAAATTAAAAAATTTTGAGAATGACGGGAAACTAAATTTCATTATTTCAAGTTATGCAAAAGTTTGTGGATATGAAACAAATAAGAATAATTTTGAATGTTCTATTGAAAAACCTTTAATTTCTAAAAATCTAATTAATTAAATTGAGTAAATGCATCTGCAAATTGTTCAGCATTGAAAATTTGTAAATCGTCTTCTTTTTCTCCAAGTCCAAGGCCTAAAATTGGAACCTTATATTTTTTTGAAATTGCAATTAGTACTCCTCCTTTTGCTGTCCCATCAAGTTTTGTCATAATTAAACCGGTAATTTTTATAATTTTATCAAATTCTTCAAGTTGATTTATTATATTTTGCCCGGAGGTTGCATCTAGAACTAAAACAACATCATGAGGTGCACTTTCATCTGTTTTTTTTATAACATTTGCAATTTTTTTGAATTCATCCATTAAATTTTTCTTATTTTGCAATCTGCCAGCGGTATCAATTAGTACCCGTTTAATATTGTTGTTTTTTGCATGTTCTATCGCTTTGTAAGCTACTGAAGCAGGGTCAGACCCTGGATTTGATTTGATAATTGACGCTCCAATCTTATCAGACCAAGACTCTAATTGCTCTATTGCTGCTGCCCTAAAGGTATCACAAGCAGAAAATATTACTTCTGAGCCGTTATCTTTAAATATTTTACCAATTTTACCGATAGTGGTCGTCTTACCTACCCCATTTACACCAGAAATTAATGTTACGTTTAAATTTTCTTTATTTTCAAAAAAATCTTTTCTTTCTAAGGGTACCATTAACTCTAAAATATATTCTTTTAAAATAGCATTTATTTCCTCAACCGCATTTTTTTTAGGATCAATTTTTTTCTGAGAGATAATATTTTTTATTTCAGCTGAAGCGTCAATGCCAACATCAGAACTAATCAAAAATTCCTCTATTTTGTTTAATGTTTCATCATCAATTTCCTTTTTTACTATTATATCTCTAAGCCCTGAGGAAATATTATCAGCACTTTTTTTAAAACCTAATTTAAACTTTTCGAAAATACCCATTAGATATTTATATCTATTTCTCTGATACTAGATACAGGTCCTTTCATATGAATTTGTTGACTTTCATCAATAGAAATTATTAATTTTCCTAAACTGAATTCAATTTCAGTTCTAGAATTTTCTAATTTTTCTAAATTTGCAGCCACTGCTGTTGCGCACGCAGCAGTTCCACATGCTTTTGTTAAACCTGCACCTCTTTCCCAAACTTTAATTTTATAATGATTTTCATTTAATTTTTGAGCAAGGGTGAAATTACATTTTTCCGGAAAAAATTCATGATTTTCAATCTCAGGTCCAATTTTTTCTAAATTGAAATTTTCTATATCATTTACAAAAAAAATAGCATGAGGATTACCTACGTTAATAGCTATACCGCCACTCACTGCTTGGTTATTGTTATCTTCTATAATAATTCCTAAATTTTTAGTGTTTAGTTTTTTAGATAAAGGAATTTCATTCCAATTAGTTTTTGGTACACCGATTATTGTTTCAACTTGACCATCATCAAGTAACTTTGAATTCAACTGTTTGGATGCTACTTGAACGCTTATATTTTTTGTATTTTTTTCTTTTGATAATAAAAAGGCTACACATCTTGTACCGTTTCCACATGCGTCAGCTGCCGAACCATCAGAATTATAAAACTCTAGATCAGCATCAGCATTATCACTGTTGTTAATATAGACTAGTTGGTCACAACCAATAAAGTTTCGATCGCAAATTTTAATAATTTGATCCTTGTTTAATTCCACATTATTTGACCTATTATCAATAATTACAAAATCATTTCCAAGACCATCCATTTTAAAAGCTTTAAATTCCATATACTTCAGTATTTAACTTATTTATTGACATTTTGAACCTCTATTATAGTTTATCGCCGTTTCCGCAAAATACAGCAATTTGCGGTGTCTTTGGTAACAAAGAGATCGACACCAGTCAGCGAGAGTTCGCCCACTGGTGCGATACTTGCTGGATGTGATTATGTTTGAAAATTTAACAAATAAATTTGAAGAAATATTTTCTTCTTTAAAAAAGGCGCCTTCGCTTGATGAAAAGCAAGTAGATGAGGGTTTAAGAGAGATTAGGCTTGCTCTTTTAGAAGCGGATGTATCTTTAGAAGTTGTAAAAGAATTTATAAATAGAGTGAAACCCAAAGCTCTTGGTCAAGAGATCATTAGGTCTACTTCACCAGGACAGATGGTAGTTAAAGTTGTTAACGATGAGTTAATTTCTTTCTTAGGGGATAAAAATTCTGATATTGAATTAAATGCAGTACCTCCTGTTCCAGTGATGTTAGTTGGGTTACAGGGTTCTGGAAAAACTACAACTACAGCTAAGTTAGCAAGATTTTTAGAGGCTAACAAAAAGAAAAAAGTTATGATGGCTAGTCTAGACGTTTACAGACCTGCTGCACAAGAGCAACTAAGACTTTTGGGTGAGCAAAATAATATAATAACGCTTCCAGTCATCAAAGATCAACTTCCTGCAGATATTTGTAGAAGAGCGATTAGTGCTGCTAATCTTAATGGAGCAGATGTAATTCTATTTGATACAGCCGGAAGAACTCAGATTGATTTACAAATGATGAGTGAGATTAAACAAATTGAAAGTATTATAAATCCTTCAGAAACAATTCTTGTTGCAGATTCTTTGACTGGCCAAGTAGCAGCTAATGTTGCTAAAGAATTTAAAAGTACTGTTAATCTGACAGGTATTATTCTTACAAGATCAGATGGCGATGGAAGAGGTGGAGCAGCATTAAGTATGAAATATGTTGCAGATGTTCCAATTAAATTTTTAGGAGTTGGTGAAAAGATAGAAAATTTTGAAGTTTTTCACCCAGACAGAATTGCCAATAGAATTTTAGGTATGGGAGATATTGTTTCCCTTGTTGAAAAGGCTGCAGAAGATCTAGATGAAGAAAAATTAAAAAAAACAGAGGAAAAATTAAAAAAAGGTCAGTTCTCGTTAGAGGATTATCTTACTCAGCTAAGACAAATGAAAAAAATGGGTGGTATTGAAGGTATAATGTCTTTTTTGCCTGGTGTTTCAAAAGTTAAATCTCAAATGGATCAAGCTGGAGTGGATGAAAAAATAATTACTCAAAACGAGGCGGTAATATTATCTATGACTAAAAAAGAGCGTGAAAACCCTAAGATTATAGATGGTTCTAGAAAAAAAAGAATTGCTAATGGCTCAGGAACAGACGTTGCCACTATCAATAAATTGCTTAAGCAATTTAAGATGATGTCAGAAATGATGAAAAAAATGTCTAAAGGAAATACAAAAGGGATGATGGATAAAGGGATACCACCAGAACTTTTTAATCAATTAAAATAAATAGGAGAACAAATGTTAAAGATGCGTTTATCAATGGGGGGAACTAAGAAGAGACCAGTATATAAGATAGTGGTTGCTGATAGCAGATTTCCAAGAGATGGAAGGTTTATAGAAAAACTAGGTTTTTTTAATCCTCTAATTCCAAAAGAAAAAAAAGAAAGAATGGGATTAGATGTTGAGAGAGTTAAGTATTGGCTGGGTCAAGGAGCACAACCAACAACTAGAGTTGCAAGATTATTAGGGGAAAATGAGATTATGCCTATGCCAGCAAAAGGTAATAATCCTCAAAAAGCAATTCCAAAAAAAGATAGAAAGAAAACTGATGAGGGTGGCGAAGCTAAAGCAGATGCTCCTAAAACAGAAGCTCCAAAGGAAGAAGCTAAAACAGAAGAGCCAAAAGCAGAGGCACCAAAAGAAGAAGCTAAAACAGAAGCTCCAAAAGAAGAAGCTAAATAGAAAAATGTTTTTGTCTAGAGTATTTACGTTGTATCCTGAATATTTTCCAGGTTATTTGAGTAAAGGTCTTTTTGGAAAGTCAAAAGGAAAAGAATGGGATTTAGAAACAGTAAACATAAGAGATTATGCATTAGATAAACATAAAACTGTTGACGACACTCCTTATGGTGGCGGAAATGGAATGATTATGAAAGCAGATGTTTTGGCAAATTCATTAGATGCAAATATCAAGACTAAAGAAAAAATCCTTTATTTAAGTCCAAGAGGAAAAGTTTTTAATTCTAAACTTGCAAGAGAGTTTTCAAATGAAAAAACAATCAATTTAATTTGTGGTCATTTCGAAGGAGTAGATGAAAGAATACTAGAAAGTAGGGATATTGAAGAGATTAGCATTGGTGACTTTATATTATCAGGGGGTGAAGTTGCTGCATTTGTTGTAACAGATTCTATTCTAAGATTTATTCCAGGAATTCTAGGTAATATTAATTCCTCAAGAGATGAGAGTTTTGAGAATGGCCTTCTTGAATATCCGCAATTCACAAAACCTCAAGTTTGGGAGGAAAAAAAGGTCCCAAATGTGCTAATTTCAGGTGATCATGCCAAAATTAAAGACTGGCGTTTATCTCAATCTGAGGCTATAACACGCGACCGAAGACCAGACTTGTGGCAAAAATATAAGAAAAATTAAAATGAAAAATATTGAAGAAATAAACAGATCAAATTTAAACAAGATTATTTCCGAGAGAAAACATCCTGATTTTTTCCCCGGAGACATCGTTAAAGTTGGGGTTAGGATAACAGAGGGTAAAAGAGACAGAATTCAATATTTTGAAGGTGTATGTATTGCAAAAAAAAGTAGAGACATCAATTCGTCTTTTACTGTTAGAAAAATTTCTTTTGGTGAAGGAGTAGAAAGAACTTTTGCATTATACAGCCCAATTGTAGATACAATAAAAGTTGTAAGATCAGGAAAAGTAAGAAGAGCAAAATTATACTATCTAAGAGATAGAACTGGTAAATCTGCTAGAATAGCTGAAAAAATTAAGAAGACTATTGGTATTGATTTAGAAACTAAAATTAATGAAGTTACTGAGGAAAACGTAATGCCATCAACTGATCCTCAAACAGAAGCTACTAAAGAAGAAGTTAAAGCTGAAGCTACAAAAGAAGAAGTTAAAGCTGAAGCTACAAAAGAAGAAGTTAAAGTAGAGCCTGTAAAAACAGAAGAACCGAAAGAAAATCAAGAACAGAAAAAATAATTTTTTTCTAAATGCCTTTTACAACTTACGATAAAATTTGGAACGATCATCTAGTTGATGAACAACCTGATGGTACATCACTTTTGTTTGTAGATAGACATTTAATTCATGAAGTTACAAGCCCTCAAGCATTTGAAGGCTTAAGAAATTCAAACAGAAAAGTAAGACACCCTAAACTAACGCTTGCTGTTGCAGATCATAATGTTCCAACAACTGATAGGTCAAAAGGTATTGAAGATGAGGACTCGAGAATTCAAGTTGAAACTTTGAATAAAAACTGTAAGGAATTTGGTGTCGAGATATTTGGAATGGACGATAAAAGACAAGGTATTGTCCATATCATAGGGCCTGAACAAGGTTTTACACAGCCTGGAAATATTATTGTTTGTGGTGATAGTCATACTGCAACTCATGGAGCATTTGGAGCTTTAGCTTTTGGTATTGGAACTTCAGAAGTTGAACACGTTTTAGCAACACAAACTTTAGTTCAGAAAAAATCTAAAAACTTTAGAATTAGCGTAAATGGTTCATTACCTATTGGCGTAACATCAAAGGATGTAATCCTGCAGATAATTGGAAAAATAGGAACGGCTGGTGGTACTGGTTATGTGATTGAGTATGCCGGTAACCTTATATCTAATCTAAGTGTTGAACAAAGAATGACGATTTGCAACATGACGATTGAAGGTGGAGCAAGAGCAGGACTAATTCAACCAGATGAAAAGATATTTCAATATTTAAAAGATAAACCAATGTCACCAAAAGGAGAAAACTGGGAAAAAGCCTTGGAATATTGGCATAAATTGAAATCTGACAATGATGCAAACTTTGATAAAGAATTAACGTTAGATGGATCTCAAATTAAACCAATGGTAACTTGGGGAACATCTCCCCAGGACGTGGTTGAAATAGACGGTAAAGTTCCCAATCCTGAAAGTGAAACTGACCCAGATAGAAAAAATTCAATTAACAGATCATTAAATTATATGGGATTAAAACCAAATACGAATATTCAAGATATTAAGATTGATAAAGTTTTTATAGGAAGCTGCACTAACGGGAGAATAGAAGATATAAGAGAGGCAGCTAAAATATTAAAAGATAAAAAGGTTGCATCACATGTACATGCAATGATTGTTCCAGGTTCTGGTTTAGTTAAAGAACAAGCAGAGCAAGAGGGTCTGGATAAAATATTTTTAGAATCAGGTTTTGAATGGAGAGAGCCAGGCTGTTCAATGTGTCTAGCAATGAATGCAGATAAGCTTAAACCTGAAGAAAGATGTGCATCTACCTCTAATAGAAATTTTGAGGGTAGACAGGGAAGAGGTGGTAGAACACATTTAGTCAGTCCAGCAATGGCTGCAGCAGCTGCAATTTCTGGAAACTTAGATGATGTTAGAAAATACCAAAATTAAATGAATAAATTTATCTCAATAAAAAGTGTTCCAGCTTATCTACCTATCGTCAATATAGATACAGACATGATAATTCCTAAACAGTTTTTAAAAACTATAAAAAGAACTGGACTAGGAAAAAATTTATTTTTTGAAATGAGATATGACCAAAGTGGTAAAGAGATAGATGACTTTATTTTAAATAATAGTCCGTATAATAATTCTAAAATTTTAATTGCAGGAAAGAATTTTGGATGTGGCTCTTCTAGAGAACATGCTCCTTGGGCTTTAATGGATTTTGGAATAACTTGTGTAATTAGTTCAAGTTATGCAGATATATTTTATAATAACTGTTTTAAGAATGGGATTCTCCCAATTACAATTTCAGAGGATCAAATCAAAGAAATTTCAGAGTACTCGAATAGAAAAGAGGAAATTTCTGTAAATTTGCCTGAGCAAACAATAAGATTTGGTAATAAAGAAATAAAATTTGAAATAGATCAATTTAAGAAAAAATGTCTAATAGAGGGACTAGATGACATTGCGTTATCTCTAGAAAAATCTGAAAAAATAGTTTCATACGAAAATAAAATTAAAGAGACAAAACCTTGGATATTTAATGATTAAAATTAAAAAAAGAAAAATTTTATTATTACCAGGAGATGGTATCGGACCAGAGGTAATCGCTGAAGTCAAAAAAATAATTGAATGGTTCAACTCAAATAAATCCTTGGATTTTGAAATTGACCAAGATTTGGTTGGAGGTGCTGCTTATGATAAACATGGAACTCCAATAACTGATGAAGCTTTTTACAAGGCACAAGAGAGCGCTGCAGTAATATTAGGTGCTGTTGGTGGACCAAAATGGGATAATATTGATTTTTCAAAAAAACCAGAGAGGGCTCTATTAAAATTAAGAAAAGAATTAAAATTATTTGCAAATTTAAGACCTGCAATTTGTTTCAAACAACTTGTTGATGCCTCAAGTTTAAAGCCTGAATTTGTTTCTAATTTAGATATTCTTTTTGTTAGGGAATTAACGGGTGGAATTTACTTTGGTGAACCTAGAGGGATAAAACCAATTGATAATGGTGAAAGAAAAGGAATTAATACTCATGTCTATACTACTAGTGAAATAGAGAGAGTAGCCCGAGTTGCATTTGATTTAGCCAGAAAACGGAATAATAAAGTTACTTCCTGTGAAAAGTCGAATGTCATGGAGGCAGGTCAATTATGGAAAGAAGAAGTTCAAGCAATACATGAAAAAGAATATAGCGATGTAGAATTAAATCACATGCTAGCAGATAACTGTGCAATGCAGTTAGTTAGAAATCCCAAACAATTTGATGTGATAGTAACAGATAATCTTTTTGGCGACATGTTATCAGATGAAGCTGCAATGTTGACTGGTTCTCTAGGACTTTTGCCATCTGCGTCCCTTGGAGCCAAAGATAAAAACGGTAATATGAGATCTTTATATGAGCCAGTTCATGGATCAGCACCCGATATAGCAGGTCAAGGTATTGCTAATCCAATAGCAACAATACTGAGTTTTGCAATGGCTTTAAGATATTCTCTAGATCTTGATAAAGAGGCAGATAGTTTAGAAAAAGCTGTTCAAGGTGTGCTTGATGAGGGTCTTAGAACTAAAGACATTATTTCTAAGGGAATGAAAGAAGTATCAACATCAGTGATGGGAGATGCGATAATTTCAAAATTGCAATAATAAGACATTTATTCTAAAGTATATATATGCCAACTTATAACGCACCAGTAGATGATATGATGTTTCTCTTTGATAAATTGAGGAATAATAAAAAATATAATGAAATTGAAAAATATAAAGAAGTTAATACAGAATTAGTTAAAGATATTTTAGAAGAAGCAGCAAAAATTACTCAAAACTTAATCTTACCTCTTGCAAAAAGTGGAGATGAAACGCCAGCTGTTTTAGAAAATGGAGTGGTTAGAACACCTCCAGGATATAAGGAAGCTTATCAAAAATTTATAGAGGATGGATGGATTTCTTTATCTTGTGATCCGAAATATGGTGGTCAAGGAATGCCTAAAACAGTAAGCACTTTCTTTGATGAAATGTTATCATCAGCAAGTTTATCTTTTAAACTTTACAGTGAACTGACTATTGGAGCATATAACTGTTTGTTAAGGCATGCTGATGATGAAATAAAAAATACTTATTTGCCTAAAATGGTTGAGGGTAAATGGAGCGGCACAATGTGTTTAACAGAACCAGTATGTGGAACAGACTTAGGTCTTCTAAAAACGAAAGCAGTTGATCAAAATGATGGAACTTACAAAATCAGTGGTCAAAAAATTTTTATTACTTCTGGTGATCAAGATTTAACAGAAAATATTATTCATTTAGTATTAGCTCGATCAACAGACTCCCCAGCAGGAACAAAAGGTATCAGTTTATTTTTAGTTCCAAAATTTGTTTTAAATAAAGATGGATCAGTTGGGCCAAGAAACGGAGTATCAACAGGTTCAATAGAAAACAAAATGGGCATTAAAGGATCTGCAACATGCGTGTTAAATTTTGACGATGCTGTTGGTTATATGATTGGACCTAAAAACAAAGGCCTTAACTCTATGTTCACAATGATGAATTTGGAGAGAATTATTGTTGGAATTCAAGGTTTAGGTATTTCTGAAATTGCATACCAAAATTCCCTTACTTACGCCAAAGAAAGAAAACAAGGTAAGGCATTTAATTCAAAATCAAATAATGGTGCAGATTTTATTATTGATCACGTTGATATAAGACGATCACTTTTGAGTATGAAGTCTATGATAGAGGGACAAAGAGCCTTAAGTTTCTGGCTGTCTCAACAAATTGAAGTTAGCTTAAATCATTCTGATGAAAAAATAAAACAAGAAGCTTCAGATCTTGTTTCATTAATGACACCAGTTGTTAAATCGCTTTTCACAGATAATGCAATGGAGATAACAAGTGAAGCAATGCAAATTCATGGAGGATATGGATTTACGAAAGATCAAGGTATTGAACAATTCTACAGAGACAATAGAATTACACCTATTTATGAGGGAACAAATTCAGTTCAGGCTGCTGACTTAGTCTTCAGAAAATTAATTAACAAAAATGGTGATATTATTGAAAACTATCTAAACTTAGTTAAAGACGAGATTAAAATTACTGACAAAAAAGCCGAGCCTTTTGTAAAACAACTTAACTATCATCTTGATATTTTGTCAAAATTTACTGATTGGATGAAGGAAAAAATAAAAAATTCTCCAGAAGACGCAAGTGGAGCATGTAACGATTATTTAAAAGTTCTTGGTTTAGTTGCAACCGGACATGCTTGGTTAAAAGTTCTAGAAGTTTCCTTCAAAGAATATGAGAGTAATAAAGATTTTTATGAGGACAAAATCCAAACTGCCAATTTTTTCTTTAATAGAGTGCTTCCTAGGATAGAAAGTAGTTATATTACTGCAACAACTGGAAGTAATTATATTATGAATTACAAATTTAATTAGAATGAACCCTTATGAAACAAATTTGGATAAAAACGAAGCCAATTATGTTCCATTAACCCCTTTATCATTTCTAGAAAGAGCAAAAGATATTTATCCAAACTACGAAGCAGTAGTTTATGAAAGTAGGAAATACACTTGGAGTGAAGTTTACAAAAGATGTATTAAGTTTGCTAGTGCATTAGATAAATTAGGAATTAAAACAGGTGATACGGTATCTGTCTTAGCTTTTAACACACCTGAAATATTTGAAGCGCATTATTCTATTCCTATGGTTGGAGCAGTTATAAATGCTATTAATACAAGACTAGACTCAAAAACAATTAGTTATATTTTAAATCACAGCGAAGCGAAGGTGCTAATTGTAGATAGACAATTTCATGATGTAATAAAAAAAGCTTTAGAAGAAGTTAATTCAAAAATTACTATAATTGATATAGATGATAAAGATGCAAAGCTAATCGATTCAAAAAATATAGGATCTTTGGAATATGAGGAGTTTTTAAATTCTGGAGATGAAAATTTTAAATGGAAAATGCCAAAAGATGAGTGGCAAGCTATAGCATTAGGTTATACTTCTGGAACAACTGGTAATCCAAAAGGAGTTGTTTATCATCATAGAGGATCATATTTAATGGCAACAGGAAGTGCAGTTGCATGGAATATGCCTAATCAGTTAAATTTTTTATACACAGTACCAATGTTTCATTGTAATGGCTGGTGTTATCCTTGGACAATGTCAATGATTCATGGTCGAGTAATTTGTCTGAGAAATATTGATGTAAAAAAGATATTTGAATTAATTGATAAATATGAAGTTACTCATTTTGGTGGAGCACCAATAGTTTTAAACATGTTAGCTAATGCACCTGAGGATCAGCAAAAGGAATTAAAAAGAAAGGTATATGTATTAACAGCAGGTGCTCCTCCTCCTAGCATAATTTTTGAAAAAATGCAAAAGTTAGGCTTTGAAGTAATGCATGTATATGGTCTTACAGAAACCTATGGTCATATTTTGCAGTGTGCATGGAATCAAGAATGGGATGAATTAGATCAAAATAACCAAAACGAAATAAGAGCAAGACAAGGCGTAAGGTATCCCAATACAGAAGGCGTCATTGTAATGGACCCTGAAACTATGAAGCCTGTTCCTCATGATGGAAAAACAATGGGTGAAATTATGATTAGAGGAAATGTGGTGATGAAGGGTTATTTTAAAGATAAAGAAGCGACAGAAAAATCAATGGATGGAGGATGGTTTCATTCTGGCGACTTAGCTGTAACTCATCCAAGTGGTTACATAAAAATACAAGACCGATCAAAAGATATTATAATTTCAGGAGGAGAAAATATTTCATCTATCGAAATTGAAAATACGATTTCAAAACATCCAGCTGTATCACTGGCAGCTGTTGTAGCAAAACCAGATGAAAAATGGGGTGAAACACCTTGTGCTTTTGTTGAATTAATCGAAGGAAAATCAAGTTCAGAGGAAGAAATTATTAAATTTTGTCGAGAAACTCTTGCTGGATTTAAACTTCCTAAGAAGGTTGTGTTTACTCCGCTACCAAAGACATCCACTGGAAAGATTCAAAAGTTCGAACTGAGAAAACAAGCTAAGGAATTAAACTAATATAGTTTCTTTACAAAAATCAAATAAGATGGCAGTAATGCTCAAAAAAAATGAAAACTTTTTTAATAGCAAAATCAAGAAGGCTTAGAGGTACACCGTACACCTCTAGAATTGAAAAACAAGGTGTAACTGCTTATACTATATATAATCATATGTTGCTGCCAGCAGCATTTGGTTCTGTAGAAGATGCTTATCATCACTTGAAAGAGCATGTTCAGATTTGGGATGTTGCTGCTGAAAGACAAGTTGAAATTTCTGGTAAAGACTCAGCAAAATTGGTTCAATTGATGACTTGCAGAGATTTATCAAAATCCAAAGATGGAAGATGTTATTACTGCCCAATCATTGATGACAATGCAGGTTTAATTAATGATCCTGTAGTTCTAAGATTAAATGAAAATAGGTGGTGGGTCTCTTTAGCTGACTCAGATGTAATTTTATTTGCCAAAGGATTAGCGATTGGAAACAAATTTGATGTAAAAATTTCTGAACCTGATATTGATATAATGGCAGTTCAAGGACCAAAATCATTTCAATTAATGGAAAAAGTTTTTGGAGAAAAAATTGTAAATTTAAAATTTTTTGGTTTTGATTATTTTGAATTTGGTGGCGATAAACACCTTATTGCAAAGTCTGGATGGTCTAAACAAGGTGGCTATGAAATTTATATGGAACACAACGAGTCAGGTTTAAAACTATACGATCATCTTTTTGAAATTGGAAAAGAATTCAATATTAGACCAGGTGGACCAAACCTTATCGAACGTATTGAGAGTGGTTTACTTTCCCATGGTAACGATATGGACAATGGAGATAATCCATATGAGTGTGGTTTTGACAAGTATGTTAATATAGATAGTGATGTTGATTTCTTAGGTAAAGAAAAACTAAAAAAAATTAAAGCTGAAGGAATTAAAAAAAAACTTATGGGAGTAAAAATTGATACCAAGGAAATAAGTGTTAATGGCTCAATGGATCTAGTAGATGAAGATAATAATGTAATTGGAGAATTAAGATCTGGTTGTTACAATCCAACTTTTAAACAAGTCATTGGGATTGCAATGATTAACAAACCACACTTTGAGACTTCGAAATCCTTTAAAATCAATATAAATGGCTCTGATTTTGATGGAAAAGTTTGTGATTTACCTTTCATTTAGTATAAAACTTTAAAATATCATGAATATAGCAATAGTAGGAGCGACAGGAAACGTAGGTCGAAAATTAATAGAAGTTTTGGAAAAAAAAAACTTTCCAATAACAGAGGCGTACTTAGTTGCGTCTCCAAATAGTGAAGGAAAAAAAATTAATTTTTTAGGAAAAGAGCATACTGTTAGTAATTTAGAACAATTTGATTTCTCAAAAGTAAAAATTGCTTTTTTTGCAGCTGGTTCTTCAATTGCTGAAAAATGGGCACCGATCGCAGCAGAAAAAACAATTGTAATAGATAATTCAAAATTCTTTAGAAAAGATCCAGAAATTCCTTTAATTGTTCCAGAGGTAAATTCCAAAGAATTACCTAAATTTAAAAATAAGAATATTATAGCAAATGCCAATTGTTCAGTAATACCAATAGTTGTAGCTCTCAAACCATTACATGATTTGTATAATGTAAAAAGAATAGTTGCATCAACTTATCAATCTGTATCAGGAGCAGGCAAGGCAGGAATGGATGAACTTATATCCCAAACTAAAGAAGTCTTGGAAAATAAAGATGTTGAGTCAAAAAATTTTACTAAGCAAATTGCTTTTAATGCTATACCACATATCGATAGTTTTCTTGAAAATGGAAGCACAAAAGAAGAGCAAAAAAATCATGATGAGGTAAAAAAAATTTTAGATAGTAAAATTAATATAACATCTACTTGTGTAAGAATCCCTGTTCTTGTTTCTCACTCCATAAGTGTGAATGTTGAATTTAACAAAAAACATGACTTAGAAGAAATAAGAAATGTCTTATCATCATCACCAGGATGCAAGGTAGTTGATGAGCAAAAAGATGGAGGATACATTACGCCTGTTGAAGCTGAAGACAAATTTGAAACATTCATATCAAGAATTCGTGAGGACTCTTCTCAACCAAATTCAATTAATTTGTGGGTTGTGTCTGATAACTTATTAAAAGGTGCTGCACTTAATGCAGTTGAAATTGCTGAGGCTTTAGTAGAAAAAGATTTTTATGGAAAATAAAAATCCAATATCGCCACATATACAAATTTATAATTGGCACATTTCCTCACTGGTTTCAATTTCACACAGAATAACTGGTATAATAAACTTTTTCACTATAACACTAATAGGTATATGGATAGCCTCTTTATTGTTGGGTGAACAGAGTTATCAGAATATTAATTTGTTCTTATCATCTTTTTTAGGCAAATTTTTTTGTCTTGGAATTATTTGGTCTTTTTCATTTCAAATGCTTAGTGAAATAAGACATTTGTTTATGGATTTAGGTTATGGTTTTGAGCAAAAAACTACAAAAATAACAGGATTAATTGTGCTAATCGGATCATTTCCACTTACTGTAATAATCTTTATCATTGGAAGAGTTTTAATTTAATGGGATCAGTTACAAAAAAATGGTTGTTCTTAAAAGTAAGTTCAGCAATATTAGTGCCATTAATGCTATGGTTTGCGATTAATCTAGCTTATATTTACGACAAAGGCTTTGAACAGGTATTACTGTTTGTGTCTTCTCAACCTTCAAAGTTTTTGTTAAGTCTTTTTTTGATTTTTGCATATTTTTTCTCTGCACTAAGTATTAGTGAGGTTTTTGAGGACTATATCGAAGATCAAAAAATCAAAAATGCCGCAAATAAATCTTTAAATATCTTTGCTATAGTATTTCCATTATTAATCATTATCTTAATATTTAGTTTATAGTTATGAGTGCATACAAAATTATTGATCATGAATATGATGTTGTTGTTCTAGGTGCAGGTGGTTCTGGGCTAAGAGCAGCTGTAGGATTAAGTGAAGCTGGATTAAAAACTGCATGTGTCTCTAAAGTGTTCCCAACCAGAAGTCACACCTCCGCAGCACAAGGTGGTATTTCAGCAGCACTTGGAAATATGGGTGAAGATGATTGGAGATGGCATATGTACGACACTGTTAAAGGTGCTGATTGGTTGGGAGACCAGGACTCTATAGAATATTTATGTAAGGAAGCGCCAGCTGCTGTTCTAGAATTAGAAAAGTATGGAGTTCCATTTAGTAGAACAGATGATGGCAAAATTTATCAAAGACCTTTTGGTGGCATGACAAAAAACTATGGAAATGAGACTGTACAAAGAACTTGTGCAGCAGCAGATAGAACTGGACATGCAATACTTCACACATTGTATGGACAAGCTTTAAAACATAATACCGAATTTTTTATTGAATACTTTGCGCTAGATTTAATAATGAAAGATGGAGCATGCAAAGGTATAATTGCTTGGAACCTCAATGATGGAACAATTCACAGATTTAGATCCCACACAACTATTATAGCAACAGGGGGTTATGGAAAAGTGTATTACTCAGCTACTTCAGCTCATACTTGCACTGGAGATGGTAATGCCATGGCTCTTAGAGCTGGATTACCTTTACAAGACATGGAATTTGTACAATTTCATCCAACGGGAATATATGGTCATGGAACATTAATTTCCGAAGGTGTAAGAGGAGAAGGTGGTTATTTAGTAAATTCAAAAGGAGAAAGATTTATGGAGCGTTATGCTCCTAAAGCAAAAGATTTAGCATCTAGAGATGTTGTAAGTAGATCAATTGCTGTAGAAATTAATGAGGGTAGAGGTATTGGAAAAGAACAGGATCATGTTCATCTTCATATTGATCATTTGGATCCAAAAGTTATAGATGAGAGACTTCCAGGAATATCAGAGGCTTCAAAATTATTTGCAAATGTTGATGTAACTAAGGAACCTATACCAGTAGTACCTACAGTGCATTATAATATGGGTGGAATACCAACAAATTATAAAGCAGAAGTTTTAACATTAAATGGATCTGAAAAAACTGTACCTGGGTTAATGGCTATTGGAGAAGCAGCATGTGTTTCTGTTCATGGCGCAAATAGATTAGGTTCAAACTCATTAATAGATTTAGTAGTTTTTGGAAGAGCGGCAGCGAAAAGAGCTGCAGAGTTAGTAAAGCCTGGAATGAAGCATGATGAAATTGATAAAAATGAAACGGATAGATGTTTAGATAGATTTGACAAATTAAGAAACTCAGAGGGTTCAAATCCAACATCTGAACTGAGACTTTCAATGCAAAAAACGATGCAATCAAAATGTGCTGTATTTAGAACTGAGAAAACATTAAAGGAGGGCGTTGATGAAATTAGAAAACCTTATGATGGAATGGACTCTCTTTCTGTAAAAGATAAGTCATTAATCTTTAATACTGATTTAGTTGAAACACTAGAATTTGACAACTTAATAAGACAAGCAATAACTACAATGGACTCTGCGTATCATAGAAAAGAAAGCAGAGGAGCTCATGCAAGAGAAGATTTTCCAAAAAGAGATGATGAGAATTATATGCAACATACTCTTTCTTGGTGTAATGGTTCAAAAACTAAAATTAATTATAGACCTGTTCATAGATCAACACTTACAAATGATGTACAATATTTTCCTCCACAGGAAAGAGTGTATTAATGGTTCAATTAAATTTACCTGCAAACTCAAAGGTAGAAAAAGGTCAATATTATAAAGATAAAACAGGTTCAAAAAATATTAGAAAAATAAATATTTATAGATGGGATCCATCTAAAAATGAAAATCCAAGACTTGATACTTATGAAGTTGATATGGATAATTGTTCATCTAAAGTCCTTGATGTTTTAAACAAAATAAAAAATGAAATAGATCCTTCCATAGCTTACAGAAGATCTTGTGCCCATGGAGTTTGTGGATCTTGTGCGATGAATATGAATGGAAAAAATGGTTTAGCATGCACGAAGTCCCATTCTGAACTGGATGGAGATATTGATATTTATCCTTTACCACATCTAAAAGTCTTAAAAGATTTAATCGGTGATTTAAGCACATTATATAAACAATATGAGTCTGTTGAACCTTGGTTAAAAACCTCAAAAGTAAATGATAAAGAGAATATCCAATCTAAAGACGATAGAGCAAAATTAGATGGATTATATGAATGTATTATGTGTGCATGTTGTTCAACGTCTTGTCCAAGTTATTGGTGGAACGGTGAAAAATATTTAGGTCCCGCAGTTTTACTTCAAGCTTACAGATGGATAATTGATAGTAGAGACGAGGACAGAAAAGAAAGACTAAAAAAGGTTGCTGACGAACTTAAGCTTTATAGATGTCATACTATCTTGAATTGCACAAATGCTTGTCCTAAGGGCTTAAATCCTGCAAAAGCTATTGCAGAGATAAAGAAAATGCTTGCAACAGCTTAATTACTTAATTAAATAATTTCAATCATGAATTTAATCAAACATTTTGTTGGTGGAAAAGTAATATCGGGTAATTCAAAGAGAAAAGGAAAAATCTTTAACCCTGCTACTGGGGAACAAGACTCTGAGGTTATTTTAGCCTCAAAAGCAGATTTAGATGGTGCAGTGGAAATTGCACAAAAAGCTTTTCAGACTTGGTCGTTAAATCCTCCACTTCAAAGAGCAAGAATAATGTTTAAATTTAAAGAGCTCATAGAAAAAAATTTTGATGAACTTGCAAAACTAATAGTCTCAGAGCATGGAAAAGTTTATGAGGATGCTAAAGGATCATTAATAAGAGGATTAGAAGTTGTTGAGTTTGCATGTGGAATTCCACACCTACTTAAAGGAGAATTTTCTGAAAATGTTGGAACAAACGTTGATAGTTATTCAATGCGACAGCCTTTGGGAGTTGCAGCTGGTATAACCCCATTTAATTTTCCGGCAATGGTACCGATGTGGATGTTTCCATTAGCTATAGCATGTGGTAATAGTTTTATTTTAAAACCATCAGAAAAAGATCCCTCATGCCCGATGAAATTGGCAGAACTGCTTAATGAAGCTGGTCTTCCTGAGGGAGTTTTTAATGTTGTAAACGGTGATAAAGAGGTTGTTGATGCGATATTAACAAACCAAAATATTAAAGCCGTAAGTTTTGTTGGATCAACTCCTATTGCTAAGTACATTTATGAAAATGCAGCTAAAAATGAAAAAAGAGTCCAGGCATTAGGTGGAGCAAAAAATCATTTAGTTGTAATGCCAGATTGTGATTTAGATGGTGCCGTAAATGGTTTGATGGGTGCTGCATATGGTTCAGCTGGAGAAAGATGTATGGCGCAGTCTGTAGCAGTAGCGGTTGGTGATGTAGGTGATGAGTTAGTCTTAAGATTATCAAAAAAAGCTGAAGCATTAAAAATTGGACCTGGTATGGATAAATCATCGGAGATGGGCCCTTTAGTAACCAAAGAACACTTGGAAAAAGTAAAAGGCTATGTAGATCTAGGAGTTAAAGAAGGAGCAAAACTTGTTCTTGATGGAAGAAATTTGAAATTGCAGGGATATGAAAATGGTTTTTATATTGGTGGGTGTCTTTTTGATCATGTGACTACTGATATGAGAATTTATAAAGAGGAAATATTTGGACCAGTTTTGTCTGTTGTTAGGGTAAAAACATTTGAAGAAGCTACAAAAATGATTAATGAGCATGAATACGGAAATGGAGTTAGCATTTATACTAGAGATGGGGATGCAGGAAGAACATTTGCAAGCAAAATTCAAGTTGGAATGGTAGGGATAAATGTTCCAATACCAGTTCCAATGGCTTTCCATAGTTTTGGAGGATGGAAAAGGTCATTATTTGGAGATAGTGGAACGCATGGTATGGAAGGTGTAAAATTTTATACTAAATTAAAAACTATTACTTCTAGATGGCCATCAGGAATTAGATCTAATCCTGAATTTATTATGCCAACAATGAAATAAAATGAGTAAAATTTCTTTAATAGGAGCAGGTCAAATTGGGGGAACTTTAGCACATTTAATTGGTTTAAAAGAGCTGGTGGATGAAGTTGTTTTATTTGATGTTGCAAGTGGAGTAGCAAAGGGAAAAGGTTTAGATATAGCCCAATCTTCCTCGGTAGATGGATTTAATGTAAAATTTTCAGGAACAGATAAGTATGAAGATATAAAAGGATCAGATGTTATTATAATTACAGCAGGCGTTCCTAGAAAACCTGGAATGAGTAGAGACGATCTATTAGGAATTAATTTAAAAATTATTAAACAAGTTGCAAAAGGAATAAAAAATAATGCGCCTAATGCCTTTGTAATTTGTATTACAAATCCATTGGATGTAATGGTAATGGCATTGCAAAAATATTCAGGACTCCCGGTTCATAAGGTTGTAGGGATGGCGGGTATATTGGATAGTTCAAGATTTAAGCTATTTTTATCTGAAGAATTAAATGTGCCTGTAAAAGAAATCGATGCAATGGTAATGGGTGGACATGGAGATACAATGGTACCTCTTCCACGATTTACCAAAGTCTCTGGTCAACCATTGATGGAGTTAGTGAAAGAGGGAAAGATTTCTGAGGAAAAATTAGAAAGCATTAATCAGCGAACTAGAGACGGTGGTGCAGAAATTGTAAAATATCTAGAAAAAGGATCAGCATTTTATGCACCTGCAGCATCTGGAGTTGAGATGGCCGAAGCATTTTTAAAAGATCAAAAAAAACTTTTACCATGCGCAGCATATTTACATGGAGAGTATGGAATTAATAATGTATATGCAGGCGTTCCTGTTATCATTGGAAATGAAGGTGTTGAAAAAATTGAAGAAATCGACCTTAATGAAAATGAAAAAACTGAGTTTAATAATTCAGTAGAAGCAGTAATAAAATTATGGGATGCAGCATCTAAAATAGATCCTGACTTAAACAAAGATTAAATGAACATCCACGAGCACCAGGCAAAAGAAATACTTAAAAAGTATGGCGCGGTTGTACCCGAAGGCGTTTATGCTCTTAATGTAAAAGAATTAATTGAAAAAGTAAAAAATCTCAAAGCCGATAAGTATGTATTAAAAGCTCAAATTCATGCAGGAGGTAGAGGAAAGGCTGGAGGAGTAAAAATTGTTGATAATATTGCTCTTTTGGAAGAGGAGGCGAAAAAATTGTTTGGTAAAACATTAGTTACTCATCAAACTGGACCCTCAGGAAGAGAAGTGAAAAGATTGTATGTTGAAAATGCATCAGAAATAGAAAAAGAATTCTATCTGTCTTGTCTTGTTGACAGGGCATCTGCGAAAATTGCATTTATTTCCAGTGATCAGGGGGGAATGAATATTGAGGAAGTTGCTGTAAAATCACCAGAGAAAATAATCACAACTAAAGTAGATTTTAATGAAAGTATTTCAGAGGAAGACTGTAACAAAATTATTAAAATTTTTGATTTAGACAAAGATGCAAGTAAACAAGCAATCAATTTAATAAAATCAATTTACAAAATGTTCATTGATACAGATGCAAATTTAGTAGAGATAAATCCTCTCATTTTAACCAAAAAAAACAAAATTGTATGTTTGGATGCAAAGATGACTTTTGACGAAAATGCATTATTTAAACATCCAGAAATTCAAAAACTTAGAGACTTAAATGAAGAAGAAGAAACTGAAATTGAAGCAAGCAAATATGATCTTGCATACATTAAATTGGATGGAAATATAGGATGTATGGTAAATGGTGCTGGATTAGCAATGGCTACTATGGATATTATTAAATTATATGGAGAAGAGCCTGCAAATTTTTTAGATGTAGGTGGTGGTGCCTCTAAAGAAAAAGTTTCAGCAGCATTTAAAATTATCTTATCTGACAAAAATGTTAAAGGAATACTAATAAATATTTTTGGAGGAATAATGAGATGTGACGTACTTGCACAAGGTGTTGTAGATGCAGCAAAAGAAATTAAAATTAAAGTTCCTTTAGTAGTGAGACTAGCAGGTACAAATTTCAAAGAGGGAAAAGAAATTTTAGATAATTCAGGATTAGAGATTATTTCTGCAAATGATTTATCCGATGCAGCAAAAAAAATTGTTGAGGCAATTAAATAATGTCAGTTTTAATTAACAAGGATACAAAAGTAATTTGTCAAGGTTTCACTGGCGCTCATGGAACTTTTCATTCTGAACAATCTATTAAGTATGGAACTAACTTAGTTGGTGGAGTTACTCCTAAAAAAGGAGGTCAAATTCATTTGGAAAGACCAGTATTTAATACTGTTAAAGAAGCTAAAGATCAGACAGGTGCAAATGCAACAATGATTTATGTTCCTGCAAAGTTTGCAGCTTCAGCAATTATAGAGGCAATTGATTCATCTATAGAATTGATTGTATGTATAAGTGAGGGAATTCCAGTTTTAGACATGCTTAAAGTAAAAAGAAGACTTTTTAACTCTAAATCGAGACTTATTGGTCCCAACTGTCCAGGTATAATAACTCCTGATGAATGTAAAATTGGAATAATGCCTGGAAATATTCATAAAAAAGGAACAGTAGGAATTGTTTCTAGGTCAGGGACATTAACTTACGAGGCTGTAGCCCAAACCTCAGAAAATGGCCTTGGTCAATCTACATGTATAGGAATAGGTGGAGATCCAATACATGGTACAAATTTTATTGATTGTCTAGATCTGTTTTTAAATGATGAAAAAACTGAGTCTATAGTAATGATTGGTGAGATCGGAGGGACTGCTGAAGAAGAAGCTGCTGAATTTATAAAAAATCATAAGATAAAAAAACCAATGGTTGGATTTGTAGCAGGAATTACAGCACCACCTGGTAGACGAATGGGTCATGCTGGTGCAATAATATCAGGAGGAAAAGGTAACGCTGATGAAAAAATTAAAATTATGGAAAAATCTGGTATTACAATGGCAAAATCACCATCTGAAATTGGAATAACTCTATTGAATAAATTATCTAATTGATAACACCTTATTCGTGTATAATTATATTTAAAAATGTCATCATCTAAAAATTTAGAATACAAAAAAACTTCATTTCTTAATAAATCAAATAGTGCATTTATAGAACAAATGTATGTGAAGTATGTAAATAATGATCCAAATTTACCTGAGAGTTGGAAAAAATATTTTATAAATATTGGTGATGATATTAATTCAATTATTAAAGAGGTTAATGGACCATCTTGGAGTCCAAGTAAAAATAAAATTGATGAGAGTAAAATATTTGAAAATGAAATTAAGATTCTAGAAAGTCAAAATAAAGAAATAGATCAAAACGATATAGTTGCAAGTAACAGTAATTCTATTAAAGCAGTCTCTTTGATTAGAGCTTATAGACAGCGTGGTCATTTATTATCAAAAGTTGATCCATTAGAAATGAGAGAAAGTGAGTATCTTGACGAACTACATCCTGAAAATTATGGATTTAAAAAAGATGATTATAGTAAAAAAATTTACTTAGATGGTGTCTTAAATAAAGAATATTCTAACATAAAAGAAATTCTCTCCGTATTAAGAAAAATTTATTGTGGAAATATTGGTTACGAATATATGCATATTTCAAATCCAACAGAGAGAAAATGGTTTCGTGATAGAGTTGAAAAAGATGAAAATGCATTGAAATTTACAGTAAATGGTAAAAGTGCAATTTTAAACAAATTAATACAAGCTGAGGGATTTGAGAAATTTTTGCATACTAAATATGTGGGATCAAAAAGATTTGGTCTTGATGGTGGTGAAAGTTTGATACCTGCGTTAGAGCAAATAATTAAAATTGGCGGTCAGTCAAATATTAAAGAAGTCAAAATTGGAATGTCTCACAGAGGAAGACTAAATGTTTTAGCTAACGTTTTGCAAAAATCTTATAAAAGAATATTTAATGAATTTGCTGGTGAATTAAATAATACTGATGAAGACAGTGCTGGTGATGTGAAATATCATTTGGGAGCTTCATCTGATAGAGAATTTGATGGAAATTCTGTTCATGTAAGTCTAACAGATAATCCTTCGCATTTGGAAGCAGTTAATCCAGTAGTATTGGGTCAGACTAGAGCCAAACAATTTTTTCATAAAGATAGTGAGAGAAACAAAGTAATTCCGATTTTAATTCATGGTGATGCTGCTTTTGCAGGACAAGGTATTGTTGCTGAGTGTTTTGCAATGTCGGGTTTACCTGGACACAATACAGGTGGAACTATTCATATAATAGTTAATAATCAAATAGGATTTACAACAAGTCCAAGGTTTGCAAGATCTTCACCTCACCCATCAGATATTGCAAAAATGGTTGATGCGCCTATCATCCATGTTAATGGAGATGACCCAGAAGCTGTTGTTTATGGCTCAAGAATTGCAACTGAATTTAGATTAAAGTTTAATAGAGATGTAGTCATCGACTTAGTTTGTTACAGACGATTTGGACATAATGAGGGAGATGAGCCATCATTCACTCAACCATTGATGTATAAAAAAATTAGATCACATCAATCAACAGCAAATATATATGGATCTAAGCTTATTAATGAAAATTTAATATCTAAAGAAGGTTTAAATGATCAAATAAAAAAATTTAAAGATCTTTTAGATGATCAATTTAAGACAGCTAAAGATTATAATCCTAAAATTGAATGGTTTGAGGGAGCATGGTCCAGCTATAAACCTAAAAAGGGGAAAGATAAAAGAGGAATTACTGGAGCAGATGAAAAAATACTTAAAAATATTTCAAACAAAATAAATGTCGTTCCATCTGAAATAAATATTCACAAAACTATTAGCAAAATCTTGCAAACTAGAAAAAAATCTGTCGATGATGGTTTAAATATTGACTGGTCTACTGCTGAATCATTAGCTTTTGGTTCATTATTAGATGAAGGTTTTCCAGTTCGATTTGTTGGACAGGACTCTGGTAGAGGTACTTTTAGTCAGAGACATTCAGTTTTAAGAGATCAGATGGATAACTCTAGATATATTCCGTTAAATAATATTTCAAAAAACCAAAAAAAATTTGAAATAGTAGATAGTTTTTTATCTGAACTTGCAGTTTTAGGATTTGAATATGGGTATAGTTTAGTAGAACCAAATACTCTTACTATTTGGGAAGCTCAATTTGGTGATTTTGCCAATGGTGCACAAGTTATAATTGATCAATTTATCTCTTCAGGTGAAAGAAAATGGCAAAGAGCTTCAGGTTTAGTCATGTTATTGCCTCACGGCTATGAAGGTCAAGGACCAGAACATTCATCAGCTAGACTTGAAAGATTTCTACAATTGTGTGCAAATGATAATCTTCAAGTTATGAATTGTACAACACCAGCAAATTATTTTCACGCTTTACGTAGACAAATACATCGTGATTTTAGAAAACCACTTGTAATAATGACACCTAAATCTTTGTTAAGAAATAAGTTTTGTGTATCAACCATTGATGATTTTGGTAAGCAAACATCATTTCACAGAATAATGTGGGATCATGCATTAAGTGATCAATCAAAAAATTTTATTAAATTAAAAAAATCTAGTGAAATTAAAAAAGTTATAATTTGTTCAGGAAAAGTATACTTCGATCTTTTAAATGCTAGAGAAAAGCTAAAAAGAGATGATGTGGTAATGTTTAGAATAGAACAACTTTATCCTTTTCCAGTTAAAAGTTTAGTAAAAGAACTTAAACCATACGCTAAAAATGCTAATTTCTATTGGTGTCAAGAAGAGCCAAAAAATATGGGTGCATGGTTTTCAGTGAGAGATTATATACAATGGACATTGGATACCATTAAAGCTAAAAATAACGAAGTTTCTTATATTGGAAGAAGTCCTGATGCATCACCAGCCACTGGATATGCTAAAAGGCATCAACTTGAGCAACAAGAAATTATAAATGAAGTATTTAATTAATGAGTGAAAAAATTTTAGTACCTACTTTAGGTGAAAGTATTACAGAAGCAACAGTTTCTAAATGGTTGAAAAAAGAAGGTGAAACAGTTCAGGCGGATGAAGCAATAGTTGAACTGGAAACTGATAAAGTAAATTTAGAAGTTCCTTCCCCTATTAGTGGGATATTATCAGAGATTAGTTTCAGAGATGGAGATACAGTTGAAGTTGGAGCTGTTTTGGGCTCAATTTCTGAGGGGAATGTTGATATTAAAAATGAACCCGAAAGCAAAAAACAACTTGAGGATAATGAAGAGAAAGAATTTAAGGATCAGAAAAGCAATGTAATTAATTTAGATATAGAAAAAAAACCTCAAACTAAGTTAGAAGAACCATTAGTATTAACTGAAGATAAATCAATGGAGCTATTAGAAGAAGAGCCTTTACTTTTAACTGAAGAAGTAGAAATAGAGGAAACCTCACAACAACCAATTATTCTTTCACCTGCAGTTAGAAAAATGGTTGCAGAAAAAAACATCAACCTAGATAATGTAAAGGGAACAGGTAAAGCAGGAAGAATTTTAAAAGGTGATCTAATTTCCATGATGGGAGCAAATCCACAACCCAACCAGAGAAGAATTCAATACGGTGAAGAAGAAAGAATTAAAATGACCCGTTTAAGACAAACAATTGCAAAAAGATTAAAACAAGCCCAAGAAAATGCAGCAATGTTAACTACTTTTAACGAGGTAGATATGTCTAGAATTATGGCAATGAGAAAAGATAACCAAGAAGATTTCAAAAGCAGATACGGAATAAAGCTCGGTCTAATGTCATTTTTTGTTAAAGCTTGTGTCGTTGGACTAAAATTATTTCCAGCAATTAACGCTGAGATTGAAGATCAAGACATAATTTATAAGAATTATTATAATATTAGTTTCGCTGTTGGAACTGAAAGGGGTTTAGTAGTTCCAGTGCTTAGAAATGCAGATGAGATGTCATTTGCTGAAATAGAAAAAGAAATTAAAAAATTATCTGAAAAAGCAAACGAGGGCAGCCTAACTATTGAGGACTTACAAGGTGGAACCTTTACTATTAGCAATGGAGGTGTATATGGTTCTATGCTTTCAACACCCATATTAAATCCACCTCAATCAGGCGTATTAGGAATGCATAATATTGTAGAAAGACCAGTGAATGATAATGGTGAGATAAAAATAAAACCTATAATGTACTTGGCTTTGTCTTATGATCATAGAATTATTGATGGAAAGGAATCTGTGTCGTTCTTAAAAACTGTTAAAGAAAATTTAGAAGACCCTAGGAGATTATTTTTAAATATATAATGGCTGAAAAATTTGATGTTACTGTAATTGGTGGAGGGCCTGCAGGATATGTATGTGCAATTAGATTATCACAATTAGGATTAAAAACTGCATGTGTAGAGTCCAGAGGATCTTTGGGAGGCACTTGTCTTAATATAGGATGTATTCCATCTAAAAGCTTATTAAATATGTCAGAAAGTTTTCATAGAGCTAAAAACTTCTCTGATATTGGCATCGAAACTGGAGAAATTAAGCTTAATCTGGAAAAAATGATGAGTAACAAAGATAGTTCAGTTTCAACACTTACAAAAGGAGTAGAGTTTTTATTTAAAAAAAACAAAGTTACTTACATTAAAGGGGTGGGATCTTTTAATGAAAAAAATGAAATATTAGTCAAAAATGACAAATCAGAAATAAAAATTAAAACTGATAAAACTATAATAAGCACAGGCTCAGAGCCTTTATCCCTTCCAGGAATAGATTTTGACGAAAAAAAAATTCTTTCATCTACAGGAGCTTTAAGTATTTCTAAACTTCCAAAAAAAATGGTTGTTGTTGGGGGTGGGTATATTGGATTGGAGATGGGTTCTGTTTGGTCAAGATTGGGAAGTGAGGTTCACGTTATAGAATATTTAGATCACATCACACCAGGACTCGATAAAGAAATTTCAAGTGAATTTATGAAAATTTTAAAAAAACAGAATATTAAATTTGAATTAAATACTAAGGTTGAAAGAATTACTAAAAATGATAAAGGAGTAGTAATTGAAACTACGAATAAAGACTCAAAAAATAAAATTGAAGCTGACGTAGTTTTGATTTCTGTTGGAAGAAAACCTTATACAGACAAATTAAATTTAGAAAAAATTGGAGTAAATCTTGATAAAAAAGGAAAAATAAAAGTTAATAAAAATTTTGAAACCAGTGTAAAAAATATTTATGCAATAGGAGATGTTATAGATGGACCTATGCTAGCTCATAAAGCTGAGGAGGAGGGAATAGCTGTAGCAGAGCTAATTGCTGGACAGTCAGGTCATGTGAATTATGATGTCATACCAGGTGTAATTTATACCTCACCAGAGGTAGCCTATGTTGGTAAAAACGAGGAAGAATTAAAAGAGAAAAAAATAAATTTCAAAGTTGGTAAATTCCCTTTTATGGCAAACTCAAGAGCCAAAGCAATAAATGAACCAGAGGGATTCGTTAAAATATTAGCTGAAAGTAAAACAGATAGAGTTTTGGGAGTACATATAATTGGACCTCATGCTGGAGAAATGATTGCAGAAATGTCAGTTGCTATGGAATTTGGAGCAAGTTCAGAAGATATAGCAAGAACTTGTCATGCACATCCTACTTTCTCAGAAGCAATTAAAGAAGCAGCTCTGTCAGTTGATAAGAGACAAATACACTCTTAGATTAATTTAAAATCATATCTTTCATTATATTAATTGTATAGAAGTGATATATTTCAGTATGAGTTTAGATTTAGGTAAAAAATTTCTTTCACAAAAAAATTTTAAGGATGCGGAAAAAATCTTTCTAGATTTGAACAAAAATAATAATAACTTCGAAATTAATTATAATCTTGCAATTATTTATTTTGAATTAAAAAATATTCAAAAGAGTCTACTATTTTTTGATAAATGTAAGAAAATCGAACCTAAATCTTTAAATACTTATTTAAAAGTTGCATATTTAGAGCAGTCTACCGGTGAAATAGAAAAATCATTATCAACGTATCTTAAAGTTTTAGACATAAATGTAAGAGATATTAGAGCCTATTATGGAATTTTCACATTAAAACCAAATTTTCTTAAAACAAGTCATTTTGAAATTATTAAACAAATTAACGATAATCCAAATGCAAATATTTTAGAAAAGTTTTTATCCGAATTCTTACTATCTAAAAAAGAAAAGAAAGAGAGAAACTTTGAAAAAGAGTTAGCTTTTTTAAATAATTCGCACAGGCTCTGTTTTGACTTTAAAAAAAACTATAATCTTCAATCACAAAAGTATTATTCAAAAATAATTTTAGATCATTACAATCAATCAAATTTTATAGAAAATGAAAAAAAAGATCATTTATTTAATGATATTTCACCAATATTTATTATAGGCTTACCAAGATCGGGATCAACACTAGTTGAAGCAATTATAACTTCTTCAGAAAACAATATTCCATCGTTTGGAGAATCTGCTTTCATTAATATGGGTGTAATAAATCAACTTTCCTCTAAAATATTATTAAATGATGAAAAGCAAGAAATATTTAATTTTAAAGTCAATGAGTTTAAAAATTTTGTGAATAAAAAATATTCTCAATTTTCTTTGATTGAAAAAGATGTAAATTATTTTGTAGATAAATCTTTAGAGAATTTCTTTAACATTGATTTCATACTGAGTATATTCCCGAAAGCTAAATTTTTACATTGTCATAGAAATCTTAAGGACTCCATTGTAGGAATATATCAATCATTACTACCTGATTTATCTTGGACACATAGTATACAAAATATAATTACTTATATTGATAACTATAGAAAAATAATCAAATATTTTAAAAAAAAATATCCGAATATTATACATGATGTATCTCTTGAAAATCTCACACAAAATAAAGAAAAAATTTCTAAAGAAATATTTAATTTTTGTGGTTTAAAATGGGATACTAATGTTCTCGAATTTTATAAGAGAGATGATCTAGATATTAGAACGACAAGCAATATTCAAATTAGAAATAAGATTACTAGTTATAATACTGATAAGTATTCGAAATATTATAATCTCTTTAAGGATTACAAAGATAAATATCCCTGGTTGAAATAAATGCAAATTCCAGTTTTATTACCAAATATTTTTAATCATCCTTTTACGTACGAATTTGATAAAAAATTACCTCCAGGAACCTATGTAAAGGTACCATTTGGAAAAAAGGATTTAACAGGTGTTGTTTGGAACTTATTTGAAAAGAAAATTAAAAAAAAATTTAAACTTAAAAAAATTAAATCTGTTATCGAAATAAATCCTTTGAAAATTGAAACAATAAATTTTTTGAATTGGTTCTCAAATTATAATTTGGTACCGATTGGAATGTGTTTAAAACTTCATTTACTTGGTGGCGATGCAATAACCAAATTTAATGATGAAGAATATCTAATCTTTAATAATAAAAAAACAAGACAAAATTTTGAACTTTCTGAAGATCAAAATAAAGTCTTTAGAGAAATGTTAAAAAAAAATGGAGAATTTAGAGTACACTTGCTTCAAGGAACAACTGGATCTGGAAAAACAATTGTATATTTTAAGCAAATAGAGGAAATTTTAAAAAAAGGCTATCAGGCAATAATTTTACTGCCAGAAATAGGACTTACTTCAGAATTTGAGAAAAAATTTGAGGAATTTTTTGGTTTTAAAGCTGCAATTTGGCATTCAGGAATAACACCAAAAAGAAAAAAAATTATTTGGAGTGGTGTCGCATCAGGATTAATAAAGGTGGTTATAGGGGCAAGATCGTCTCTTTTTTTGCCATTTAAAAAAATAGGACTAATAGTAATTGATGAAGAACATGATCAATCATTTAAGCAAGATGAAGGTATTATTTATAATGCAAGGGATATGGCAATAGCTAGAGCTAACTTTGAAAATATTCCTATTAACCTTGTAACTGCTGTTCCTTCAATAGAAACATATGCTAATGTTAAAAAAAATAAATATTCTATCTCAAGATTAGTTAATAGATATAAAGATGCAAATCTCCCTTCATTTGAAATAATTGATTTAAACAATAGCAAATTAAATAAACAATCATGGATTGCCACTGAAACTTTGAAAAAGGTTAGAGATCATTTAAAAAAAAATGATCAAGTTTTATTTTTTATGAATAGAAGAGGTTTTGCGCCTTATGCCCTATGCAAAAATTGCGTAAAAGTATACTCCTGCCCAAACTGTTCAATAAATTTAGTATATCATAAAGGTAAAAATGTTTTACTTTGTCATTATTGTGGTTTCAAAAGTAAACTAAATAGAAATTGTAGTAAAGGAAATACCTGTGATTTTGTTTTCAGTGGTCCAGGTGTTGAAAGAATCGCGGAGGAAGTAAAGATATTATTTCCTGATAAAAAAATATCTATTTTTTCAAGCGATACTATGAACAAAAAATCATCCAAAGATAAACTTGAAAGTATAATGAATGGTGAAGTTGATATTTTAATTGGGACACAATTAATTTCAAAAGGTTTTCATTTTCCAAATTTAAATTGCATTGTTGTTCTAGATATTGATTTAACATCTAATGGACACGACCTTAGAACAGCTGAAAAAAATCTTCAACTTTACCACCAGTTATCTGGAAGAGCAGGAAGGACTGGCAAACCTGCTAAAGTATATTTTCAAACTCTTGGTATTAATAAAAATATCATAAGTCAAATTACACACCATGACCCATTTACTTTTTTAGATAATGAATTGAAGATAAGAGAAAAAAATAATCTTCCACCATTTGAAAGATTTATTTCATTAATACTCACTGCCTCGAAAGAAAATAAATTAGAAGAAGAGTCTCAAAATTTAAAACAAGTACTCTCAAATTCTCTAGATGATAAAGTTTTAGGGCCTGTGAATGCACCTATTTATAGAGTTAAAGGAAAATACAGACAAAGGCTTTTAATAAGGTCAAAAAAGGGGTCGAAAATACAAAATAAGTTGGCTGAAATATTAAATAATCACAAATTATCCAGCGAAATAAAACTAACGGTTGATGTTGATCCAATAACCTTTAATTAAGAGACAAAATAGATATTAAATTATTAATCTGATGCTTGAAGACATCTAACGCATATGCTACTTAATCCAAAAAATCTTCTAAAATAAAGAGACAAAATTGAGCAAAAATAACAGTTTT
>CACBYC010000002.1 GCA_902543405.1 uncultured Pelagibacteraceae bacterium | reverse complement strand
AAGAATATAGCACTTTAAGGAATTATTTTCATAATAGTGAAAGTAAACCAATTTATATTAAAAAAAGTAAAGTATTTTTAATAGATGATAATGATGATACTTTAATTATATCCCCAATAGAAAAAATTAATTTTACCACCTCTCAACAAGACAATCTCAAAAAATTAAATATCAAAGGCAATTTGTTTGATTTGAATTTTAAATCATTATGGAAAAAAAAATATAATTCTAAAATGAATTCACAAATAGAAATAGATTTTAAAGATCCGAATATTTCCATTAAAAATGAATTAAATTATGAGAATAATTCTAGTTTTAAAGGTACAACGGAACTTTTCTTTTTAAATAAGAATATTGAAATAGAATACCAGTTAAAAAATAATATCATTTCTTTAAAATCTCCAGAAAATAATAATGATATAAAAATTGATACAACAATTGAGTTATCACCTTTTTATCTCAATTCAAATGTTACTTTGAATAGGCAAAATATTAATTTTTTGGTAGATGAATTAATGTTTTCTATATTAAACTTGCAACCTGATTTATTAGGCAATGTAAATGGAGAAATTAAATTCCTTTTAAATGATGTAGAGCACGAACTGATTAGAAATGGTAATATAAGTTTAAATATAAGCCAAAAAACTATTAAATTAAGTGAAGTTTTATTCAATATCGATGAAATTGGCCAAATTGAAAGTGAAATAAAATATAAAGAAGAAAGTGGTGATATAATATTTCACTCTACAAATTCTTTAATAATAAATAATAAAAAAAAGTTTGCTAAAAAATTTCAAGTAAAATCAGACAAAGTTAAAGATATAAATGTGATCCACTTTAAGGTTGAGAAAAATATTACCACCGGAGTAATATCAATATTTGATATAAAAATTAATCAATCAATATATAAGGGCAAAATCAATGGTGACTCTAGATATAATATTAGAAATTCCCAAGAGCTTAAATCACTAGTAAAAAAAATTATTAATAGTTAGTCTGGTTTAATCATTTTATTGGGATCAACAATTTTATTATATTCCTTCTCATTAATAAGACCTGATCTCATTGCTTCAATTTTAAGAGTAGTTTTATTTTTCAATGCATTCTTTGCAATTTTTGCAGCATTATCATAACCAATCTTTGGAGATAAGGCAGTCACCAACATTAAAGAGTTATCTACTAAATATTTTATTCTATTTTTGTCAGCTTTTAGTCCAGAGATACAATATTTTGCAAAACTTTTTGTACTATCTGAGAGAATTTGAATTGATTGAAGTACATTATGAATTATTAAAGGCTTGAACACATTAAGCTCAAAATGACCATGAGAACCAGCCATTGTAATCCCGTTATGGTTACCAATTACTTTCACACATACCATTGTTACAGCCTCACATTGAGTTGGATTTACTTTACCAGGCATAATTGATGATCCAGGTTCATTCTCTGGCAATATCAACTCTCCATATCCTGCTCTAGGTCCTGAACCTAAAAATCTAACATCATTTGCTATTTTCATCAAACATACTGCAGTTGTATTTAATGTACCTGAATAATTTACTATTGCATCATGAGCAGCAAGTGCAGCAAACTTATTTTTAGCTGGCTTAAAAGGTAACTTGGTGATTTTTTTTATTTCATTTACTATTTTTTTGTCAAAATTTTTTTTGGTATTTATACCAGTTCCAACTGCGGTCCCACCTTGTGCTAAATAATAAATTTCATTCAGTGAAACTTTTATTCTTTTAATGCATTCTTCTAGTTGAGATTGGTAGCCAGAAAATTCTTGACCCAATGATAAAGGGGTAGCATCCTGAAGGTGTGTTCTACCTATTTTGACTATTTTATTAAATTCACTTACCTTTTTTTTTAATTCTTTATTTAATAATATTAAGCTTGGTAATAGTTTTTCTTTAGTTTCCATGGCTATTGCAATATGCATTGCTGTGGGAAATACATCATTCGTTGACTGTGATTTATTAACGTGATCATTTGGATGAACGGGTTTTTTTGTACCCTTTTTTCCTTTAAGTATTTCAATTGCTCTATTTGAGATAACTTCATTCACATTCATATTTGTTTGTGTGCCAGAACCAGTTTGCCAAACTTTAAGAGGGAAATGATTATCTAATTTTCCCGCAATAACTTCATTAGAAGCTCGTACAATTGATTTATAAATTTTTGAATTAATATCTTTGCTTTTATAATTTGTAATAGCAGCTGCTTTTTTTATAATAGCTATGGATTTTATTAACTTTGGTCTGACTAATACATCTCCAATATCAAAGTATTTTTTTGATCTTTGTGTGGATGCGCCCCAATACTTATCCACAGGTACATTTATAGAACCAATGCTATCATATTCTTTTCTGAATTTCATATTTTAGTTTAGAGAGTATATTTATACACTTATACATTAAATAATAATAAAATCATATAGGAGTAAAATGACAAATTTTGAAAAAGTTGGCGTGTTTATGAAAACTTTTAATCAAGATGTAAAAGATTCATCAAGTTTAAGCACAGATAAAATAAATTCGTTAAGAATTTCATTGATTAATGAAGAGTTAGAGGAACTTAAACAGGCAATATCAGAAAAAAATTTGACTGAAGTTGCAGATGCATTAACAGATATTTTGTATGTTACTTATGGTGCAGGTCATGCTTTTGGTATTAATTTAGATAAATGTTTTGAAGAAGTTCAAAAATCTAATATGAGTAAATTGGGAAAAGATGGAAAACCAATATATAATGAATTTGGAAAAGTTATGAAAGGACCAGACTATTTCAAACCAGATTTATCAAAATTTATTAAATAGTTTATATCCAATTAGGTCTTAAGACTTTTATTTTTGCATCACCACACTTTAGATCTTTATCAAAATTAAAGCTTTTATCTTCTAGTTTAAGTAAAGCAAATGGATTTTTATTATTTATCAATAACTTTCCTAAGTTTTTATTTTCAGAAGTAATTTCGTCACTATTGATCTTTCCATCTAAAACTTTAATTGCAAATAGTCTTTTATTAAGTTTATCTTTAAGTTTTATTCTAGCTGTATTTTCTTGCCCTACATAACATCCTTTTCTAAAGTCAATTCCATTTAGTTCTTCAAAATTACATTCAATTCCAAATATTTTATCTTGCAGATTATTTGTATCAATTTGAGCAATTCCTAATTCATGACTGTAATTATAATATTCATTTACATCAGAAACTTTTAATCCCAATTTTTTTATAGAAAGATACAATTTTTCTAAATTAATCACTAATCTAGCTCCTAATTTATCAGACCTTGGATCTAAAAGAATAGGATCTTCTCTAAATTTTATAGTAAAACCCATCTCATCTTTAGAATTTTCCAACTCTAGAAATTTTTCCTTTGTTAAATTTGCAACAACAAACTCATTACTTAGATTTAAAATTTCTACTTTAGATCTAAGCTTGTATAAATTTAACTGTTTATATAAATTCTCAATAATTTTCTTTTCACAATCCAAAAAATAGCCTGATTTATGTTTAATAATTATAAAATCGTAAAGATATTTGCCTTGTGGTGTTAATAGAGCTGAAAAACAACTTCTATAATCTGATACATTTTCAATGTTGTTTGTAATTATATTTTGTAAAAATTCTTTAGCATCATCTCCATTAATATAAAGAAGACCCCTATCCTCTAGGATGTAAATATTATTTCTATTCATATTGTAATATTATAACGAATGATATAAGTAGTTTTTTTATAAATGTTAGACCTAATAATCAAAAATGGGAAGTGTTATATTGATAAAGATCTCAAAGATGTTGATATAGGCATTCAAAACAGCAAGATTGTAAAAATTGGTAAATTAGATGAAGATTCAAATCAATCAATAGATGCAACTGGACTTACTGTTCTTCCTGGCTGTATTGACACTCAGACGCATTTTAGAGAACCAGGTTCAACAGACACTGAGGATTTAGCTTCTGGAAGTAGAGCAGCAATTGTTGGAGGTATAACCTCAGTATTTGAAATGCCTAATACTAATCCTGCAACTACAAACAAAGCAGAATTTCAAAGAAAAATAGATTTAGCAAAAAATAGAATGTATTGTAATCATGCATTTTATTTTGGAGCAACTCCCACCAATCAAAGTGAATTAGCTGATCTTAAAGGTTTAGACGGATGTTGTGGAGTAAAACTGTTTGCAGGATCTTCCACGGGAACTTTACTAGTCCATAAAGAAGAAGATATTGAAAAAGTATTTGAAAGCACATCTAAAATTGTTGCAGTTCATTCAGAAGATGAAGATATTTTAAATCTTAGAAAAAAATTAAGAGAAAAAGGCAATGTTCATTCCCATCCTATATGGAGAAATGAAGAGTGTGCAATTTCCTCTACCAGAAAAATTGTTAAAATTGCAAAAAGATTAGGTAAAAAAGCTCATATTTTGCATATTACTACAAAACAGGAGATTGATTTTTTATCTCAGAATAAGGGAGACATAACTTTTGAAATAACCCCACAGCATTTAACAATGTTTGCTCCAGATTGTTACGATAAACTTGGAACTTATGCTCAGATGAATCCACCTATTAGAGAAAAAAGTCATTACGACAGACTGTGGTATGCAGTAAGAAATAATTATAATGATACTATCGGTTCAGATCACGCTCCTCATCTGAGAGTAAATAAAGATAAAGAATATCCAGATACTCCTTCAGGAATGCCAGGAGTTCAGACCTTATTACCTGTGATGCTAAACCATGTAAATGTCGGAAAACTAACTTTAGTTCAGCTTATGAATCTCATCTGTGAAAATCCAGCGAAAATTTTTGGTATTGTAGGTAAGGGATATATAAAGGAAAACTATGATGCGGACTTTACAATCGTGGATATGAACAAAATTATCGAAATCAAAAATGAAAAAATAGAGAGCAAGTGTGGATGGTCACCTTTCGATGGGCATAAGTTTAAGGGAACTCCAGTTTATACAATCATAAATGGAGATATTAAAATGAAAGATGGAGAAATACTTGGAGAAGCATCAGGTAGGCCCATCAAGTTTGATAATTAATCTAATTTATTTAATCAGAATTTTATTTTCTATTAAACTTTGAGTAATTTCCTCTAAAATTGCTGGATCATCGATCGTCGCTGGCATTTTATAATCTTCCTTGTCGGCAATTTTACGAATAGTTCCTCTCAATATTTTTCCTGATCTTGTTTTCGGTAATCTTTTTATAACTATTACAACTTTAAAAGCTGCAACTGGTCCAATTTTATCTCTTACCATTTTAATACATTCCTTTGAGATAGTTTCATTGTCTTTTTCAACACCAGATTTTAAAACAACTAAACCAATAGGCAATTGTCCTTTTAATTTGTCCGCAATTCCAAGAACAGCACACTCTGCAACTGATTGATGTTCAGATAATACCTCTTCAATTGCACCTGTCGATAATCTGTGACCAGCAACATTTATAATGTCATCAGTTCGTGACATAATCCAAATATATCCATCTTCATCAATGTGTCCTGCATCATAAGTTTGATAGTAACCCTTATAATTACTCATATAATTTTCTTCATATCTTTTATCAGCATTCCAAAGCGTAGGAAAAGTACCTGGTGGTAATGGTAATTTTACAACTATATCACCCATCTCATTAGGTTTCGCGATTGAATGATCTGGTTTAATTATTTTTACATCATAACCTGGAACTGCTTTACACGCTGAACCATACTTAGTTTTTTGCATTTCTATTCCAGTACAGTTTGAACTTATTGCCCAACTAGTCTCGGTTTGCCACCAGTGATCTATGACGGGAACATTCAAAAGATTTTCAGCCCATTTTATTGTGTCAGGATCGGCTCTTTCTCCAGCTAGAAATAAAGATTTAAAAGAACTTAAATCATATTTTGAGAAAAACTTTCCATCTGGGTCTTCTTTTTTAATAGCTCTAAATGCTGTTGGAGCAGTGAATAAAGATTTAATTTTATACTCTGAAATTATTCTCCAAAATACTCCTGCATCAGGAGTTCCAACTGGTTTCCCTTCAAATAGAACTGTAGTACATCCTTTGAATAATGGTGCATAAACAATATATGAGTGTCCCACTATCCAGCCAATATCACTGGCTGACCACCACACATCATTTTCATCGATATTGTAAATATTTTTCATAGTCCACTTAAGAGCAACGATATGACCCCCAATATCTCTTACTATGCCTTTTGGTATTCCAGTAGTTCCAGATGTATATAAAATGTAGGCAAATTCATTTGCTCCAATCTCAACACAATCTTTATTTTTGGCATCAACAAGTGCTTCCTTCCAGCTGATTTCAAATGGAGAGTTGAGTTTTACTTCGTTACCTTTCCTTTGAAAGAAAATTACTTTTTCAACTTTATGTTTTGCAAGTTTCAATGCTCCATCAACTAAAGGTCTATATTCAACAGTTCTTCCAGGTTCAAATCCACATGATGCGGTAATTAAAATTTTAGCTTTACTATCATCAATCCTGCTTGCTAATTCATTTGAAGCAAATCCACCAAAGACTACAGAGTGTATTGCACCAATTCTTCCACAAGCAAGCATTGCTATAACTGCCTCAGGTATCATAGGCATATAAATTATTACTCTATCACCTTTTTTAATACCTTGATTATCAAGCGCTCCAGCGAATTTTGATATTTTTTCTCTTAATTCATTGTATGTATACTTTGTTTTACTATTTGTTATAGGGCTATCATAAATTAAAGCAGTCTTCTCACCTTTGCCTTTATCAATATGAACATCAATAGCGTTGTAACACGTGTTTGTAACACCATCTTCAAACCATTTATAAAATGGAGGATTAGATTTGTTTAAAATCTTAGTAGGTTTTTTAAACCAGAAGACATCATCAGATACATTTTTCCAAAATTCCTCAGGATTTTGAATAGATTCTTGATAAATTTTGTTAAAATAATTTGTCATAGTGATTTGTTTTTTGACTCACTTTTTTAAAGATTTTATGTAATAGGTTGTATTTAATTTTACAAAGTAAGTAAAATCAATACTTTTTAGAGGTCAAAAACTCTTCAATAAAGTAAATTTTTTTGCTATCTAACCCCTAACTTTAGGCTAATCATTAGATTAGTCTGTAGTTTAAATTTAAACTAATAAAAAAACTAACTATGAGGGAGTTTTTTATGAAGACAATGAAAATGTTAGCATTAGCGGCAGTGCTTTTCGGAGCAACTACAGCAGCTAACGCGGCAACAGCCTTTTTAGCTACAGACGATTTCGTAGGTATTTCGTTTTGGTTAATATCAATGGGTATGTTAGCAGCTACAGCGTTTTTCTTTATGGAACAGGCTAACGTCAGTTCACAATGGAGAAAATCAGTAAACGTAGCTGGATTAGTAACAGGTATTGCATTTATTCACTATATGTATATGAGAGCAGTTTGGATCGAAACAGGTGATACTCCAACTGTTTACAGATACATTGACTGGCTAATTACTGTACCACTACAGCTAGTAGAATTTTACTTAATTCTTTCAGCAGTAAGAAAAGTTGACACAAACATATTCTGGAGAATCTTAATTGGTTCACTAGTTATGTTAATAGGTGGATATCTTGGAGAAGCAGGATTCATCAACGCTACACTAGGTTTCATAATCGGTATGGCTGGATGGATTTACATTCTTTACGAAATCTTTTCAGGTGAAGCAGGAAAAGTTGCTGCTAAATCTGGAAATAAATCTTTAGTAACTGCATTTGGAGCTTTAAGAATGATTGTTACTGTAGGTTGGGCTATTTACCCATTAGGTTACATTTTTGGTTACCTTACAGGTGGAATAGACGGTAACGCGTTAAACGTTATCTATAACTTAGCAGACTTCGTTAATAAAATCGCATTTGGTTTAATTATCTGGTCTTGCGCAGTATCTAACTCTACAAGAAGAGCGTAGTAACAATTAGTTACGAAATATAAAATAGGGCAAGTTTGATTACTTGCCCTATTTTTTTTTGTGCTTATATAAAAGCAATGGCTAAAATCAAATATATCGAACATAACGGAAAAGTGCACATAGTTGAGGTCCAAAATGGGCTTACAGTTATGGAAGGTGCTATTCAAAATGATATTCCTGGTATTGATGCAGATTGTGGGGGAAGTATGTCTTGTGCTACATGCCATGTTTATGTCAAAGAGGGTTGGTACGATAAATTACCAAAAAAAGAAATGGGCGAGGATGATATGTTAGACCAAGCTTATGAACCAAATTCAAAAAGCAGGTTAAGTTGTCAAATTATGGTTTCAGATGACTTAGATGGTCTGAGTGTTTATATGCCGGAGAAACAAGTTTAATGATTAAAACTGATGCTGTTATAGTTGGTGCAGGTCCTACAGGATTATTTTGTGCACATCAACTTGGTATTATTGGATTAACGTGTGAAATAGTTGATAACCTGGATAAAATTGGTGGTCAATGTATTGAACTTTATCCAGACAAACCAATTTATGATATTCCTGCAGTTCCAGAGTGTACTGGAGAAGAACTTACAAACAATTTAATAGAGCAAATTAAACCTTTTAACTTTAATTTTCATTTAAATGACAGAGTTCAAGAGCTTACAAACAAAGATGATAATTGGATTGTTAAAACAACTAGTGGAAAAAAATTCCAAACACCAAATGTTGTAATTGCTGGAGGTGTTGGATCATTTGAACCAAGAAAGTTTCCAACAAAAAGCGCAGAAAAGTTTGATGGAACTACAGTTTTGTATTCAATTAAAGACAAAACAATTTTTAAAGATAAATCTGTAGCTATATTTGGTGGAGGAGATAGTGCTCTAGATTGGGCGATAGAATTATCTAATAGTTCTAAAGTTTCACTAATTCATAGAAGAGATGAATTTAGAGGAGCTCCTGCAAGTGTTCAAAAAATAAAAGAGCTGAGTAAAAAAAAAATTATTAACCTATTTACAAAGTACTCAATTAAAGATGTTAAAGGAAATGGAACTTTAGAGGAAATTGAGATTAAAAGTGAAGAAGGTGAAAGCAAAACAATTAAAACTGATTATGTCTTGGGTTTCTTTGGTTTAATAATGCAACTTGGTCCAATAGCTGATTGGGGTCTTAATTTAGATAAAAAAACAATTCCAGTTAATACTGAAAACTTTGAAACCAACAAGAAAGGTATATTTGCAATTGGAGACATCTGTACCTACCCAGGAAAGCTTAAACTAATACTTTCAGGGTTTCATGAAGGCGCCTTAGCAGCGAGAGGCTGTTTTAAATACGCAAGACCAAATGAAAAATACAGATTTGAATTTACAACAGCATCAAACACCATCAAAGATAGATTGGGTTTAAAATAGTGATAGAACTATTCACTGCCGATACTCCAAATGGATGGAAAATAAGTATTATGCTCGAGGAGATAAATTTTGAGTATAAAATAACAAAAGTCAACCTAAGTGAGGGTGAACAACATAAACCAGAATTCAAAAAAATTAGTCCTTTTAATAAAATTCCAGTAATTACAGATCACGAAAATAATAAATCAGTCTTCGAGTCAGGTGCGATTTTGATGTATTTGGGTGAAAAAAGTAAAATGTTTTATCCTGAAGAGAATAGACTAGAGATAAATCAATGGTTAATGGCCCAAATGGGTTTGATTGGACCAATGATAGGACAACATCATCAGTTTCATTATTATCATCAGGGCAAAAGTGAGTGGGGAGAGGAAAGATATTTTAAGATTACAAGAAAACTTTATGAAGATTTAGAGGCAAGACTCACACAAAGTGAATATTTAGCTGGTAAAGAGTATTCTATTGCAGACATTGCCACATGGTCTTGGATTGCGAGACATAAGAGACATGATATTGGATTAGAAAAATTTAAAGATTTATCTAGATGGTATGTGGAAATTGCAAAACGTCCTGCCGTCATTAAAGGATTTAAATTATTAAATAGAGACGCTGAGATAGATTACCCTTAAATATCAGCGTAAACTTTTTCTTCTTTTTCGTGTTTTTCTTGTGCTGCTATACATAAAGTTGCAACTGGTCTTGCCATTAATCTTTTAAGACCAATAGGTTCTGCAGTTTCTTCACAAAAACCATAAGTTCCATCTTGTATTTTTTTTAAGGCTCCATCAATTTTTGAAATTAGTTTTATCTGTCTATTAATTGCTCTCATCTCTACATTTTTTTCAGTGTAAGAGCTTGCTTGATCTACAATATCCGCAGATGCACTATTGTCATCCATTGAAGCATTAAATATTGCTTCATTGTTTGTTTTTTTTAGATCTTTTTTCCAGTCTGTCAGTTTTTGCTTAAAAAAAGCTAAATGTTTAGCACACATATACTTTTCAGTTTCTTTAGGTGTGTATTTTTTAGAGATTTTTACCATACTCAAATTTATGAATTTCGAGAATATATTCATCATTTAATCAGTGTCAAGAATGCATTAATTGTATAAATTAATAAAAATGGCCATTTATAAAAAGAATATTAATAATATATTTTATATTTTTGTTACAACGCACTTATTAATCTGGACATTGGTTCCAAGTTTCACAAATCATAATTTACCACTCGATACTATCGAGGCATTAGCATGGGGTAGCAACTTAGACTGGGGATTTAATAAACACCCCCCTATGAGTGCATTTTTACCTGAAATATTTTACCAAGTCTTTGGACCTCAAGACTGGGCTTTTTATTTGTTAAGTCAAATTTGTATCGTAGTTTCATTCCTTGTAGTTTTTAAGTTAGCTGAAGATTTTTTTGATAACAAAATTTATTGTTTACTATCGGTTTTGTTATTAGAGGGAATATATTTCTATAACTTCACTACACCTGAATTTAATGTAAATGTTTGCTTAATACCCTTTTGGTCTCTTTCAGTTTTTTACTTATGGAGGGGAATTAAATATAATAAAATATTCGATTGGTTACTACTCGGTCTATTTGCTGGACTTGGATTTCTATCTAAATATTTATTTGTCTATTTAGGTTTAGCAATAGATGTACTTTTAATTTACATGATTTATACCAAAAGACTAAATTTAAAGTGCTTAGTTTCTTTCGTTCCTTTTATTATGATTTTATTACCACACATTATTTGGTTAACTGAGAATGATTATGTAACCATTACTTATGGACTCCTCAGAACTGGATCAGAAGAAGCAAGTATTTTAAACCACTTAAAACATCCTACGATATTTTTAGGTAAGCAAATTGGTATATTATTGCCGTTTTTACTAATGATTTTTGTTTTAGTTAAAAAATTTAAAATAAATATTAATTTAAACGACGAAAAGCTTTTGTTTTTAATATCAATTAATTTAATTCCAATTTTTTTTATTTTTCTTACATCATTTACAATGGGTGTAAAAATTAGAACTATGTGGATGACGCCATTTTATATAAGCTTTGGCTTGTTATTTGTTTATATTTTAAAATCAGAAATTAATTTTGAAAAAATGAAAGTTTTTGTCTCAATATTTTTGATTTTATCTCTTATATCACCAATTTTATACTCCTATGTTTCAATTATAAAGACTGGCAAAAGAACTGATTTTAATGGTAAAAATTTAGCTAAGCAGGCCAAATTTTTTTATGAAACTAAAGGTAAGGGTCTTGGAAAAATGGAATATATAAAGGGTAATGAATGGATTGCAGGAAATATATCTTATCATCTTCCCGAAAGACCAAAATGGATTTATAGTTTAAATGAAGTCCAATTGTGCAACAAAGATATGAAATGCTTAACATATAAATGAAACTTCAATTAAACCAAAAAAACAAGAGACTTTTATTCATTATTGGAATTGTTGTTTTAATTGAACTCTCAGGATATGGTTTTTTTGCTTCCCTATTTAGACTGATAGGCTCAGTAAGTTAATGAAAATTGTAATTCTAATTCCAGTTTTTAATGACTTTAAATCTGTCTCAAAATTAATTGAAGAAATCGATATTAATATTTCTGAGCTTAAAGCAACATTTTCAATAATAGTAGTGAATGATGCCTCAACAGAGGAAAAATTTTTAGAGGCTAAAAATTTAAATAATATTAAATCACTAAAATTAATAAATATGAGAAATAATAAAGGACATGCACGTTGTATTGCAGTAGGGCTTAAACATATTTCAGAAACTGAAGATTTTGATTATGTAATACCAATGGATGGTGATGGAGAAGATAGACCAGAAGAAATAAAATATTTTGTAGAAAAGATAAAGAATAATCCGAATAGAACAATTATTGGAGAAAGAATTAAAAGATCAGAAGGTTTAATTTTTAAAATCTGTTATTTTTTTCATAAAATTATTACTTATACATTTACAGGGAAATTTATTAAATTCGGAAATTTCACTTGTCTTACAAAACAAACTGTAAAAAAATTAATCGAAGAGAAAGCAACCTGGAGTAGTTTTTCTGGTTCTCTAGCAAAAACTGAAAATAATTTAATTAAATCTCCATCAATAAGAGGCTTAAGATACTTTGGCCCTTCAAAAATGAGTTTTTTGAATTTAATAAATCATTCTTTAGCAATTATTGCTGTGTTTAAAACTGGTGTAATCTTTAGATCGATAGCATTTTATGCGATATATTTAATTATTATTGCTGAATATATAAGTGTAATTACAGCAATACCACTGGCTGTAATCATTATTTTTGGATTAATAATATTAAAAATATCAGGTAGAGAAAATATGACAGAATTCAATAATTCTTTAACAAATATTTCAGATATTGACACTTTGAAATAGTTTATTTTAAAATAATTTATGAAAAATTTTTATCGTAAAGTAGCATTTGGACTTGGACCAGACGATAAAACACCCTCTGACCCATTAAAATGGGCAACAAATCAATTGAATGACATTCCTGAATTTTCTTGGAAGGGAAAAATTTTACCAGAAAAAGAACTTAGAAAATATTATAGAGATTACGTTTATGGAGATAGGAAAGTTTTAAGAAAAAAATTTAAAAATGACAAAGAAGGATATAAGCGAGAAAAAAATAAACTACGACATGTAACAGGGCAAAAATTTTGGTGGAACCTTGAACTTTGCATTAGACATTCTGAGGCTTTAAAAAGTGAAACACCTGTTTTAGCTAAGCTTTGGTATTTTTGGGGAAACCACTTTGCAATCAGTGAAAAAGATTTTTTAGCACAATATACAACTGGCGCTTATCAAAGAGAAATTATTAGAGCCAACATGAATCAAAATTTTGAAAAAATGGTTCAAGAAGCAACTGTAGCTTGGACTATGATTCATCATTTAGATAATAATGATAATGTTGGACCTAAAAGCCAAGAAGCACAATGGGCAAAAGAAAAGGGAAGAAAAGTTGGTGTAAATGAAAATCACGCAAGAGAACTATTAGAACTTCACACTGTTTCACCTGATTGTGGTTACTCTCAAGAAGATGTTATTCAAATGGCATATGTAATGAGTGGATGGAGACCTAACTGGGGAAAAAAAAGATTAGAAACTGGAGATGTTCATTTCAATTCTGAATATCATCAACCAGGTACTAAAAGAATTTTAGGTAAAAAATATAAATCAGGAAGAAAGAGTTTATCAGCCGTAATCACCGATCTTGTAAATCACCCATCTTGTAGAGAGTATATTGCAATGAAACTTTGCAGGTATTTTATTACCGACAATCCAACAAAAGAAATGATGAAACCAATTATTAAAGCCTGGGAAAAATCAGATGGTTTTTTACCAGATGTTCATAAAGCAGCGGTAGAAGTTGCTTTCAACCATTCTGAAAAATATAATAAATTTCAAAATCCAGAAAATTGGCTTTTAATAATGAGTAAAATGTCTGATGTGGAATTAGTACCAACGCCAAAATTGATGGATTTATATACTTTAGGTCTAAAACCAACACATGAGCAAAGATCATTAGAATATTTATTAAGAGAACTTGGTCATCATCCATATTTAGCAAAACAACCTAATGGATGGTCAGATGTGTCTGATGATTGGATGTCACCTGAATTGTTAATAAGAAGACTCGTTTATGCTAAAGAAGCATATTACAAAAAAAATAGAAAATCGCAGACAAATGAATTTTATGAGGAGATGGTTGAAAAAAATTATGATAATCCAAATGAAATTCTTAAAACTATAAATCAGCAAGGTGACCTTTCTAATAAACATGTAATATTATTTAATTTACCGGAGACTCTTAAATCATGAAAATATCAAGAAGAAACTTTTTAAAAGGATCAGCAACAACTTTATTTTTAGCAGGTTTTAATTTTCCTATTTTAGCAAATGTTACAAAGAAAAAAAATCTTGTAATCATAATGTTAAGAGGTGGAATGGATGGTTTATGTGCTGTTCCGATAATAGGCGATAAGAACTTTGAAAAAAGAAGAAAAGATTTGATTTTAGATGAAACAATTAAATTAAATTCTGATTTTGCTCTTCACCCTAAACTAAAAAATTTTTATAATTTATGGCAAAATAATTTGGGAGCAATAGTTCATGCAACCAATATTCCATATACAAAAAGATCACATTTTGATGGTCAAAATTTAATGGAAACTGGAGGTCACATACCTTATGCAATAAAAACTGGTTGGTTAGGCAGAGGAATGAAATTAGGAGAACTGAAAGGCGATGGTCTTGCGTTATCTTTGCCAATGCCTTTACTTTTAAGAGGTATTCCGAGTAATGATAATTTTTATCCCTCAAAAAAAAGACTTCCAAGAACAGAACTTTTGCAACTTTTAAAATCTGTTTATGCAGATAAATCTGAACATGATTTAGCTAATATGATGGAAATAATTGCTAATAGATCTATGATGAGTAGCGGTGGTACTTCAATGTCTCGTAAAAATTCGTCTTTAGCTTATAAAGCAGGTTTAGAGTTAAAAAAAATAAATGGCCCAAGGGTTGCAGTTTTTGAAGTTGATGGCTTTGATACTCATGCTGCTCAGGGAGGTGTGAATGGATCTCATTCAGATAGTTTAATTGAAATGGACTCAATATTTAAAAGTTTAGAGAAAGGTCTAGGATCAGAAATCGAAAATACTTTAGTCTTAACTCTTACCGAATTTGGCAGAACAATTGAACAAAATGGTGGAAGAGGTACTGAACATGGCTATGGTTCAGCAATATTTATGGCAGGTGGTTTATTAAAAAAATCGCAAGTTTATACTGATTGGCCAGGACTGAAGAAAAAAGAGTTATTTGAAGGAAGAGACTTAAATTCAACAATTGATGCTAGATCTGTCTATGCATCAGCTATGTCTACAGTTTTTGATATAGACTTTAAAAGAATTCAAAAAGAAGTTTTCTGGGGAGATGAACTACAAAATTTATCTGACAAATTATTTAGAACTTAATAAAATATAATTTTAATTAAACTGTTACAAATTTTTCATATTATTTAGATAACTTTACAGAAAATCAAAAAAGGAATATATAATGATAAAATTTATCTTAGCAGGCCTTCTGGCTTCGACCGCATTTGTTAGCACAGTAAATGCAGATTTTAAAGAAATTGGGAAATTTGGAACACCAGCAAATAACCCTAGTGCAGAAGAAACATCAGCAGAAATAATTGCGGCAACAGCAGATGGCATGAAACTGGTATATAGCGATAGCCCTGCAAACGCATTAGGCATGATTGATATTACTGATCCAGCAAATCCGAAACCATTAGGCTCAATGGATTTGGGTGGTGAACCAACTAGTGTTGCAATCAAAAATGGACAAGCATTTGTAGGTATTAATACTTCTCCAAACTATGTAGAACCAAGTGGTCACTTATTAGTTGTTGATCTTGCCTCAGGAAAAGAAGTTACAAAAGTTGAATTAGGCGGACAACCAGACTCGGTTGCAGTTAGTCCAGATGGAACTTTTGTGGCAGTCGCTATTGAAAATGAGCGTAACGAAGATATCAATGATGAAAAAATTCCACAACTTCCAGGGGGTTTTGTGGCAATTGTTAATTTAGCTGATAACAGTGTTACTAAAGCGGACCTAGTTGGTTTTTCAACTATTGCTCCTAACGATCCAGAGCCTGAGTTTGTTGATATCAATAATTTAGGTGAAATAGTTGTTACTATGCAAGAGAATAACTGGATGGCGGTTATTGATCGAAATGGAAAAGTAATTTCAGAATTTGATGCAGGATTAGTAACACTTGTAGGTATCGATAATAAAAAAGATGGTAAACTAAACATGACTGATAGTATTGAAAATGTTAGAAGAGAGCCAGATGCAGTTAAATGGATTGGCAATGATCATTTTGCAACCGCAAATGAAGGTGACTATAAACATGAAGCACCAGGTCAAGCAAAACGTGGTGGTAGTCGTGGATGGACAATCTTCAATAAAAATGGTTCAGTGGTATACGAGTCAGGTTCGTCATATGAAAGAGCACTCGCCTCAGCAGGTTACTGGCCAGAAAAACGTGCAGAGAAAAAAGGTGTAGAACCAGAGTCAGTTGAAGTAGCAATATATGGTGATACACGTTATATCTTTGTTGGTGCTGAAAGAGCAAATGCTATCGGCGTTTATAAAGCAAACGATTTGAAAAACCCAGAATTAGTTTCTATTTTACCAACGGGTGTTGGACCAGAAGGTTTGGTTGCTATTCCACAACGGAACTTGTTTATAAGTGCTAACGAAGTTGATAAAGAAAGATCAGTTACAATTTATAGCTTAGATTAATAACTAAATTAAGCTTGTGGGGGCGTTAGCCCCCGCCATAAACTTTCATGTAAAGTTTTAATAAAATCTCGACACACTCACGACACACTTCGAGACAAAAAAGAAAGGGAAAAGCAATGCCGACACTACAAAACATTTACATGTCGAAAAGTTTCATGTCTACTAGTTAATATTTAAAACTATAGATCTAAGTTTATCAACAATTTGTTTATTATTTAATTTTTCTTTTTGTAGCGAGGAGATTTTTTCACCAATACTAAGCTTATATGTTCGATTTTTTTTATTTATTAATTCTCTTATAAATAAAATTCTTCTTAAATTATTATTTATAAAGCCTACTGTTTGAAAGAATAAGCTATTCTTACCAAAAAAACGTACAGGAATAATTTCCGCCTTGGTTTTATTAATTATAGATCCAATTAATGGTTTCCATCTTCTTTCATTAGCCTCATTAAAAATAAAAGAGGATGTAGCAACTTCTCCTGAAGGAAAAGTTATTAAAATTCCATTTGCATTTAAGTGTTCAATTGCCTTCTTTTTAGAAATGATATTTTTTTTTATATCCTCTGTAAATTTTGAAAATTTAATTGGCAATAAGTACTCTCTTATTTGATCAATTTGTGAAAGTTCTTCGTTAATTAAAATTTTATAATCCTGTCGGATATCACAAATTATTGAACAAATTATAAGTCCATCTAATAATCCAAATGGATGATTTGCAACTATTATACTTGATCCTTCTTTAGGTATATTGGCAACATTTTCTGCGATGTAATTAATGTTAAAAATATCTAAAGTTTTTTTCCAAAAATTCTTTGACTGTTTTAACTCTTCATAATTAACTTTATATATAGATTTGATTTCATCAATTTTTGAAATTTTCTCTAAAATTTGCTGCATTAGTCTAAAATTTTATTAACATATTCTTTATTTATTTTTTCAATTGGTAAAAAAACAAAAACATCAGTTGTCTTAAATTTATTATCAATTACTGCACCTTTCCCAATAGAAGCGTTAAACTTTATATAAGCTTTAATTAAAGTTGGTAATTTTGAAATTAATTTAATATTCACATTAATGTTTTTTTGATAATCAATATTTAGTCTACATTTTGGTAAAGCACTGACTGTGATGTTACCTGACATTTTATGATAATTGTTAAGATATATCAATTGATCTTCAATCTTGTTAATATTAGTACTTAAGAAACTGGCCGTACCAAACAAAGCATCTATATTATTTCTGTTAATATAATTATATATTTCTTTCCACATTAATTTAAGAACATTTTTATTTCTAAATTTATAAGATATACATGATCGACTTAATTCTAGCATATTGTCGTAAACTCCAGAATTTAGTAAATTATCTAAATTAAATTCATCACAACTATAAAAACCTGTTTTTTTTTCCGCAACAGATTGCTTAAGTAAACGATAAGTTCCTACTACTCTTGTTTTTGAAAATTTTGATTTTTTGTGGGTCACAATTATATGATCTGCATAATTGTCAAATTTATCAGAGTCTCTTCTAAAATTTCCTATATTATATATAGGGTTTTTAATTCTTTCGGAGAAGAAGACTTTATACCTAAGTTTTTGTGCGAGTTTTATTTCTCCTCTGCTTTCAGCTAGTTTGACGTTAAACGAAGGCTTAAAAAAATCATAGGTATTTATATTAAACCTTTTATGTTGGCTAACTTTTCTAAATAAAGTATTTATCGGCACGAATCCTAAATAAAAGACTCACATGTATTTAATGTTAAATAATTATTTCAAATTCATTACAAAGTTTAATTATAATTTACATTAAAATTAAACAATATCTTAATAATTTTTAAACAAATGTTTTACATAAATATTTTAAGGTTAATTTAATTAGTAAAAAGTATGAGTTACAGTAAAATTGAAGAAGCAACCAAAGAATTTTTTAAATCAAATATTGAACCTTTCAAAGATATAGTTTCTAAGGAAGTACATTGTGAGGCTATACATAAATCAAGTTTTGGCGGTAGCATAAAGAACTATGATGAAATGATGGAAATGATAAAAGATGCGATGACTAGTTGGAACACAGAACCAGAAATTAAGTGTTTAATTGATACTCCAGAGGTCGTAGTTAAAACTGTTAAAGGATTTGATCCTAACTTTACTTATCTTGAAATAGATCAACTTAAAGATGGCAAAATTATTAAACATTTTTATGGCAAAGTTCCAAAATAGATAAACCAAATAACCATTTTTAAAGCAAATAGACTTACGGCTCAGGATTAGGTAATCTTGGATAATGAAAATAATTTTGTTTTTTATTTTTTTAATTTTACCAACGTTTGCCAACAGTTTTGATGATCATTATAAGTTTGATCACTGGGCTTATGAAAGAATTATGTTTGGAAAAACTGAAAGTCGTGAAGAAGCAAAAAAACTTTTAGACAGTTATAAACTTAATAATCTTGAGGTAAGAGATACAAATAAACCTTATTTAGGACCTATAATAGATGGTCATGCACATCCTAGAAAATCCACCGGAAGAGCTTTAGATATAGGTACTGAGTATTTTATAGAAGATTTGCCAATGTTAACAAATAAGGCAAATGTTTTTATGTCTGTAATTATGGGAACTCCAAATACTTACAAATCAGAAGATAATTGGAATTATTATTATGATTTTGCTGCAGAGCATCAGAATGTTTTAACTAATTGTCATTCCAATTTTATTGGAATGGCAGCAAATAAAAAAAAATATAAGAACTCAGAAGTTAATAAAGAGTTTAAAGAAACTATTAAAAGATTTAAAAAAGGACAATGTTATGGATTGGGAGAAGCTGGACTGGTTCACTATAATAAAAAGAAAAAAAATCCCCCTTATGGCGGGTATCAACCCCAATTAGATTTAGATCTTAAAAACCCAATTATTGATAAGGCGTTCAAATTTGTCAATGAACACCGTATGCCGATTAATTTACACCTGGAGCCTTTTCATGAAATAGATGGGATAGATAGATTAACAGAGTTTAAAAATTTTTATAAAAAAAAATGTGAAAAATACCCCAACGCAAAAATTGTGATAGCTCATACAGGAATGATGCCAACAAAAGACCTTGAAGAAATTTTTGATTATTGTCCTAATACATATACTGACTGGAAAATAGCATTTCATTGGTCTTCTCTTTGGGGCTTTGAGGATTTGCATATCCCAAATGATTATAGATTTAAATTACATGAGGTTTGGGCAAAATCGATGGAAAAATATTCCGATAGATATTTTTTTGGTTCTGATCATAAATTAGGTAAAAGCCCAGCACATGATGTTTTTGTTGAACACTATATGAAGCATGTTCGTTTGATGATTGGATCTTTAAGCCCAGATGTACAAGAAAAGATTGCATATAAAAATGCAGCTAAACTTTTTAAAATTAATCTTAATCAACCTTTAATTGTTGGCAAACAATAAAAAATGAAAAAAATTCTTTTAACTTTATTTAGCATATTTTTATGTTTATCTGCTGAAGCAAAAGTTAAATCTAAAGATATATCTTTTCCTAAACATTTTTATATAGATAAGATTAAATCATGCTCATATGTGGGCGGTGATACTTTTAAATCTAAATATAAAAAAGCTAGAATTGAAAGCTTAATACGTTTAGATTGGATGAGTGAATGGGCGCTGGGTAATTCTAGAAGTGTAAATCACCTAAATCTAACTGGTCCAATGAGCTCGTTTGCAGTTGCTACCCATAATGCAATTGGTAATAATGATAAAACTGACATTGATGTTGCTAAAGGAATATTGATTAAAATAGCTAAAGCAAATGTTTTACTAGATACAATCGGTAAAGAAGAGTTAAAAAAGAAACCAAAATGTTGGAAAGATGGAAATCCCGAGGCACCTTGCTGGTATCATGCATATGAATTTGCACGGGATGCTTTTACAAATTATTTGCTGATAGCAATTTATCTTAAAGATTACTTAAGTGATAAAGAAATTAAAATTGTTAACAAGTATATTAAAAAAATGCATAAAAAATTTATTAAGCCTGAAGAATTTTTAGAGAAAGAAAAAGGATTTTATGCAATGGGAAACGGAGGAATTCCAAACTTAGCTTATGCTCATTGGACAAACAATAAAAAACTAGCAGCAAAAGAATTCAATTTTAGATTTAAAAATATAGAGGAAGTGTTTTATGATGATGGCTATATCAATAATAATTCTTTTAGAGGGTTTCGAGCCTTATGGTATCACTCTTATGGTTTAAATTCAGCTTTAGGTTACATCTATTTAGCTAAAAATTGGGGGGCTAAAGTTCCAGACTTAGTTATGAATAGAATTACTAAAGCAGCAGAAGTATTAAATTTAGGGATCACTGATTATGAAAGTTTCTCCTCAAGAAAATACGATGGTAAGCAAAAAAATAATCAATATAAAAAACATAATGCTAGAAAGCACACACATCAAGAGGCTATAGCTATTGATACCTTAATGGAAATGGTAACTGGAATAAAACATGAAAAAGATATTACTTATTTAGCTAAAAGATCAAAGTATGGCATAGACAATCTAATTGGATTTAATGCTAATTGTATAAAATGAAAAAACTTTTAATTATCTTTTTTATTTTAATTTTTTCATCTTTTGCTCAAGCAAAAGATCCGCCTAAAAAATATTTAGATGAAAATTATGTTTTTAAACACTCGAAATTTATAAAATGGCCAGAGAAAACAGGATCATGGGGTAAAATTGAAACACATGGACGTATCGCACCAAATCCTTGGAATTTAAGATATGAGACAAAAATTGTTAGAGATGGAAAATATTCATTACGTTTTGAAATGAGAGATGGGGATTGCCATCGACGAGATTGTGATAGATCTAATAAAGCTGGACGGAGTGAAGTTATTTTTGAAGGAAATTATCCATCTAGTGCAAAAGGGCATATAGGAAATGTTTGGTATGCATGGTCTATGTATATCCCCGAAGGTACAAATCATATTAGACCTGCCTATACAATCTTAGGACAATTTAAAATGCCAAGTGACTATACTAAGCAATTGAATAGAGTTAATTCTTCTGGTTTTGATGAAGATTGTCCCGAAATACCAATAGTGTTCAAATTAGAAAGAGAAGGAGTTACAATTGAAAAAGATGGAGTGCTCCAATGCGAGGGGTATGGAAGAGAATTAATTATACCTACAAAGGCTTTGCACAACAAATGGCATGATTTTTTAATGAACGTAAATTGGACTGATAAAGAGGATGGTTTCATTGATTTATGGATTAATGATAAATTAGTTTATCAATCAAAAGGCAAAACATTTGGTAAGTTGCTCAAAAGAAAAAAAGATGGAAAAAAAATGGGACCTAGTTTTCGTTTTGGAATTTACAATGGAAAAAGAAAAATTCCTGTAAAAACACAAGTTGCTTATTATGATTCTTTTAGAAGTGGAAAAAAATGTAAGAAAACAGCCTTATTTCATGATTGTAATAATTTACCAAAATAATTTATGAAAAAAATTTTAATCATTCTTCTATCTCTCTTGTTAATTCCATCATATTCGTACGCTGGTAAATGGCATACAAATATGAAAAAGCAAGAGAGGAAAGATTTTGCAAATTATGTTCTTAGAAATCAATCTAAAAATAAAATGGTTTTTAATCTTAGAAATGTTCCAAATCGTCCAGGTTTAATAAAATTTTTTGATAAATTAGAAGATAGAATGGGTGTTGCGGAAAAAGGAATTGAATTTAATTTAAGCTATTCAGATGTAGGGGATGAAATGGACTGGAGTAGGTGGGGAAGTCCAGGTTTTGCTCAGAGATTTCAAATTATGGAGCCATATAAGCAAACTACAAAAAAAGGAAAAACAAAGTGGTATAGAGTTGGTTATTTTATTCCAAATGAAGTAGATACCGAGAAACATAATATCTCATTATTTGATTTTAAAATGCTTTATGGAAAAGGTGAAAAAACAGTTGGCCCTTCTTATAACTTAAATAACAATAGTTTTGCTTGGTTGTTCAATGGGCCAAATTATAGAGTTTCAAAAAATGAAGTTGATGAACAATTTTTCTTTGATCATTATGTAGTTAATTTGGATCAAAAATTTTCTCCGTTGAAAGGTAAATGGGTAAATATTTTGATTAATGCTAAATGGTCTAAAGATGGATTTTTACATTTTTGGATAGATGGTAAGCTCAGATCTAGTTACTTCGGAGATGTTTTAGGTGGTGCTACTAGTGTGAGATTTAAATTTGGACCTTATAGAAATTATATGACATATGCTACTGATGCAGGTTTAACAATAAAAGACGCAATTATTCGTTATTCTAATGTGGGTAAAGCAAATTCCTGTGATGAACTATGGAGTGGATGTGATGAAATAACAGGCCAGCTTAAAAATCAATCCCAAGTACATGGTGCTTCAGCAGTTGTACTTTGCAAACCAGCTGATGCAGATAACGATAGTACTTGTGAAAATCTTGGCTATCCAAATAATCCTAGACCTTTTTAATTAGGCTCTAATCGTTGGTAGTAAATAGAAATCAGCTGTATCTATTTTGGAAGAATGCTCTCTTCTCATGTTCCATCTTTTTTGAACACCAGCACTAGCAAGACTTAAAGTAGATCTTCCATATCGATAGTTAGTATTATCAATAGACCTCATTAAGCCCTTTATTTTCTCATCTTTTTCAGAAGAAAATAGGTTCTTGCTACCATCTTCATTAGATAAACCAGTAAGCATTACCCCTGCTTTTTGATAACGATAACCGTTTTTAAAGATAGAGTCTAAAGCAATCAAAGCAGTTTTAACTATTTCAATACTATTATTCGTTGAAATTGCAAAATCTATTGTCTTTGAGTTTGAATAATATCCAAATCTACTTTGAAAAGGACTTGTTCTAACAAAAACTGTAATTGACTTTGCAATTAAAGACTCAGATCTTATTTTTTCAGACGCATTCAAACAATAATTTGCAACTGCTTCTTTTAATTCTTGATATTTTTCAATTCTTTGACCAAAAGAACGAGATACAACACAGCTTTTTCTTTTTGTTTGTGTTGTTTCTAAATCGATACAAGGAACTCCTCTTAACTCCATTGCAGTTCTTGAACCTAAAACATTAGAATTTTTCTTTATCCACGTATTAGATTTATTTTTTAGTTGTTTTGCATTATAAATTCCATTTTTATGATAAAACTTTGTTAATTGTCTTCCCACACCCCATACATCATTGATTTCAACTTTCTCCAATATAGGATCAATATTTTCAATTCCTATCAAACTTGTTACACCTGATTTTTTTTTCTTTGCAATATGATTTGCAACCTTGCTTAAAGTTTTTGTTTTGGCAATACCAATACTAGTTGGAATACCTGTCCACTTTAAAACTGTTTCTCTAATTTCTCTTCCAACTTTTTCAACTTCATTGTCTGGAAAATTTGATAAATCTAAAAATGCTTCATCAATAGAATAAACTTCAATAGCAGAGTTGAACCTTTTTAGTGTTCTCATTACTCTTCTAGATAAATCTCCATATAAAGAATAATTAGATGAAAAAACTTCAACTTTATTTTTAATAATAATATCTTTTGCCTTGAAGTAAGGCTCTCCCATTTTAATACCTAAAGCTTTTGCTTCAGTTGATCTTGAAATTATACAACCGTCATTATTAGATAAAACTACAACAGGTTTTTTTCTTATTTTAGGATTGAATAATCTTTCACAAGAAACGTAAAAAGAGTTACAATCAATAAGTGCTATTTTTTTAGTATACTGAATGGATGACATAAGTTACAACTCCCCAAATAAATATATCTTCATCTTCATTAATTAAAATTCGATCTGTAAATTCTTTAGAACCTGATGTTAAAAATTTTTTATCTCTTTCTTGAACTAAACTTTTAACAACTAGTTCATCATGAACATTTGCAATAACTGTCGAGAAGTTTTTTGGTGTTAAACTTTTATCAACAACTAATAGATCGCCATCATTAATTCCCACATCCACCATTGATTTCCCCTGAACTCTTATGATGAAAGTTGCTGGAACGTTTTTGATTAAATGAACATTTAAATCAATATCTTCCTCAATATAGTCTGTGGCAGGGGAAGGAAAACCCGCGCCAGCTTTATGTAAATAGTAAGGTATAGTTAGTTTCATAAATGTTCTTATTTTGTTCTAATTAATATCTAAGTTATTCAATAGTGTCAATCAGGTTGTATTTTGAGTCTGTAACTGAATCAAAAGTGAATCAAAACGTGAACATCGAAACCACATGTTGTATACATGTGGGTAACTTTAACCATAAATAGTTTAAAATAATAAATGGAAAAAAACGAAAGCTTAACAGGAAGATGTATTTGTGGTCAGGTTAAATATAGAATTACAGAGAAGCCTTTATTCACCCAAGCTTGTCATTGCAAAGATTGTAAAATTATAACTGGGTCTTCTTATGTTATTAATACGAGCGTTCTAGACAATACTTTAATTATAGAGGGCAATATTTCGTCAACTGAACTTAAAACAGGTAGTGGCGCTACCTCAAGAGCTTATTTTTGTAACAAATGTGGCACTTATATTTATACTGATTATGCTACGGCAGTTGGTCGATCAACAGTTAGAACTAAAACCTTAGATAATTCCGAAAACTTTCCTCCTGAAGCGCATATATTTACAAAAGATAAAGATCCATGGTTAAAACTTACTGATGATGCAAATTGTTTTGAAAAAATGTATGATTTAAAAAATACTTGGCCTAAAGAAAGTTATGAAAGATATAAAAATTATTTAAAAGATAATAAAAGATAAATTTTTGGAGTTTAAACTATGAAAAAATTATCCTGTCATTGTGGTGCAATAGAAGCAGAGGTTAAGATGCCATTGGGTGGTATTGAAAAAATCATGCGTTGCAATTGTTCAATATGCAAAAAAAAAGGTTATATTATAGGAGTACTTGGACCCGATGATTTTAAACTTATAAAAGGAGAAGATAAATTAACACTTTATCAGTTTTATACTAATACCGCTAAACATTACTTTTGTTCTATCTGTGGAATTCATACTCATAACAGACCTAGAAGTAATCCTAAAATATATGGTGTAAATATAGCGTGTATAGAAGGTGTGGAGCCATTTGAAATTGAAGATGTGCCAGTGAACGATGGCAAAAATCATCCTTTAGATCAAAAACAATAAATTTTTTATGCAATCAATTACTGCGTGTTATAAAAAAGTTAGTAAAGACTGTTTTAAGTTTATAAGATCTCAAGAAACAACAAAGGAAAAATTTAAAAATAAAGAAAAGATGATTAAATCTTTTCTAATTCCAATTAGTTTCTGGATCAATAATAGAACAAATAAATCTAAACCTTACTTAATTGGCTTAGCAGGAGGTCAAGGAACTGGCAAAACAACAATTAGTTCTATTTTAAAGATTATTCTAACTAAATATTTTAAATTAAATGTTTTTAAAATATCAATTGATGATTTATACAAAACCCGAGAAGATAGAATAAAATTATCTAAAAAAATTCACCCCTTATTAATGACCAGAGGTGTTCCGGGCACTCACGATGTAAACTTTATTTTTGATCTTCTTAAAAAAACAAAGGAAAAGCGATTTAATCAACAGAGACTTCCTAAATTTAATAAGGCAATAGATGATAGATTAAAAAGAAAGTCTTGGTATCTAGTTAAGAAGGTACCAGATGTTATAATCTTTGAAGGATGGTGTGTAGGAGCTAGAGCAGAAAAAAATACAACCTTAAAAAAATCGATTAATTCTCTTGAAAGAACAGCAGATAAAAATTTAAAATGGAGAAAATATGTAAATGGTCAACTACAAACAAAATATAAAAAATTATTTTCTAAATTAGACTGTTTGTTATTTTTAAAAGCTGGTAATTTCAAATTATTACAAAGTTGGAGGCTTAAACAGGAGGCATTACTTAAATTAAACTCAAAAAACAAAGCAAATAGCAAAGTTATGAGCAAAAATGAGGTATTAACATTTATGCAGACTTACCAAAGGGTCACACAAAATATGTTTAAATTTGCTCCAAAATATTCATCAATTGTATTAAATTTAAATAGAAATCATCAAATTAAATCAATAAAATATAATTAATGAAAAAAATCTCTTTAATCACTTTTTGCTTAATAGTTTTTATACTACCAGTAAATGCAGCAACTTTGAGTGATGCATTAAGACAGACCTATCAGAACAATTTAGAGCTTAAAGCTGAGAGAAAAAATTTAGAAGTTCAAAAGGAAGTCTTAAATATTTCTAAAAGTGATTTTTTTCCAACTTTAACTCTTACGGGAACCAAAAGTATTGAAGATACCAATAAACTTACTAATCAAAATGGTACTGATGCTTCTATAACTAATACAAATCCAATGACATCTTCTATAAAGTTAGAACAAACACTTTTGGATGGTAGTGAACGTGGCACAAAATACGAAAAAAGTAAATTAGGTCTAAACTTATCTGAAGCAAAACTTATTAAAAAAGAACAAGATGTTTTTATGAAAGCAATTGAGGCTTATACAGGTTTAATCCTTGCTTATGAAAAACTAAGTATTAATGAAGAAAATGTTAACCTTCTCCAAAGACAATTCGAAATAGATAATGCAAGACTATCTAGAGCTCAAATAACTGCAACTGACTTAGCACAGTCCCAATCTTCTTTATCAGGGGCACAAGCAGGTTACATTGGAGCACAAAATTATATCGTTACCAGCAAATTAGCTTATGAAAATATAATTGGACCAATCAACAGCAATGAAAAATTAAAAAAAATTTATAATTCTGAGGTTCCATTACCTCCAAGTTTAGTTGATGCAAAAAAGATATCTGAGCAAAAAAGTCCAGATCTTATTATTGCTGAGATAGAATATGGACAGTCGGAATTAGATGTAAAAATTGCAAGATCAGATTTATCTCCGACAGCAAAACTTTCACTTGAAAGATCATATACTGATGACCTAAGCGCAACTTATGATGAGAGGGAAAAAGATGTACTACAAGCAACAGTAAGTTGGCCATTTCAATTTGGAGGAAAGAATAAATCTAATATAAATAAAAATCTTCAAGTAAAAGGAATGAAAAAATTATTACTTGAGAATGCTTTTAGAAATAATACACAAGGAGTTACCGCAGCTTGGTCTACTTTAGAGTCTTCAAAAAGTCTTTTAAGAGCCGTACAATCACAAGTTAAGGCTGCTGAAATTGCAAATGAAGGGATTAGTTTTGAATATGAGAGTGGATTGAATAGATCTACATTTGATGTTCTTCAATCGAGATCAAATCTAATCAATGCTAAAATAAATCTTGCCGAGGCTGAGAGAAACTATCTTTTAGCTCAATACAGATTAATAAAGTCAGTTGGCTTACTTAATAGCGAGTACTTAAAACTTAGATAAATAGGGACTTCTAGCCCTAATTTTAAAAAAATATTGCTAATGAGAACAAAATGTGTACATTTATTTTCATGATTCGAATGTTAATAAATGAAAAAAACGAGGCAAAAAATGACTAAAAATAACTTAAAAGTGGTGAAATCCACAAAAGATAAAGAATTGGAAGATAAAGAAAAAAATAAAGCACTAGATGCAGCAATCAGCCAGATAACAGACAGCTTTGGAAAAGGCTCTGTGATGAAGCTTGGAGAACAAAAAGCAATGGATATTGAGTCCATTTCTACTGGATCTTTGAGTTTAGACTTGGCACTTGGAATAGGTGGATTACCAAAAGGCAGAATTGTTGAAATTTATGGACCAGAGTCATCTGGTAAAACTACATTAGCATTACAAGTTGTTGCTGAAGCGCAAAAAGCAGGTGGAATTTGTGGATTTGTAGATGCAGAACATGCATTGGATCCAGTCTATGCAAAAAAATTAGGAGTTAACACAGAGGAGTTGCTTATTTCACAACCAGATACTGGTGAACAAGCATTAGAAATAACTGATACTTTAATCAAATCTGGCTCAATGTCAGTTTTAGTAGTCGACTCTGTTGCAGCATTAACTCCAAGAGCAGAAATTGAAGGAGATATGGGAGATCACCATGTTGGTCTTCAAGCAAGACTAATGTCTCAAGCTCTTAGAAAATTAACAGGATCAATATCAAGAACTAATACAATGGTTATATTTATTAACCAAATTAGAATGAAAATTGGTGTAATGTTTGGAAGTCCAGAAACAACTTCTGGAGGTAATTCTTTAAAATTTTATTCTTCAGTAAGAATGGATATTAGAAGAATTGGAGCAATAAAAGATAAAGAGCAAATTGTTGGAAATACAACAAGAGTAAAAGTTGTTAAAAACAAAGTTGCACCACCATTTAAGGTAGTTGAGTTCGACTTAATGTATGGAAAAGGAATTAGTAAAGTAGGGGAACTAATCGACCTTGGTGCCAAAGCTGAGATTGTTGAAAAATCTGGAGCTTGGTACGCTTATAAAGGTGAAAAAATTGGTCAAGGTAGAGAGAATGCTAAACTTTACCTTGAACAAAATCCAAAAGCTGCTGCTGAAATTGAAATGGCTATTAGAGAAAAAGCTGGTGTTATTTCAAAGAAGATTGAAGGCAATCCTTTAAGTGAAGAAAAGCTTGAAGCGCAGAAGAAAGAGGAGGAAGTTCCTACTAAAAAGAATTAGCAGATAACTTTTAGTTATTAAAAAAAGGCGCTCTATTGGGCGCCTTTTTTCCCTTCAGAAGTGTAGACATCATATAAAAATGCTGTATTTTGGTTAAATATGGCTAAAACATTAAATGAAATCAGGTCAGCATTCTTAGATTATTTTGAAAAAAATGATCATAAAATAGTTGAGTCTAGCAATTTAGTCCCAAATAATGACCCAACATTGATGTTTGCCAATTCTGGAATGGTCCAATTTAAAAATGTGTTTACTGGACTGGAAAAGAGAGACTATCAAAGAGCTACAACATCTCAAAAATGTGTAAGAGCAGGAGGCAAGCATAACGATCTTGAAAATGTTGGCTATACTCCAAGACACCATACGTTTTTTGAAATGTTGGGAAACTTTTCTTTTGGTGATTATTTTAAAGAAAGAGCTATTGAACTTGCGTGGAATTTAATAACAAAAGAATTTGGTTTAGATAAGAATAGGCTTTATGTAACAGTCTACCACGACGATGACGAAGCCTTTAATTACTGGAAAAAAATTGCTGGGTTAAGTGAAGATAAAATCATAAGGATAGCAACATCTGATAATTTTTGGTCTATGGGTGAAACTGGACCTTGTGGACCTTGTTCAGAAATATTTTATGATCATGGAGACCACTTAGAAGGTGGATTGCCAGGAACAAAAAATGAGGATGGTGATAGATTTATAGAAATTTGGAATTTAGTCTTTATGCAGTATGAGCAAATTTCAAAGGATAAGCGTATTAATCTACCAAAACCATCAGTTGATACTGGAATGGGTTTAGAGAGAATTGCTGCATTGCTTCAAGGAACTCACGACAACTACGAAACAGATCATTTTAAAAAAATAATAAACTCTGCTGCAGAAATTTTAAAAGTCGAACCAAATAACGATAATTTAGCAAGTTTTAGAGTAATAGCAGATCACTTACGAGCAAGTTCATTTTTAATTGCTGAGGGAGTTTTGCCATCAAATGAAGGAAGAGGTTATGTACTAAGAAGAATTATGAGAAGAGGAATGAGGCATTCCCACTTGCTTGGTTCTAAAGAGCCAATTTTTTATAATATTTTTAAAACTTTAAAAGATGAGATGAAAGGTAATTACTCAGAAATAGAAAGAGCTGAGTCTTTAATTAAAGAAACATTAAGAATGGAGGAAGAAAAATTTTTAATTCTTTTAGACAGAGGTATTAAAATATTAAATGAGGAAATGACTAAAATAGACAAGATATTACCTGGAGAAGTAGCTTTTAAACTCTATGATACTTATGGTTTTCCATTAGACCTGACACAAGACATCTTAAAAAATAAATCGTTAACAATAGACAACCATAAATTTCAAAGTTTAATGAAAGAAAGTAAAGAACTTGCTAAGAAAAATTGGAAAGGTTCAGGTGACAGTGCGGTAGATGATATTTGGTTTTCGATAAAAGATAGATTAGGTCCTTCAGAATTCCTAGGATATGAGACTGATCAAGCAGAAGGTATTATTTTATCATTACTAAAAGACAACAAAGAGGTAAATGAATTGAATAAAAACGATGAAGGAATTGTTATTTTAAATCAAACTCCTTTTTATGGAGAGTCTGGAGGACAGGTAGGAGATACTGGTGAAATAATATCTGGAGACTTTAAGTTCGAGATCACAGATGTCCAAAAAAAATTAGGTGATCTATTTGTACATTACGGCAAAGTTAAATCAGGAAGTATAAAAATCAAAGACAATGTTGAGATGAAAATTGATATTGATAGACGTAATAATATAAGAGCTTATCACTCAGCAACACACCTTTTGCATGAGTCTTTAAGAAGAGTATTAGGTACTCATGTTACACAAAAAGGATCATTAGTAGCACCAGATAGATTAAGATTTGATTTTAGCCATATGAAACCAATTTCAGACCAGGAAATAGAAAAAATAGAAAATCACGTTAATTCAATGGTACAAAAAAAATCAGAAGTTAAAACAAGGATCATGACTCCTAAAGAAGCAGTAGATAATGGAGCCCTGGCACTCTTTGGAGAAAAATATGGAGAAGAGGTTAGAGTATTATCTATGGGAGATGAGAAAGAAAGGTATTTTTCCACTGAATTGTGTGGAGGTACACATGTACGAAACACTGGTGACATTGGAAAATTCAAAATTATTAGCCAATCATCAATTGCAGCAGGTGTGAGAAGAGTAGAAGCACTTAGAGAAAATCAATTAAATAGTTTCTTACAAAATAAAGAAAAATTATCTGACTTATCCGCACAAAAAGATGAAGAAATGATTAATGACTTATCAAAACAGATAATTAAATTAGGTGGCAAACCAAATATAGAAAATGAAGATAATAAGATTTTAATTAAAGAATTATCAAAACAACTAGAGCAATTAAAATTTAGTTCAATTTTAGAAAATAATTTAAAAAATATAATTCAAGATGTTAAAATTAATAATATAAGTGTAAGATTTCAAAAAGTTGATGATCTTCCACCTAAAGAGCTAAGAAAATTGGTTGATGCCGGAAAAAAAGAGTTAAAAACAGGAATTGTAATAGTTTTTGCTAGTCTAGAAGACAAAGTTGGTCTTGCAGTTGGGATAACAGATGAGCTTACAGATAAATATGATGCAGTCACATTTGCTAAAACAGGATCTGAAATTATTGGTGGAAAAGGTGGTGGTGGTAGAAAAGATTTTGCACAAGCAGGAGGCCAATTTAAAGATAAAATTGATGAGGCTTTTGAAAAAATTAAAACTTTAATTTAGTTTTTGTCTCAACTTACCATCTAAAGTATCTAAAAATTGATTAGTTGTTAAATACTTTGTTGAAGGTCCTATCAAAATAGCTAAGTCCTTAGTCATTGAGCCTTCTTCAACACAATCAACACATACTTTTTCTAGTGTTTCTGCAAACTTTATTAATTCCTCATTTCCATCTAATTTTCCTCTATGAGCCAAACCTCTTGTCCATGCAAAAATAGATGCAATAGGATTTGTTGAGGTTTCTTTACCTTGTTGATGCATTCTAAAATGTCTTGTTACTGTTCCATGTGCAGCTTCAGCTTCCATTGTTTTGCCATCTGGAGCAAGCAAGACACTTGTCATTAAACCTAAAGATCCATATCCTTGAGCAACTGTATCTGATTGTACGTCACCATCATAGTTTTTGCACGCCCAAATATATTTACCATGCCATTTCATTGCGCATGCTACCATGTCATCTATCAATCTATGTTCGTAGGTAATTTTATTTTGATCAAATCTATCCTTAAATTCCTTTTCAAAAACTTCTTCAAAAATATCTTTAAATCTTCCGTCGTATCTTTTTAAAATTGTATTTTTAGTAGAAAGGTAAACTGGCCATTTTTTAATTAATCCATAGTTAAAGCAAGATCTTGCAAAGTCCTCTATTGATTTGTCCAAATTATACATTGATAATGCAATACCAGGACCTGGGAAATTGAAGACTTCATACTTTCTCTCATCAGAACCATCTTCAGCAGTCCATTTGATTTCTAACTTACCTTTACCGGGTACTGTAAAGTCTGTTGCTCTGTATTGATCACCAAAAGCATGTCTACCTATGATCAATGGATCTGTCCATGAGGGCACTAGTTTTGGAATATTTTTACAAATTATTGGTTCTCTAAAAACAGTTCCTCCAATAATATTCCTTATTGTACCATTTGGAGATCTCCACATTTTTTTAAGATTAAATTCCCTTACTCTAGCTTCATCGGGTGTGATTGTTGCACATTTAATCCCTACACCATTTCTTTTAATTGCATTAGCACATTCAATTGTAATTTTATCTTCTGTTTTGTCTCTACTTTCCATTCCCAAATCGTAGTACTCAATTTTGAGATCAAGGTAAGTTAAAACGAGCTTATTTTTTATGAAGTCCCATATAACTCTGGTCATTTCATCGCCATCTAACTCTACAATGGGGTTTTTAACCTTAATTTTACTCATTTTTTCGATATATCTTAATAGTTGAATTTATTCTTTTTGTATACATATTAATCCAAAATTATCAATTATAGGTTTGTCATGAGTAAAATATTTCCAAAAATACACAATGAAGGTTACAAATTTATTATTATTTTTGCAATCGCAACTATAATTCTTTATTTCATAAATGGATTTCTTGGGTTTATTGGGTTGGTATTAACCATTTGGTGCTATTATTTTTTTAGGGATCCTGAAAGAATTTCTATTGGCGACGACAATTATCTTACAAGTCCAGCTGATGGAGTTGTATTACAAGTAATGGATACTAACGGTCCAAAAGAATTAGGTTTAGAAAATAAACAAATGAAAAAAATAAGTATTTTTATGGATGTATTTGATTGCCATGTAAACAGATCTCCATGTTCCGGAGCAATATCTGAGATACTTTATAAACCAGGAAAGTTTTTTAATGCATCTTTAGATAAGGCAAGTGAAGATAATGAGAGAAATTATTATAAAATAAAAAATTCTGATGGAGAAGATATAATTGTTGTTCAAATAGCAGGACTTGTTGCAAGACGGATTGTAACAGAGGTTTCTAAAGATGAGCTTGTAGAACAAGGTTCAAGAATAGGAATGATCAGATTTGGAAGTAGAGCTGATATGTATTTTGAAAATTATACTCCTTTAGTAAAAGTTGAACAAAAAACTATAGCTGGCGAAACTTTAATTGCAAAAAAATAAGTTAATGGAGCCTCAAAATAAAAATATTAAATTAGTTTCGAGTAAAAAAACAAGAGTTATTTTACCAAATATTTTGACACTTGTTGGAGTATGTATTGGATTGACTTCAATTAAGTTTGCATTTGATGGTAAATTTGAACTATCAATTATTGCAGTTATAATTGCAGCAATTATTGATGGATTAGACGGTAGAATTGCAAGGTTAATTAAAGGAACTTCTAAAGTTGGAAAAGAGCTAGACTCTCTTACTGATGTTATAAGTTTTGGTGTTGCCCCAGCTTTTATAATGTATTTTTGGGCGTTATCTGAAACAGGAAGAGCAGGTTGGTTAATTGCGTTAATTTATATTGTTTGTGTTGCTCTTAGACTTGCAAGGTTTAATGTTTCATCAAACGAAGAGAGTTCTTGGAAAGATAATTTTTTTGAAGGTATTCCTTCTCCCGCAGGTGGAGTTCTAGTTTTAATGCCTTTAATATTAAGTATTAGTGAATTTCAGTTTTTAAACTTAAATTACCAAATTATAGTACCTGTTATGTTTATAATTGTTTCAATATTATTAATAAGCAAAATACCAACCTATTCTTTTAAAAGAATAGTTGTCCCAAGAAGTACATCAATATTTTTGCTATTTGGAATAATCTTATATTTTGGCTTAATTCTTGTTTATACATTTAATGCTATTATTATTTCAGGTGTAATTTATTTGTTAATGGTTCCAATAAGTTCAATGCATTATCTTATGATTAAAAAAAATGCTAAAGCCATCGCAAATGACACTGATCATCATGAAGATGTGTTATAATAAATGAGGGAAAATACAATAATCTCATTAGCAGATTCAAATTATTTCAATCTTCTTAACGAATTAATTGATTCAATTAATAGATTCGAACAGAGCAAAACAGTAGATATTTGCATTATGGATGCAGGATTAACTGGTGAACAAATTAAAATATTAGAAAAAAAAGTATTTCAAATCAAAAAGGCTGAGTGGGATATAGAAGTTCCAAGTTTTAAGATAAAAGGAAGAGAGTGGTTGAAAAGTCAGGTATCTAGAGCATTCTTACCAAATTATTTTCCAGGATATAAAAAATATTTATGGATAGATGCTGATGCGTGGGTAAACTCTTGGTACGCAATCGATCTTTACTTTCAGGGCTGTGAGAATAAAAAATTAGCAATAGCAACATCAGCAGATAGATCTTACGGAAGAGTTTTAAGAGCAGATTGGGTATGGGGAAGTTTTGCGAGAATAAAATCACAAAATTATAAACACGCTAAATCATCAGGTTTCTCAGAGAAAGTTTCAAGAGAAGTTGCCCTTAAACCCCATTTGAATATTGGATTATTTTGCTTAGAAGAAAGTGCTCCTCATTGGGAAATCTGGCAAAAAAATTTAAAAAAAGCTTTATCCTCAGGAAAAATTTGGGGTTCAGAACAAATTGCAATGAATATTACAATATATTCAGATAATTTAGACGTAGAAATTTTACCTGCTTATTGCAACTGGACTTTAATCGAAGCGATTAAATTTGACAAAAAACAAAATACTTTTGTTGAACCTTATTTACCAAACCATGAAATAGGAATTATTCATTTAGCAGGAAAAAATAATGACAATATAAGAAATAATAAAAATTATATATCCAAAGTTAAAACATTGGATGGAGATATAATTGAAAAATCTTTAAGATTTGGGAATTAGTTGAAAAAGAATAAATTTTCAAAAAATTGGATCATTAAGCAAAAGAGAGATATTTACGTCAAAAAATCAAAATTAGAGGGTTATAGGTCAAGAGCTGTATACAAATTGCAAGAAATAAACAATAAATTTAAAATAATCAAAAATAATATCTCAGTTATAGATCTTGGCGCAGCCCCGGGTAGTTGGTCTCAGTATATATCAAGAAATTTCAGTAACTCTAAAATAATTTCAATTGATTTAAAGGATATTGAACCAATAAAGAATTTAATACATATAAAAGGGGATTTTACTGAGGAGCAACAAAAAAAAAATATCAAAAATTATTTTGGTAAGAAAGTTGATCTTATAGTCTCTGATATGGCAGTTAACACCACAGGTAATAAAAGTGTAGACTCATTAGTTACAGGAGAATTATGTATTGAAGCAATGAATTTTGCCATTGAATTACTTAATAAAAAAGGAAATTTTATTTCTAAACTTTTTATGGGATCATCTTTTAACGAGATTGTCGCATTAGGTAAAAAATCTTTTAAAGATGTTGATATTTTCAAGCCTCCTTCAAGCAGAAAAGACTCTAAAGAAAATTTTATAATTTGTAGAAATTTGAAATAGTTATCCTTTTATTTTTTCAAGAATCATTTATATAAGGACATGGAAACTATTAAAGAAGCTTTGACATTTGATGATGTTACTTTAGCGCCAAATTACTCAGCAATTCTACCTAGTGAAGTAAGCACCTCTATAAATTTAACAGAAAGTCTAAAGATGAAAATACCACTTTTGTCATCTGCAATGGATACTGTTACAGAATCTTCAATGGGGATTGCTATGGCAAGATCAGGGGGATTAGGAATAATTCACAGAAACTTAAATATTGAAGAACAGATTAGAGAAATTAGAAAAGTAAAATCAAAAAAATTACTAGTAGGTGCTGCAGTTGGCGCGAGTGATAAAGAATTAAAAAGAGCTCAAAAAATATTAAAAGAAAACTTAGACTTAATAGTAATTGATACAGCGCACGGACATACCAAAAAAGTAGGAGATATAATTAAAAAAATAAAAAAAATACGTCCTAAGAAAACAGCAATTTGTGCCGGAAATATAGCCACAGCAGAAGCTGCAAAATTTTTGGTAGGACTAGGTGTTGATATTATAAAAGTAGGAATTGGTCCAGGATCTATTTGTACAACAAGACTTGTAGCTGGAATAGGTGTTCCACAACTAAGTGCGATATTAAATGTTAAAAAGGGAATTGGGAAAAGTAAAACAAGGTTAATTGCTGATGGTGGAATAAAATTTTCTGGTGATATTGCTAAAGCATTAGCAGCTGGCGCAGATGCAGTAATGATAGGTTCACTATTTGCAGGTACAGATGAAGCGCCTGGAAAAAAAATAAAAAAAAATGGAAAATTATATAAATATTTCAGGGGTATGGGATCAATTGGTGCTATGAATAAAGGTTCAGCAGACAGATATTTTCAAACGAAACAAAAGGATACATCAAAATACGTAGCGGAAGGTGTAGAGGGATATATTAAATACAAAGGTAAAGTTGATAACATAATCTACAACTTAGTTGGAGGTTTAAAATCTTCAATGGGCTACATGGGTGCCAAGAAAGTAATTGATTTAAGAAAAAAACCGAAATTTGTAAAAATTACTAAAGCAGGATTTTATGAAAGTATGGTACATAATATAGATGTTATAAAAAAATAATTATGAGATACTTAATTTTAATTTTAACATTTCTTTTAGTTAGTACTGTTGCTAAGACAAATGAAAATAATTTTTTTAATCAAGCTAAAGATTTATTCGATAAAGAAAAATATGAAGATTCAAAATTTTTATTTCATAGAAACATAGTTTATAACCCAAAAGACTCGGTATCTTACCTTTATTTAGCTAAAATTTTTAAAATTGAAGATGATAAAAGACAAGAAGAAAAAAATATAAGAACTACTTTACTTTTAGATCCTAAGAACGAAGAAGCAATGTACCTTTTAATTGATATGGAGTTAGAAAGATCAAACTTTTCAAAAGCAGATGAATTAAGTGAAGATTTTAAAAAAATTTGTGTAGATATGTGTGAAAAAATTGCTTCAATAGAAAGTAGATTAAAGGATTTTGAGATAAAAGATGCGTCTTGAGGACACTCTCAATAAGATACTTATTGTAGACTTTGGTTCTCAATTTACACAATTAATCGCAAGAAAAATTAGGGAACTGGGAGTTTATTGCGAAATTATAAGTCACAAAAAAATAGAAAAGTTCCAAAATTTTGAAAAAAATATCAAAGGTATTGTTTTATCTGGCGGCCCATTGAATGTTTATGAAAGTAAAAAAGTAAAGTTTAATAGTAAACTTCTTAAATTAGGGACTCCTGTACTAGGTATTTGTTTTGGACATCAAATAATTTCAAAAATAATGGGTGGAAGTGTAAGAAATTCAAAATATAGAGAATTTGGACTAGCAGAGGTAAAAGAAATTAAAAAAAGTAAGTTAACAAAAAATTTTTTTTCTAAAGGAAAAAATAATGTTTGGATGAGTCATGCTGATCAAGTAACAAAATTACCAAAAAACTTCAAAATAATTGCACAAAGTAACAATTCTAAGATGTGCATTATTGAAAATTTAGAAAAAAAAATGTTTGGTATTCAATTTCACCCAGAGGTAAGTCATACAATTAAAGGAAAATTAATACTAAAAAATTTTTTATTTTCTATTTGTAAATTAAATAAAAATTGGTCAGCAAAAGATCAGAAAACAAAGTTAATAAATGAAGTAAGAAATAGTGTAGGAAATTCTAAGGTTATTTGTGCATTATCTGGTGGTGTAGATAGTAGTGTAGTCGCTAAATTATTATCAAATGCAATAGGAAAAAAATTAACATGCATCTTTGTTAATACTGGTCTACTTAGAAAAAATGAAGAAAAGCAAGTTGTAAATACATTCAAAAAGAAATTTAAAATTAATCTAATTTATGTGAATGCTGAAAATTTATTTTTATCAAAATTAAAAAATATATCTGATCCAGAAAAAAAAAGAAAAATAATAGGAAATCTTTTTATTAAAATATTTGAAAAATATGCAAATAAAATTAAAAATGTAAAATTTTTGGCTCAAGGAACTTTGTATCCCGATTTAATTGAAAGTAAATCTGTGACTGGAAGTCAAACTTCAAAAATTAAATCACATCATAATGTAGGCGGTTTGCCAAAAAAAATGAAACTTCAATTAGTAGAACCACTTAAATACCTTTTTAAAGATGAGGTTAGAAAGTTAGGATCAGAACTAGGATTGAGTAATGAAATAATTTCTAGACATCCATTTCCAGGACCAGGCCTTGCAATAAGAATGCCTGGCATAATAACTAAAGAAAAAATCAACATTCTAAAAGAGGCTGATAATTATTTTATCAATTCTTTAAAAGAAAATAACCTATATAACAAGATTTGGCAGGCTTATGCTGCATTACTTCCTGTAAAAACAGTCGGTGTAATGGGAGATAATAGAACTTATGAGTTTCTTTGTCTTTTAAGGGCAATTACATCAGAAGATGGAATGACAGCTGATTTCTTTCAATTTAATAAATCTTTTATGCAAACAGTATCTAATCAAATTGTAAATAATATAAGAGGTATTAATAGAGTAGTTTATGATATTACTTCTAAGCCACCGAGTACTATTGAATTGGAATAATAAGACTATATAAGTAACCTATATGAAATATTTACACACAATGATTAGAGTCTCAAACATAGACGAGTCATTAAGATTTTTCTGTGAAGGGTTAGGTCTTAAAGAAACAAGAAGAAAAGATAGTGAAAAGGGCAGGTATACTTTAGTATTTCTTGCTGCTCCAGATGATGAGAAAGCTGAAATAGAATTAACATACAATTGGGACGGAGATAGTTTGGGCGATGGTTCAAGAAACTTTGGACATTTGGCGTACAGAGTTGAAAATATATATGAGACTTGTCAAAGACTAAGAGAAATGGGTTATACAATTAACAGACCACCAAGGGACGGTCATATGGCATTTGTTAGATCTCCAGATAAAATTTCTGTTGAAATACTTCAAGATGGCTACTTGGAACCAATAGAGCCATGGAAATCCATGGAAAATACAGGCACTTGGTAATAAATATTTATGCCTTCGAAAATAAGTAGGCTTATATTAAAAAAAAAAAATAAGTCAAAAATAGTCTGCTTAACAGCCTACTCGAAAAATATTGCTGAAGAAGTTGATAAATACACAGACCTTGTACTCGTTGGAGACTCCTTAGGTTCTGTTCTATATAATTTTGATACAACAAGAAAAGTAAATCTATCTATGATGATTGAACATTCTAAAAGTGTAAGAAAAGGAGTAAAAAAAAGTTTAATGATTGTAGATATGCCATTTAATACTTATAAAAATAAATTGCAGGCGCTAAAAAATTGTAAAAAAATAATTAAAGAAACAAAATGTGATGGTATCAAATTAGAAGGAGGTAGTAAGATAAAAGATATAATTAAACATTTAGTAAATAATAAAATTCCAGTAATGGGTCACATAGGTATAACTCCACAATCTCAAAGAGGTAGATTTAGATATAAAGGTAAGACTGAAAAAGAAAAAAAAAATTTATTAAAAGACTCAAAAATCTTAGAAGAGGCAGGTGTTTTTGCTATTGTACTAGAATGTATTGAGAAAAAACTTTCAAAAAAAATTACTGAGACGATTGAAATTCCAACAATAGGAATTGGATCATCAAAGTTTTGTGATGGTCAGATTTTAGTTTTAGACGATTTATTAGGTTTGACTAATAGTAAAATAAAATTTGTTAAGAAATATGCTAATTTTAAAATTAATATTCGAAATGCAGTTAAAAAATTTGGGTCAGACGTGAAAAGAGGCTCATATCCATCATTAAAGCATTCTTACTAAAAATACTTTTTAAATTCCTCATTAATTTTCAGAATTTCTAAGTCAACAAGTCCACCAATAATAAGCTGTATTGCAAGTATAAGAATAACTACTATTCCAATATAGACGACCCATAAATGTTTCTGAATATAATTAGCTAAATAAGTGGCCATAGCACCTGTGAGGACTACAGATAAAATTAAACCAAAAATCATAAACCCAAAGTTACCCTTAGAAGCACCAACAACACCTATAACATTATCAAAACTAATTGTTATATCTGCGAAAAGCACTTTATACATACCCTTTGCAAATGAAGGTTCTAAGGATTTTTTTGTTGGTGATTTAATTTGTCTCTGAGCTTGTAAAAGATCTTTTCTAAGATCATTTACTATCCAAATTAGAAGCAAACCTCCAAGAATTTTTATAAAGTAAAATTTGAATAAATAGGTCGCAAATACTGCAAATAAAACTTTAAAAATTAAAGCTCCAACCACTCCCCAAAATATGATTTTTTTTCTATTCTTTGGGACAAAATTAGACGCAATTAGACCAATTATTATGGCGTTATCAGCTGCCAATATAATATCTATAAAGATAATTTGCAGTAAAATAAGGGCTTCTTCTATCAAGATAACAATATAATAGTAACAATTTCAAATTTTTCAATAAATCATGGGAAAATTTTTATTGATTTAATAAATAATACATAATGAGATGTATTTTTTAAAAATTAAGGAGGATTAATGAAAATTTTAAAAACTTTGTTTTCTATTTTATTTTCTGTCTTGTTAATAGCAAATGTAAATGCTTCTGAAAAGTGGGATATGGCTTTAGCTTATGGTGCGAGCAACTTTCACTCAGCAAATGCAGCAGAATTTGCTAAAAATGTTTCAGAGAAAAGTGGAGGAAAACTTACAATAGTTACACATCCTGGTGGATCGTTATTTAAAGGTGGAGAAATCTTTAGAGCGGTAAGAACTGGCCAAGCACAGATGGGTGAAAGATTTATGTCAGCATTGGGAAAAGTTGACCCTATTCTTGAAATTGACTCACAACCTTTTTTAGCAACTTCATATGACGATGCTATGAAACTTTATCAAGCTTCAAAGCCAGCAATCATTGAAAGTTTAAACCAAAAAGGATTAGTATTTTTATATGCTGTGCCATGGCCTGCACAAGGACTATATAGCAAAAATGAAATCAATAGTGTTTCAGATCTAGAAGGTTTAAAATTTAGAGCTTATAATTCTGCAACAATTAGAATTGCAGAGCTTACAGGTATGGCTCCAACTAAAATTGAGGCGGCTGAAATCAGTCAAGCATTTTCAACAGGGGCAGTCGAAAGTATGATTACATCTCCAACAACTGGCAAAAATAGCAAAATATGGGAGAACGGTGTTAAATATTTCTATGACATCGCTGCTTGGTTCCCAAAAAATATGGTTGTTGCGCATAGAGGATCTTGGAATAAGTTAGATGCAGATACTCAACAATTAATTAAAAGAGAAGCCGCTGCTGCAGAAGAAAAAGGCTGGATGCTTTCTAGAGTTGGAAATATTGAAGATAAAAAAGCTCTAGCTGCCGCAGGAATGGTAGTAGGCAAAGTAAATGCTGATTTAGAAAAACATTTCCAAAAAGTTGGAAAAAAAATGGCAAAAGAATGGAAGAAAAAAGCCGGCAAAACAGGTGCTAGCGTACTTGCCGCATACAAATAAAAAAAATATAATAAAAAAGGCTGTTTAAAAACAGCCTTTTTTATGTTACAGAAATTAAATAAATCATTAAATAGTATTTATAATTATTCAGGATATATAGCTGCAGTTTTTTTAATTCTTATTGCAGTTTTTATATTAACCGGAATTGCATCTAGAATTTTCGGTTTTTATATAAGGGGGTTAGCTGAATACTCAGGGTATTGTATGGCTGCCTCATCTTTTTTTGCTCTTTCATATACATTCGTAAATGGAGGTCATATAAGAATCACATTATTTTTAGAAAAGTCTACAGGTTTTAAAAAAAAATTTTTAGAAGTTTGGAGCTTAGTCGTCACAACAATATTTGCAGGATATATGTCATATTATTTTATCAAAATGTTAAAAATCTCATATGAGTTTGAGGAAAGAAGCGAAGGTGCTGATGAAATTTTAATATGGATACCTCAATGTAGCGTTGCTATTGGAGCAACACTTTTTTTTATATGTGCCTTTCATCTACTAATCTTAAAAATTTATAATAATGATTGAAATTTTATTAGCTATTTTTTTTATTACAGTTTTACTACTTTTTTTAAGCTCTGGAATATGGGTAGCAATAAGCATGATTGGTGTTTCTTCCATTGGAATGATTTTATTTACTTCTCGACCAGTTGGAGATGCGATGGCCACAACAATTTGGGGTGCATCATCATCATGGACTCTGACTGCTTTGCCTCTTTTTGTATGGATGGGAGAAATTTTATTTAGAACTAAATTATCTGAAAATTTATTTGAGGGACTGGCTCCCTGGTTACAGAAACTTCCTGGAGGTTTAATACATGTCAATGTTGTTGGATGTGCATTGTTTGCAGCTATATCTGGATCCTCAGCTGCAACAGTCGCCACGGTTGGAAAAATGTCAATTCCAGAGTTAAGAAAAAGAAAATATCCTGAAAAAATTTTACTTGGAAGTCTTGCGGGCTCTGGAACTTTAGGATTACTAATCCCTCCTTCAATTATTCTAATTATTTATGGAGTAACTGTTCAAGAGTCTATTGCTAAACTATTTATAGCTGGAATAATTCCTGGAATAATGATTGCTCTGATTTTTATGGGCTATGTAATCATTTGGTCTTTGTTAAATAAAAATAAAATGCCGTTAACTGAAGAAAATTACTCATTTTTAAATAAATTAAGTAAATCAAAACAGTTAATACCTGTAATTTTATTAATCCTTGGTGTAATTGGCTCTATTTATACTGGAATTGCAACAGCAACTGAAGCGGCATCTCTGGGTGTTGTGGGAGCTTTAATACTTTCTTATTTTCAAAAAAGTTTGAACTTAAAAACTTTTAAAGAATCTTTACTTGGTGCAACAAAAACCTCGTGCATGATTGCATTCATACTAGCTGGAGCAACATTTTTATCACTCGCCATGGGATTTACTGGTCTTCCTAGAAATCTAGCAATTTGGATACAAAATATGGAATTATCACCATATGTTTTAATTTTTGTATTAATGATTTTTTATATAATTTTAGGGATGTTTCTTGATGGAATATCAGCAGTTGTACTTACAATGGCTATTATCGAACCTATGATAAGGCAGGCTGGTTTTGATATGATTTGGTTTGGTATATTTTTAGTTATAGTTGTTGAAATGGCTCAAATTACCCCTCCAGTTGGATTTAATTTATTTGTTTTGCAAGGTATGGCTAACAAAGATATGGGCTACATCGCCAAGAGTGCATTTCCATTATTCTTGTTGATGATATTTGCGGTAATCTTAATTGTTTTGTTTCCTCAAATAGCCTTATGGATGCCTGAGCAAATGATTCAAAATATAAACTAATATTTTGATTTTTTTGATCCGTCTATAATTTCTTTTAATTCTTGATACTCTTCACAATTACAACCTTTTAAAACTTCTAGTCTTTCTTTTGCCAAATCTATTCTGTTTGTAACGACATATAATTCACCTAAGTATTCATTTATCCCAACATGATTTGGTTCAACTTGTAGTCCTAGTAAGTAATATTTCTCTCCTGCTTCAAAGTCCCCAAGTTTTCTAGTTGTAAAACCCAGGTAGTTTAGTGTGTCAGCTTGTAAGGGCTTTTCTTTGTCGAGTTTTAATAAAATTTTTTGAGCTTTTTCGTATCTTTTTAATGCTTTATCCATTTTATTTTTGGACTCATATTTCTTAGCTGCTTCAATTATTTTTACAGCATTTTTATAGCTCGGTTTTTTATCTGATGAACTTGTTCCAGCAGCAAAAGTTTCAACAGTTAAAAAAAAGAATATGAAAAGAGTAAATATTTTTTTAATCATAATTATATAAATTTTTTCATTTTATTTAGAGGTTTTAATTCTAAATTATTTTTTATCAAGTTTTCTCTTACTTGTTTTGCAGTAGAAAGAGAACTTGCATTATCTCCATGTATGCAAATTGAATCGATTTCACAAGGTATTTGTTTTCCACTGTGACAATTAAGGGTTTGGTTTTTTACCATACTGAATACATGTTCTTTAGCTCGCTCAGGATCAATTATTAGGGCATGGTCCTTACCTCTTGACACAAGTGTTCCATCGTCTTCATAATTTCTATCTGCGAAAATTTCACATGCAATTTTCATATTTAATTTTTTGGCTGCAATTTCCATTTTTGAACCTGTCGGTACTAAATAAATTATATCTTTATCAATACTATAAATAGTTTTTGCCAAAATTGTTGCTAGTTCAAGGTCCTCACAAGCCATATTATTTAAGGCTCCATGTGGTTTAATATGAGAAACCTTTTCATCTAATTTAATGGCAATATTTTGCAAAATTTCATATTGATCTATTAAAAGCTTAGAAATTTCATCAGCACCAAGATTAATCCGTTTTCTTCCAAAGTTTTCTGGATCATTGAAAGATGGATGTGCACCAATACTTACATTATTTTGCTTTGAAATTTCTACAACTTCTCTCATAGTTTCCTCATCTCCAGCGTGGTACCCACAAGCCACATTTGCAGAATTTACTATTTTGAGTAAATCAGGATCATTCTCATTTGAATGATGCTTTGATTTTTCACCTAAATCACAATTTAAATTAATTTCCATACTTTAAAGCTTAAAGTATAACATGACATGATTAAAAATATATCAAATCTTGGTGACGCAGCATTGTACTGTGACTTTGGTACTGAGGTAAATAAAGAAATTAACAGAAATGTTATAAATTATTTTAATAATTTAAGAGATAGTAATTTTTTAGGTATTACAAATATTACACCTAGTTATAATAAACTAGTAATTAGTTTCGATTTAAAACTTACGAGTTTTGCTAAATTAAAAAAACAAGTTGAAAATCTAGAGTTAAAAAAAAATAATAATTCAAAAAATAATCTAATTAAAATCCCAGTTTGTTGTGCAGAGGAATTTGCACTAGATATAAAACGTTTACAAAAATTATTAAAGATAAATGAAGCAAAAATTTATGAAACATTCTTTTCAAAAAATTATTATTGTTATATGACAGGTTTTATTGCGGGCATGCCATTCTTGGGAGATATGGATAAATCTCTTTTTGCAAAGCGTTTAGAAACACCAAGAGTTAAGGTCCCAAAAAATTCCATAGGTATAACAGAGCAATTTTGTAATATTTATACTTTTGAAAGTCCAGGTGGTTGGAATATAATTGGCAAAACACCAGTTGATATTTTTGATAATAAAAAAAATACTGAGCCCAATCTAATTAATCCAGGTGATACAATATCATTTTATCCAATTTCTAAACTAGAGTATGAAAAAAAATATGAATAAAAATTATTTTGAGGTATTACGACCAGGTATCAATTCTACATTTCAAGATAACGGTAGAAATAATTTTTATCATATAGGCATACCTTTTAGTGGAGCAATGGATAATAGGAATTTTTTATTAGCAAATACCATTTCAAACAATGAAATAAATAATCCGGTTGTTGAATTTGCATATCAAGGTCCAAAATTGAAATATATAGGAGAAAATATCTCCATCAATGTTACTGGAGATGTTAATTTTAAAATTATAAGAAAAAACAAAAATTTAGAATTTAGTTGTTACGAAAATATTATTTTAGAGAATAATGATTGCTTAGATATACTGTCTACCAATCGATCAGTATATGGTTATTTATCTATTGGAGGCACATTTGAGGTAGATTATTATTTAAATAGTTGTTCTACAAATACTAAGGCTAAAATTGGTGCTAATAGTGGAGAAAAACTTAAGAAAGGACAAACAATTCATTTAAAAAATATAAAAAAAATCCTGCCAAAAAATAAAATAGAATACCTAAATTCTAAAATTGAAAATATTAGAATAATAAAAGGACCTCATTTTGATTATTTTTCAAAGGATGCAATAGATTCATTTTTTAGTGATGAATTTAATGTAACCAAATTAAGTGACCGTATGGGTATAAGACTTAAAGGACCTAAGATTAGTAATATTAAAAATACAAATATAAAGTCAGAAGGATTAGTGAAGGGTGTTATCCAAATCACAGCAGATGGGGATCCAATAATTATGCTATCTGATCATGGAACCATAGGTGGTTACCCTAAGATCGGAGTTGTAATAAGCGCTGATTATGACAAACTAGTACAAATACCTCCAGGATCAAAAATTAAATTTAAAGAAATTAATTTAAAAGATGCAGAAACTATTTTTAAGTTGTATGAGATGGAAACTCAAAATTTGATTTCCAATATTAAATGAATTTTATTTCAAAGATACCAGGTCCATTATTAATCTTTTTTGGTGCATTTTGTCTTAGTTTTGGTGGGTTGATTGTTAAATCATTTGAAGGATCAACTTTATGGCAAATCTTATTTTGGAGACAGGTTTTTTTTATAATTGTTGTAACTTTTTTTTTAATTGCAACTTACAAAAAAGAGGTATTTAAAAAAATTTATGTATCGGGAATTCCTGGCTTAATTGGTGGAATTATATTAGGCATTGGATTTAGCAGTTACGTTTTTGCTATGTATAATACTACTGTTGCAAATACAAACTTCATAATACAAACACAAACAATTTTCTTAGCGATATTTGGATATTTTTTTTTAAAAGAAAAAATTTCAAAAATTACTTTAGCTTCTATCATTTTAGCAATTTCTGGATTAATTTTAATGCTAGGAAATACTCTATCAAGTGGACAAATGTCTGGAAATATCGTTGCCTTTGTAATGCCAATTACCTTTGCATCTCTAATTTTAATTGTAAGAAGATATCCTCATGTAGATATGGTGCCCCTACAATTAGTTGCTGGAATAGTTGCAATGATAATAGGTTTTTTAGCTTCAACAAAAATTTCTATATCTTTAAATGATATGTTTTTGGCATTTTTGTCTGGGACATTTCAAATAGGACTTGGCTTTATTTTTATAACAATTGGTGCGAGAAAAACTCTATCAGCTATGGTTGGCATAATAATGCTTACAGAGGCGATACTTGGTCCTCTTTGGGCTTGGCTATTTGTAAATGAAAACCCTTCATTCTACGTATTAATAGGAGGAAGCATTATAATTTTTGCAGTTTTTCTACAATTTGTCTCATCCTTTACAAAAGAAAATAAATATAATCCTCAATAATGAAATTTGCTATTATAGGCTCTGGTATATCAGGTCTAAGTGCAGCGTACAGTTTATCTAAAAAATATAAAGTAGATCTATTTGAGAAAGAAGACCATTTTGGAGGTCATTCTCATACTATTGATGTTAATGTCGAAGATAATATAGTCCCTGTTGATATAGGCTTTATTGTATTTAATAAAAAAACTTATCCAAATTTAATAAATTTTTTTCAAGAAAATGATATTGCTATCGAAAGAAGCAATATGTCATTCTCAGTATCCGTTAGAGACTCAAATATAGAATATTGTGGAAAAGGTCTTTCAGGAATTTTTAGCAATAAATCAAACTTGTTAAATATAAAATTTTTGAAGATGTTTTTTACTATAATCAGTTTTTATAAACAAAGTGAAAACCAAGATCCAATTAACGAAAATATTACTTTAGGCAGCTATTTAGACAATTTAAAATTGTCAGAGTACTTTATCAAATTTCATATTATTCCTATGGTATCAGCTATATGGTCAATGCCCCCTTACGAGGCAAAACAAATGCCATTGAAATTTTTTTTTAAATTTTTTCAAAATCATGGATTATTCAAATTAAAAGATCGACCACAATGGTTTACAGTTTCCAAAAGAAGTAGAACATATGTAGATAAAATTCTAAGTAAAATCAGTGGAGAATATTATAAAAATTACAATATTAATAAAATTAAAAGAATTGGATCAGGAGTTCAGGTTTATTATGGAGATAAAAATGAATATTTTACTTACGATAAAGTTGTATTGGCCACTCATGCTAATCAAGCTCTCTCTTTAATTGAAAATCCTGAAGAAATAGAAAATAAGATCTTAAGTAATTTTAAATATAAAACAAATGAGGCTATAGTCCATGAGGATATAAGTTATATGCCAAATAATAAAAGTGCTTGGTGTTCATGGAATTCCTCGATTGAATCTGAGAATAGTGAAAAAAATTCGATTACTTATTGGTTAAACCTATTACAAAATTTGAATATAAATAAAAATATTTTTTTAACATTAAATCCTTATGTAGAGATACCCGAAGATAAGATAATCCGAAAAGTTATATTTACACACCCTTACTTTGATCAAAATGCAATCAATAGCCAGAAAGATCTTCACCTGATTCAAAATAAAAATAATATTTTATTTTGTGGTAGTTATTTTGGATATGGATTTCATGAAGATGGTATAAAATCATCAATAGATATGATTAAGTATATAAATGCTTAAAAACTCTAAGATATACGTAGGAAAAGTAATACATAGACGATTTAAACCTAAAAATCATTATTTCAAATATAGGGTTTTTTCATTACTAATAGACTTAGATGATTTAAATGAAATTGATAATAAAATTAAAATATTTTCATATAATAAATTCAATATCATTAGTTTTTTTGATAAAGACCATGGGGATAGAGATGGTACCTCTTTAAAAAACTGGGTAAAAAAAAAACTAGAAAATATTGGTATCGACAATAAAGACGTTAAAATCAAATTATTCTGTTATCCAAGAATATTGGGTTATGTATTTAATCCTCTAAGTGTTTTCTTTATATATGATAAGTACGATAAGATAATCTCTTTATTTTATGAGGTTAAAAATACATTTGGTGAACAACACACATACATTTTCAAAGCTGAAGATAATGAAACTTTAAGAAATAGTTGTGTAAAAAAATTTCATGTATCGCCTTTCATAGATATGGAGTGTAATTACAAATTTAAAGTAAATAAACCCTCAGACAAAATATCAGTTATAATTGACCAATCTGATAATGATGGTAAACTTTTATTCGCATCCCAGGACGGTACTGCAAAAGAATTTAGTAATAAAAATCTATTCGTTTCCTATATTTTTCACCCCTTGATGACATTTAAAGTTATTGTCGCAATCCACTATGAGGCATTTAAACTATGGTTAAAAGGAATAAAGTTTATTAAAAAAAAAATAAATATTAAAAATAATAGTTCGGTAGAAAAAAGTGAATTTGAATAAATTATCAGACAAAATTGTCTTTAACTCACTAAAATTTATTAAACATGGAAATTTAAAAATAATAAACCATGATGGAAAAGAATATACCTTCGGAAATGGTAATGAAAAATTAAATGCTAATCTAAAAATAAATAAACCAGGGTTAACTTTTAAAATTATCAAAAATGGAAGTGTAGGTCTGGCAGAAGCATATATGGATAATTATTTTGAGACAAATAATTTAACTAATCTTATAGAGCTTGCGGCAAAAAATATAAAAATAGTTCATAAATTTTCTGGCTCTTTCGATCTTTCAATATTTAATAAAATTAAAGGTTTGTTTATTAAAAATAATAAATCTAGGAGTAAAGAAAACATTAGAAAACATTATGATTTAGGGAATGAATTTTTCTCATTATGGCTTGATAAAACCCTAACTTATTCAAGCGCAATTTTTGACGATAGTAATGATTTGGAAAAAGCTCAGTTAAATAAATATAAAAAACTTTCGAGTCTTGTTAAGCCTAAATCAGGTGATAAGATGCTTGAGATTGGCTGTGGCTGGGGAGGATTTGCAGAATATATTGGAAAAAATTATGACGTAAAGTTAGATTGTATAACAATCTCCAAAAAACAATACGAATATTCAAAAGAAAGAATTCACAAAGAGGGTTTGAATGAAAAAATAAATATACAAATGTTAGATTTTAGAGATGTTAAAAATAATTATAATTCAATAGCTTCTATAGAAATGATAGAAGCAGTAGGGCAGAGTTATTTAAAAAACTATTTTAATACTATCAAAGAAAACTTAGTTGATGGAGGAACAGCAGCTATACAATCAATTACTATAGATGATTCCATCTATGATAGATATAAAAGTAAAACTGATTTTATCCAAAAATATATTTTTCCTGGTGGTTTTTTACCTAGTAAAAATGAGTTAGTAAAACTAGCAAATCAATCTGGACTTAAGTTTGAGAATTGTAATTCATATGGTGATCATTACTCAAATACACTAAATATTTGGAGAGAAGAGTTCTTAGAAAAATGGGAACAAATTTCATCCCAAGGCTTTGACAATACTTTTAAAAGAATGTGGAATTTTTATTTATCTTATTGTGAAGCAGGTTTTAAATCAAAAAATATAGACTTGATCCAATTTGCTCTTCAAAAATAAATAATACTATGAAAATAAAATATTTATTATTGATAATAATCTCAGTATTGATTACAAGTTGTTCATCAAACCAAGCAATGAAACCAGAAGATTTCAAAAACCAAAAACCTAGATTAATAATAGAAGAGTATTTATCTGGAAATGTAAAAGCATGGGGAATTTTACAAAATAGATCAGGTAAAGTGACAAGACAATTTTCTGCAGACCTAGATGGAAAGTGGGATGGAAAACAATTAATACTTGACGAAAAATTTGTTTGGAACGATGGAGAAATTCAAAATAGGCAATGGACAATCAATAAAATCGATGAACATAACTATGAAGGCACTGCTGGAGACGTAGTTGGAACTGCAAAGGGTTTTTCTTATGGTCCTGCATTTAAGTTTGAATATGTACTGTTAGTTCCTGTAAAAGGAAGAGAAATGAAAATAACTTTTGACGATTGGATCTTTATGCAAGATGAAAGAGTAGCAATTAATAGAGCAAAAATGACAAAGTTTGGTATTAAAGTTGCAGAATTAACTGTGATGTTTGTAAAAGATTAAATTTATTTTTTTTGAAGCTTCGTCATTTTTCTTATCAAATATAAGTAGATCCCATTTGGCAAAATCTTAAAAAATTTTAATATTAAAAATAAACTTCTAGGAAAAGCTATTTCAAATGAATTTTTATTTATTAAACCATCATAAATCTGTTCAGCCGCATATTGCGTGGTTTTTAAAAATGGCATTTTAAATGTGTTTTTATCCGTAAGTCTTGTTTTGATAAATCCAGGGCTGACTAGACATACGCGAACATCATATCTTTGAAAATCAAGATATAAACTTTCTGCTAAATTAATAAGAGCTGCTTTTGCAGGCCCATAGGCAGTTGAATTTGGCAATCCTCTGTATCCTGCAGTAGAAGATACAATAGATATAACTCCTTGCCTTTTTTCTTTGTAATATTTTTCAACAGCTTTAATACAGTTTATGGTTCCAATATAATTCACATTTGTAACATCAATTATATTCTGAAGATCAAAATCCTTCTCTTTTTCAGGCTCATAAATTGCAGTAGAAAAAAAACAAATATCAACCTTATTGTATTTCTCCACGATTGTTTTAAAAACTGAATTACATGCTTCATAATCAACAATATCTAATTTCAAATAATCAATATTTTCATTTTTATCTGAAATATCTTTTAAGACTTCCTCACGTCTTGATGATATAATTACCTGCCACCCTTTATTTGCAAACTTTAATGCAACTGCTTTTCCTATTCCACTGCTACCGCCAGTTATCCAAATTACTTTTTTCATCTATTTTCTTTGTTTTATCTCATAAATTTTTATCGACATGCGACAAGAATTGAATAGTATTAATTATATTGAGAACTATATCAACCATATGTTCAAAATTATAATCATATATGAGTTAATTTTCGTCGCGTTTTGGAATATTCTTTATTATTCCAACTCTGGAGTAGAGAACTGGTTCCAAGAAAAAATTTTGACAGCCATCTTTGTGTTTCTATCTACCATGGCTTTAGGACTAACTTTAATTTATGTGATTTATTATAGTTTAAAAATTACGGGGATATCAAAAATATTAAAATCACTTAAAGACCCTAGAAAAAGCAATACACAATAATTAATTACTAGAAGCGCATCTCTTAGAGCAATACTTAACTTTTTCCCAATTAAGTTTCCATTTTTTTCTCCAAGAAAAAGGCTTGTTACAAACTTTACATACTTTAGTTGGTAGGTTTTGTTTTTTCATTTAATTGTTTTCTGTTTTTTAAAAATAAGAAAAATGCAGCAATTTCGTATATATAATGAAAAATAATAAATAAGGGTTTTATTGAAAAAATTTTAGATAGGATTTTATATTTTGGTATTTTTGACCAAATTATAATAAATGCTTTAGCACCTCCAATAACTTCACCATCATTTATTACATGCAACCTTCTGAGCAACTCTTTTTGCGACTTAGATGTTATTTTTATAGCCTCATCATTATTTGTAATATCTATCCACTCCAAATCACTATTTGCAATTTTTTTATAATGATTTATTTCCATTCTACAAATATTGCAAGAATCGTTAAAATAAACTTTAATTCCCATAAGTATTATCTTTAATGAATTTGTTTGCTTCTGATAATATTAATTTTTTTCTATCTTCTTTCATTTTATCAAAAATTCTTACCATCATAGACAACCTTGGATTTTTCAAAAAAAATTTTCTATTTCTATCTATGAAACGCCAATAAAGACCATCCATAACATTACACCAGTTGCCCCTTTTAAAATCCATCATTTTCATAAAATAACTTGATCCACAGATATAAGGCTTAGTTGCGAAAATTCCACCATCACTAAACAAACCCATTCCATAAACATTTGGAACCATAACCCAATCAGATGAGTCCACAAACATTTCCATGAACCATTTATAAACTGATTTTGGTTCAACTTCGCATAAATTCATAATATTTGACAATATCATTAATCTTTCAATGTGGTGCGACCAACCAAATTTGCTAGCATTTTTAATTGCATGATCTAAAGGATCCAAACCAGTGCTGCCATCATAGAATGTGTCTTTCATTTTTCTATTATGTTTAAAGAAATTTCCACTTTCCATTTCTTTACTATAATTTTGATATATTCCTCTCATAAACTCTCTCCAACCAATTATTTGTCTTATATAACCTTCTAAAGAATTTAGTCTCACACTCTTACTATGGTGATAAGTCATTATTTTTTGAATGATAATATCTGGAGTTATTAAACCTAGATTTAAATACGGACTAAGAGCACTGTGAAATAAAATATTATTTTTTTGATCAACAGCATCTTCGTAATCACCAAATAGGTTTAACTTATCTTTAATAAAAAAATCTAATAATTTTGAAATATCTTTATATTCAGTTGCAAACCAAAATTTTTTGGTATCACCTGGATGTTTACTAAATAATTTTTCAATAATTGGTTTTAAACTTTTTGTATGTTTAGTTTCTTTAATTTCCGGAAATTTTGGTATTAAGATATTTTTTGGCAGTTTTTTTCTATTATCCTCATCAAAACTCCATTTTCCTCCCTCTGGTGTGCCATCTTTGTTTAATAAAATGTTTAATCTTTCTCGCTTTTCTTTATAAAACTTTGCCATAAAGGGTTTTTTTGTTTTTGATAAATATTTTTTAAAATCTTCACGACTATCTAAAAACATTGGCGATCGAATTATATTCCACTGAATATTTTGTTTTTTTAAAAAATTATTTATTTTTGTTTCAAAAAATTTATCCTCTATTTCAAAACTAGTTACTTCTTTTATCTTATTCATCTTTAACAATTTTTCTAATTTCTTCGTATAGTCCTTTTTAAAATCAGTAGAATCAATTTTTGAGTAATTAAGCTTAAATTTATTTTCCTTCAATTTATCCGCATAAGATCTCATTGAAGATAAAAATAGTAGAATTTTTAATTTATGATGTCTTTCATATGTACATAATTGGTAGTCTTCTGACATAAAAAATAGGTGGTCTTTTTTGAAGCGGTCGAGGTTTTTTAATGGAAATAACTGATTTCCAAGTATAAAAAATAATTTCATTAATTATTATATGTCAGAAAAATATCTAATTGTCGGTGCGACAGGTTCTATCGGATCTAATTTAGCAGAGCAAATGTATTCTTCTGGTAAAGAAATTCATTTAGTTGGAAGAGATGAAAGTCAACTTAAAAATTTAGCTGAGAAATTGAACTCTTCTTATACTGTGGCAGATGTATTACACGAGGGGTTCGTGGATACAATTAAATCAGACATATCAGAAATCAAAGGTGTAGCATATTGTGTTGGATCTATAGATTTGAAGCCTTTAAAGATGGCAACTGAGAATGATTTCAATAAATGTATGAAACTTAATTTTTATTCTGCGGTGGACTTAATCAAAGGATATCAAGATAACCTAAAACAAAATAATGGTTCAATTGTTTTATTTTCAACAGTTGCAGCTCAAAGAGGTTTTACAAATCATTCAATAATAGCATCAACCAAAGCAGCTATTGAGGGACTAACTGTATCATTAGCAGCTGAATTTGCTCCAAACATAAGAGTTAACAGTGTTGCTCTAAGTTTAACTAATTCTAAGATAGCTCAACCAATGTTAAAAAATACAGCAATTGCTCAAGGAATAGCTAAAGCCCACCCACTTAAAAGACTAGGTGAGGGTAAAGATGGAGCAGCTTTAGCAAAATTTTTACTTACCGAGGAAAGTTCCTGGGTAACGGGTCAAATAATTGCAGTTGATGGTGGAAGATCAAAACTTTCATAAAGTGAAAAAAATAATATACGTTTTAATTTTTTTTTTCGTATTTGCCCCAAAATCGTATTCACAAAACTTTAAATTAGAAAAATTAGTTAACCTAGATTCACCTTGGGGATCCTCTTTTATTAATAATAATGAAATAATAATTACAGAAAAAAGTGGCAAAATAAAAATTGTAAATATTTTATCTAAAGAAGTTCAAGAAATTAGTCATCAACTTAACTTTGTTGTCCATGGTCAAGGAGGCTTATTAGATATTATTCATAAAGACAATAATATTTGGATTTCATATACTGAAGATAGAGGTGGATATAAAACTAGCACTTCTATTGCAAAAGCAGAATTTAATAAGAAACAATTAAACTTTAAAAATATTTTTCAAGCAAATCCCCCAATAGACTCTGGTTATCATTTTGGATCAAGATTAGTTATCAAAGATAATTTTATATTTGCTTCTGCGGGTGAGAGAGGACAAGGTATGATTGCACAAGACGCCTCAAAGCATCCAGGTAGTATTATAAGAATTCATTTAGATGGAAGTATACCAAAAGATAATCCAAAGTTTGAGGGTATGGTAGATTGGTTGCCAGAGATTTATCAAATTGGAATTAGAAATCCTCAAGGGATGGCACTTTCTGAATTTGATGGAAAAGTTTACATGAGTAATCATGGGGCAAAAGGTGGAGATTGGTTCGGAGAAGTTAAAAAAGGTGAAAATTATGGATGGAAAATTTTAGGATGGGGAGGAACCAATTATTCTGGAATTCCAATTGGCCCAAAATGGAAACCTGGATTTACAAAAGCTATTCAATATTGGGTACCCTCAATAGCAACTAGCGCAATAACTATTTATAAAGGTGACGAGTTTAATGAGTGGAATAGTCATGCTTTAATCACTTCTTTAAAAGATAAATCCTTAAGAAAACTGATATTTGATGACTTATCAAATGTAAAAGAAGAGGTTATTTTTAAAAATAAAATTGGAAGAATTAGAGACATTCAAGTGCATCCCTCTAACGGAAAAATTTATTTTTTATCTCAAGATGCTTTATGGTTAATGCAAAGAAAATAGTATATATTAAAATTTATGGATGATGTCGTCATAGTTGGTGGAGGTATAATAGGCGCTGCAACTGCATACTTTTTATCAATGGAAGGTAGAAAAGTTAAGGTAATTGAGAGAGACCCTACATATAAGACTGCCTCATTTCCTTTATCTTTAGGTGGATTTAGAAGACAATTTTTTCAAAAAGAAAATATACTTTTAGGTAAGTTTGCTAGAGAATTCATTTTTAAAATACCAGAATTATTAAAAACAAAAAAAAATCCAAACCCAACGGCAAGCATGGTTCCTAATGGATACCTTTTAATGTTTGGACCAGAACATGCAGAAGAACAATACCGAGCATTAGAAAATCATAGAGAATGCGATGCAGGCACAAAAAATATTAAAGGTTCAGAATTAAATAAAATATTTCCATACATTAATAATGAAGGTATAGAAACAGCAACATATACTGACAACAAAAGTGAGGGTTGGATTGATCCTTTTATGTTTCATAGTGCTTTAAAAAGTAAAGCAATTGAGTTAGGGGCAGAGTTTCTTAAAGGTGAGGTTAAAAATTTATCAGAGATTAATGCAAAAACTATTATTTCAGCAGCAGGATGCTGGACTAAAGAATTATTGTCAGATATTCCAGTAGAACCACAAAAGCACACTGTATTCAGAGTAAAATGTCCAAAACATTTTCCTGATATGCCATTAACTGGAGATTTAACAACTGGCGTATATTGGAGACCAGAGGGTAAAGAATTTTTAGCAGGTTCACCTATATCTGTATTCGATGCGAAAGATTTAGAACCAGCATGGAATGATTTTGAAGAATTAGTTTGGCCTGCTCTGGCAAAAAGAGTTCCAGCCTTTGAAGAACTAAAATTAACCGGTGGTTGGGCAGGATTTTATGATTGTAATAAACTTGATAACAACGCAGTTGTAGGCAAACATCCAAAATATGACAATGTTTATTTAGCCTCTGGTTTCACTGGAAGAGGTTTAATGCAAGCACCAGGTATTGGAAGGGCTCTGACTGAATTGATTACAACAGGTAGCTACCAATCAATAGATATAAGTGTTTTTGATGTAGAAAGAGTTTTAAAAAGTAATGCTAGACCAGAACCTTACGTTTTATAATTTTTTAATATAAACTCCTAGTATTCCGTTAAATATAGATACAGCTAAAATCAATAATTGTCCTTTAAACGAGTAAAATTCAAAGGATGGATAAAAACTTATCCCAATTGAAAAAAAAAGATAAGTTAACACAAAAGGTCGATAAAATTTTTTTATAAAATTTAAAATTTTCACTTACTTTCTAGTAGCAATATAAACACCAATTGTTGCAAGTATAAACCCCGCTATATCAACATTAGATAATTTTTCTCCTAAAAATAAATAAGCCATTACAGCTGTTGTAGGAGGGACAAGAAAAAATAATGTTGAAGTTTTACTCACTGAGCCTGCTTTTATTAAAAACATTAAAATTGTGAAGGCTCCAAATGACACAAGAATAATTTGATGTGTCATTCCTAATAAAAATCCTGTTGTAAAATTTATATAAGGAGTTTCAAATGTTAATATTAAAATTAAATTAAAAGCACAGCCACCAAAAGCTTGAAATCCATTATTAACTGATAATGGAACATTACCACTTAATTTTTTTTGCCACAAAGTTCCTGTAGTAATTGCAGCAAGAGCTATAAAACAAGTTACAAGTCCATCCTTTGGGAACTCGTCTCCAAAATCAACCCCAAGCACTAGTAAAGAGCCAATAAAACCAAATATAATACCAACCCACTGTCTCCACCCTATTACTTCCTTATAAATTGGTCCTGATAATAAGTTAGTTAATATTGGCTGAAGAGTAACTATTAAAGCCACAACACTTGCAGGGACTCCTACATGAAACGCGTACCAACAACCACCAAGATATAATCCATGAAATAATACACCTGTAGTTATACTTTCTAATATATATCTCACTTTTGTAAAAATTATCTCTTTTTTAAGTAATGCGAATAAGAAGAAACCTATAGTTACAATTCCAAATCTAAAGGCAAGTGCTGCAAAAGGTGATGCATTCTGAACTATAATATCACCTGAGATGAATGCAGATGACCATAGCAATATAAATAGTAAAGGAAATGTTTTAATCATTTATTGAGGATTTAAAGTCACAAATTTTCTAACTAAATTCTGACAAGCATTTTGCCAATATTTTTACCATTTAATAAATCAATAAATGACTTTGGAGCATTCTCTATTCCTTCGTAGATAGTTTCTTTAAATTTTATTTTACCATCCGCCAACCATTTTGACATTTCAGTTTCAAATGGCTCTCTCTCATTATCGTGATCAAAAATAAGAAATCCTTTAATTGTAAGTCTTTTTACTAAAACATAAGCCATATTTTTCAAACCAGATCCAGGATTTGTTGCATTCATCTGTGAAATTCTTCCACAAATCACAATACGACCATATGTTTTCATTTGGAAAATAGCGGACTCTAAAAAGTCTCCACCAACATTATCAAAATAGAGATCAAAACCATCAGGACAAATTTCCTTGAAATGTAATACAAGGTTTTCTACTTTCTTATAATTAAAAGCATGATCAACTTTTAATTCATTTTTTAACCAATCAACTTTTTCATCAGACCCTGTGCTTGCAATAACTTTACAACCAAGATTTTTTGCAATTTGGCAAACTGTAGATCCAACACTACCTCCAGCAGAGGAGACTAATATAGTTTGCCCAGATTTCAATTCTCCATGTTTGAAAAGTCCAATGTAAGCTGTATGTCCTGTCATTCCAAGTGGACCCAAGTACGACTGTATAGGCATATCAATTGGTTTTAGTTTCTTTAGTTCATCAGAACTACAAACAAATTTATCTCTCATACCAAGACTGCTAAATACTAAATCTCCAACACTAAAATCTTTATCATTTGAGAGTTCTACTTTGCCAATTGCATATCCTTCCATTTCCTCACCGATTTTAAATGGTGGTTTATAATTTTTTCTCTCAGTCATTCTTGCACGCATGTATGGATCAACTGATATCCATGAATTTGATACTAAAATATTTTTTTCATCATTAATTGAAATTTCTTTTGATTTTATTTCAAAATCTGTCTCTTTCGGTAAGCCAGTTGGAATATAATTTTTTAAAGATACGTATTTACTGACTACAGACATTTAAGATCCCCAAATACTATTTAATATTGCTTCGCGTCTACATCCTTTTTTATATCTTAAGTAATTAAGAAAATTTATTTGGTAATAATCTTGATGAACAGCCTCTGCCATGTAAAATTTATCAAATTTTCTTACATAAGTTACTACTTTTTTTTTAAATTTTTTCTCTATTTCCTTAATACTATTTTCTATTAAGTTTTTTTGCTTATCATTTTGATAAAATGCCACTGATCTATAACTATATCCCTTGTCACAAAATTGTCCTACAGCATCAAATGGATCAATATTTACCCAGAATTCTTCTAAGAGTTTTTCATAGCTAACTACTTCTGGAATATATATGACTTCAATAACTTCAAAATGACCTGTGTTTCCATATGTAACTTCTTTATAAGTTGGATTTTCTGTAGTGCCACCTGAATAACCAGAGATAACTTTTGAAACACCAAGAATATTTTCAAAAGACTCTTCCATGCACCAAAAACACCCTCCAGCAAAATAAGCTCTTTCAAAATTTGGCGAATTTGCAAAGCTGTTTGCAGAAATAAGAAAGAAAATTATTGATAAAAATTTTTTCATTAAAGGTAGCTATCTTAATACTGATAGCTTACCTTTAATAATTTCTATTTAAAACTTTATTTTTTTTGATATTTTGCCGCTTCTTCTGAACCGCCGGTAGCGCTTCCTTTACTATAAGAATGCGCACCCATTCCAGCTAATTGTCCATCTTTAACAATTAAGTATTGGTTACGTATTTCACTACCTTCAAAGAAACATTCTAAGATTTCTCTTACACCATCAGCATATCTAGCTTGAGCAGATAGTGATGTTCCAGAAGTATGAGGTGTCATTCCATGGTTTGGCATTGTTCTCCACACGTGATCGTTTGGAGCTGGTTGAGGAAACCATACATCTCCTGCATATCCACTTAATTGTCCGCTCTTCAAGGCTTTTGCTATTGCATCTCTATTACAAATTTTACCTCTTGCAGTATTTACAATGTATGCACCTTTTTTCATTTTACCTATCATTTCATCATCAAATAAGTTTTCTGTTTCAGGATGAAGAGGACAGTTGATTGTTACAACATCACATACTTTAACCATAGACTCCACAGTTTCATGGAAAGTAAGATTTAACTCCTTTTCAACTGACTCAGGTAATCTATGCCTATCAAAATAGTGAAGATGAACATCAAAAGGTTTCATTTTTCTGAGTGCATCTAAACCTATTCTTCCAGCTGCTACGGTTCCAATATGCATTCCCTCAACATCGTAAGATCTTTGAACAGCATCTGCTATATTCCATCCACCTTCATTAACGATCCGATGTTGGTTGTGGTAATCTCTAACAAGTGAAACTATCATCATTACTATATGCTCAGCAACTGATCTTGAGTTACAGAAAGTAACTTCTACTACATCAATTTTATGATCCATTGCTGCTTGTAAATCTACGTGATCTGAGCCAATTCCTGCAGTTATTGCCATTTTCAGGTTTTTTGCTTTTTCAATCTTTTCTTTTGTTAAATAATAAGGAAAGAATGGTTGAGAAATAACTATATCTGCATCTACTATATGTTTATCAGCCTCGCATCCTTCTCCATCTTTACTATTCGTTACAACTAACTCATGACCATTGCTCTCTAAAAATTTTCTCAATCCTAATTCACCAGATACACATCCTAATAATTCTCCAGGAGTGAAATCCCTACCTTTTGGACTAGGTAAAGTCATTCCATCAGGATATTTTTCTAATTTTGGAAGATCTGATAAAGGGTAAGCTTTAGGCATACCACCTTTAGGATCATCATATAACACGCAAAGTACTTTCATTTTTTCTCCTAATATTTATGTTTTAAAATCTCTCTATAGATATTTTCTTACGAAAGTGTAGCATAAAATTAGAACATCAATCAAACGAATAGTAGTTGATTAGGGGTATTTCTTTTTAGCAATAAATTTATTCAGAATAATTCCAAAGCCTATTATAATCAAACATCCAGTTAATATTGGGGAGAACAAATAGTCAAACGATACTGAGCCCAATATGACTATAATAGGATTTCCTCCAGCTGGAGGGTGGGTTACATCTAGTAAAATCATCAAACCAACACCAAGACCTACCGCTAAAGGTATTAATATATAAATTGGTAACGGAATAAAATTATAAAATAGAATTCCAACTGTTGAAGTTACTAGATGACCAAATAATATATTTTTAGGTTTAGCAAATGGACTTTCTGGGTAACCATATAAAAGAACCATTGAGGATCCAAATGATGCAATTAAAAAAAGTCCAAAATTGGTTTTATAAGTTAATAAAGTGAGAACACCAATTGTTATAGTTGAAAAAATTAATGCAAAAAGAGATTTTAAAATTTTATCTTTATTCATTTATTGTATTACTTTCTTTAAAGCTTTTATTGGAAGTGTTAAACATTCTTTTCTTGAATAATTTTTTTTATCAAAGATTTTTTTAAACTCTTTCCATTCACTTGGAAATGAAATATTTTCTTTATCATTAAAATTATCTAATAATTTTAAAAAATTTTTTATTTTTTCTTTACTTTTTTTCTTAAAATTTTTTGTAGCTAAATTTGCAGATGCATTGCAATATATGCAAGATTGAGACTGATACGAAAAATCTTTTATAACATTGTCTTTAATAATTAAAAAAATTTCAATCTCATCACCACAAATTTGACTTTTATATTTCATCGAATGAGTGCAGTTACTAATATGTTTATTGTTTTTGGTATCAGAAGCTATTTTTAAAATATTAATATCCATTAATTTGAGTATTTATTTGATTGTTATTATACAAATTTATATTTATATTTTCATACTTCTTAAATAAAAAAATAGCACATGCTAAACTTAAAAAATCCTAAAGTAGCCATCCCAATCGTATTAATTGCTGGTATTTTTTGGTCATTTGGTCCATATGTTGTAAGACACATCGATCAGCCAGAGACAGTTCCTTGGCAATATTTATTTACAAGAGGAATAGTTATTTTTCTTTTACTTAATATGTATTTGTTCCTTGAGGAAGGAAAAGAGTTTTATAAAAATTATTTTAAAGTTGGAATATCGGGTCTAATTGGAGGTATTGGTCTTGGGACCGCAATGATAACATTCATATGGTCAATTACTAATACAACAGCAGCCATCACTTTACTTTGTCTTGCAGCAATGCCATTTATAACAGCCTTATTAGGATTTTTATTTTTAAAAGAAAAAATTTCATTAACAGTATGGATTGCGATTTTAGTTGCAGCAGCGGGTATATGTATAATGGCTTTTGACAATTCTGGTAAAAATTCATTGCCAGGGTTAGTGTTTGGACTTATTTCTGCATTAGGTTTCTCAATTTTTTCTGTTTCACTAAGATGGAGAAAAGAAACACCAAAATTTACTACTGTTGCCTTTGCGGGGTTGTTCTGTTTCATATTTTCTGCTGTAATGCTTATTTCAAACGATGCTAATTTTTTATCTACTGGAAAAAATGAAGCCTTATTTGCTACTCATGGAACTCTAGTATGCTTAGGTTTAATATTATATTCAATTGGATCAAAAAATATTCCAGCAGCTGATCTAACTTTACTCTCACTAACTGAGGTAATAGGTGGAATATTCTGGGTGTGGTTACCATGGATGGGAATTAATGAAGTCCCATCCACGAATACCATTATTGGTGGATTTTTTATCTTTATGTCGATTTTTTACTACAGCCTCATTATGCAGTCTAATAGAAGATTTATAGGTTTAAATTAAAATGAATAATGAAAAAGTAATTGTTAATAGTTGGAATGAATGGGATCCATTGAAACACGTAATAGTAGGAAAAGCAGATGGTACTTGTATACCTGCTCCTGAGCCAGCGCTAGACGCCAAAGTTCCAGAAGACAGCGATATGAGAGGGAAATTTGGCCCAAGAACTAAAGATACTGTCGATAAGGCAAATCAACTTTTAGATAATTTTTCAAAAATATTAAAAAAAAGAGGGATTAAAGTTGATAGACCAGATCCAATTGATTTTAATCAAAAAACATCTACACCTGATTGGCAAGCGGAGACAATGTTTGGTTGTATGCCACCTAGAGATGTTTTGCTAACTGTTGGTAATGAAATTTTAGAGGCTACAATGAGTTATCGTTGCCGATGGTTTGAATATTTATGCTACCGACCACTTTTAAAACAATATTATAATTCAGATCCAAATATGAGACACGAATCTGCTCCTAAACCTAGGTTAACAGATGAGGATTACAGAGAAGATTACTTATCAGATAAAATAGGAATTCAAAAAAGACTAGAATGGACAGAAAATAAATATTTTGTAACCACTGAAGAGGAGCCATTATTTGATGCTGCTGACGTTCTAAGATTTGGTAAAGATTTAGTAGTACAACATGGTTTTACAACAAATTTAAAAGGAATTGATTGGTTAAAAAGACATTATAAAGATCACAGGGTTCATGCTGTTAATTTTCCAGGTGATCCTTATCCAATTCATATAGATGCAACTTTTACACCTATCAAGGAGGGTTTAATAATTAACAATCCTCAAAGAAGGCTTCCTAAAGAGCAAAGAAGATTGTTTGAAAATAACGGATGGGAAATTATTGATAGTGCTCAACCTGCACACAACGAACCTCCACCTCTATGTTACTCCTCAACATGGCTATCAATGAATGTTCTAGTTTTAGATCCTAAAACTGTATGTGTAGAAAAAAGTGAAGTGTACCAAGCAGAACAACTAGATAAATTAGGAATGGAGGTTATTCCCGTTGAGCTTAGAGATGCTTATGCATTTGGAGGTGGATTGCATTGTTGTACAGCAGATGTTTATAGAGAAGGTGAATTAAAAGATTATTTTCCAAAGCAATAATTGTGACTCAGATAAAAACAAAAAGAGAAAGAGTAAAATTTGCTTCAGATAACGTTACAGGTGCATGTCCAGAAGTCTTAAATGCAATTCTTAAAGCTAATGAGGATGACAAAACTCCATATGGTAATGATGAGCTGTCGAAAAACTTACAAAATAAATTTTCAGAAATATTTGAGAAAGAAGTTATAGTTTTTCCTACAGCCTCAGGAACAGCAGCTAATGCTTTAGCTTTATCAACCATGACTCCTTCTTTTGGAAATATCTATTGCCATAGACTTTCCCATATAAATGTAGATGAATGTGGAGCTCCCGAATTTTATACTGGAGGCGCAAAGTTAGTAAATCTGGACGGTAATAATGGAAAAATTATAGCTGAAGAACTAGATAGAAATATTTCTGGAAAAGGTGTGGTACATCATACCCAACCTTCATCAGTAAGTATTACTCAATTGTGTGAAACAGGTGTTGCTTACAATTTAGATGAAATAAAAAAAATATCAGAGATTACTCATAAACATGATCTAAATATTCATATGGATGGTGCAAGATTTGCAAATGCATTAGTTTCATTAAACTGTACTCCAGCAGAAATGACATGGAAGTCTGGAATTGATGTACTATCATTTGGAGCAACTAAAAATGGATGCCTAGCAGCAGAAGCCATTATTTTTTTTAAACCAGAGTTGGTTGGAAATTTAGCTTTTTTAATGAAAAGAGCAGGGCATTTACTATCAAAGATGCGTTTTGTATCAGCTCAATTAGATGCTTATATCTCAAATGAGGTTTGGTTAAAAAATGCAAAGCATGCAAATGCTATGGGGAAAAAATTAAGCCAAGGTTTACTGAAACACAAAAATATTGAATTAGCTTACCCAACAGATGCAAATGAAGTTTTTGTCAAAATACCAAAAAATATAATTGATCAATTTAATTCGCATGGTTACAAAATTAACGATGATGAGTGGGAAGATAAAGCTGTTAGATTAGTTGCTGCCTGGAATACTCATCCAGATGATGTAGAAGCGTTTTTAAATATAATTAAATCTTAATTTAGCTAGGATTTTCTTTAAGAAAATTTATGTAATTAACTATTTCATCAAATTTTTCATCCTCAATATCTTTATAACTTGCATTAAATTTACTCTTTACGCAAATTGCGACGTGTGCATAAGGATTTCTGCCTTTAGGATGATTAGGATGATCTGGAAGTTGTCCTTGTAAATAATCGCCAGCTTCCTGAATAATTTTCCAGAGTTTACTTGCGTTTTCTGGCGTCATTAACTCTCAAAACTTGATTTATCTCTTTTGTATCTAGTTTGTATCTAGTTATCCTATAAAATCCTATATCAATTACCCTTAAAAGTTTTTTCATTTACATGTTCCTTTGAATACTTTTCTTGGAGAGTCAGCTATAAACAAATAAATAGGCATTTTGGGACTCCATACCTCAATAATAACTGTATGTATTAAGTCTGTAAAAGATCTCTCTGTAAATATTCCCTTAAAATAATTGTTATCATCCTTTTTAGAATTTGAAGATACAAAAAGGTCATATGATCCTTTTTTTATCATAAAAAATGAACTTGAAGTTATTATTAATTTTCCATTGCGACCATCTAAAGTAAAAGTAAAATCATCAGCAGTCCTATTCGAAGTCATCGATCTTGTTGTTACAAGTGATGATTTATTAAAATTGTCTACATCAATTACAATAGTAATATCTACTTTATTGCCTGAAATATCATAATCATCAATTACACAATTAAATATATTTGCAAAAGCATTACCATTTAATATCAAACCAAAAACTATTATCCCTAAAAGTTTTTTCATTAATTTAGAACTCTATCGTATACCGCAATTTTAATATGTTGATAATCATCTTGGATATCAAACTCTATTTGCATATCATCGTCAGGGTCTAAAGTCATACGTACTAAATCTACGTACTTATCAATTTTTTTATATGAAATTTTACCTCTAAATATCTTTTCTAATCTTCTCATTTATAATTTTTGATTTTTTGTTTGTTTTATTTTTTACTTGATGTCTTTTTTTTTTATATGTGATGAAACCTCGTTTAAATAGTGGATCGTTTTTATCTAATGGTTTTAGCGTAATTTTTGCCATAATCTATAACTACCAAATTCTGAGCCATGAGTCTATTTGCTTTAAAATTTGCTATTTGATTTATCTATTTTGTATCCAGTTTGTAATGTAGTTTTTTAATTAAATTGATGAGTCTTTGAGCTATTAATTTTAAGGTAACTTTCTAATATATACATAACTACTGTAGTTTAATGTAGCCTAATGTGGATTAATGTGAACCTCTAATCCCGTAAATAATCGCCAGCTTCCTGAATAATTTTCCAGAGTTTACTTGCGTTTTCTTTGTTCACACCTTCACTTTTCTTATTTTACCTCAAAAAGTTCTAGTTTAAACTAGTTACATTATTTTCTCAAGTTTCCAAGCTTCATCTTTAGCATTAAACTTTGCGTTCCAGTCTTTAGATCTTTGATCTTCAAATAAGGCATAAAATTTTTCTTCATCAGTGACATTTGCAATAAAAATCATTTTACCTTCACGAATGTGTGCCCATTCAAATGATGAAGTACATTTTGCAAGATCATCTTTAAATATACTGTATAATTCATCTGCATCTTTTTTAGTTCCTTCATATGTTGTTGTTCCAACAAAGTTCATAGTTTTTCCTTTCATTAATAAATTAAAATAATATAGACACAATAAATTCCCAATCAATAAGATTTTCAACTAATTTATCTCAACTTGTTCAAGTTTCAGGACTAGTTTCTCTAAAAAATCCTACAACACAGAACCATAAACTTAAAAGATTTTTTAATTTATTAATCAACTGGTTTGTTCTTATTTATATCTACTTCATCATAGGATTTACCAAATCTCACTTCATCAAATAGCATTACGGTTGTTGGAATTTTATTTTCCCATTTATATTTAAAAGGTTTTATTATATTTTTTTGACCACTTGGTTGAGTCATGGTCTTCATTCCCTTTGGTTTATTTCTATTTATTTGAGATAAGTAATCACCAACTCTAAATTTATAAATACCATATCTCATATTAATTTGTTGTTTGTTACTGCTCCACCCATGGCTTTTGGACTCTTTAATATGTTTGCTTTTTACAAATGGAATATAATGGGTGCACTCATTAATCTGTTCTCCATTCCACCATAGCTCAAAATATTTTTCACCTTTAATTCTTTCTCTACTATAATTAGTTTTAACTATAAAATCATTCCAACTACCTTTTTTAAAAGAGAATCCATGGCATCTCTTATAGTGACCTAATCTCACTTGAAAGCCTGAACCCTGTGTAGAAACCATCCATAATGGCATATCTACACCTTTCATTTTAGCTTGAAACAAAGACATCTTTGATGCTACGAAATCGTAACCAAAATCTTCGGGTATATAGATACTCAAAGCATAAAATACTGGTTCTTTAAATTTTTTACTTGAGTAATGAAGTTTTTTTAAATGTCTTTCTGTTCTTTGAGCACCCCATTTACAATCTTGTTTTTTACATTCACCATGTCTAATTTCAAACTTTTGAGCTGATTTACCAGCACGAACATTCTTATCGACTATTTCAAAATGCTCTTTGATATCCATGTGATGCCACTTAGTTTTTTTAATTGTAACAGGCTCTGTATAACCTAAATTACATGTAAAAAAGATTAGAACAACAATCCCAAAAATTTTTTCCATTTAAAATCCACCTCGCCAATTATTTTTAGATTTCAAATCTTTCTCTTCTTGTTTTGAAGTAGGTCTAAATAAATAAAAACCCACTACAACAATTACGAATATACCTAAAATAATTTCAATCATGTTTAATTAATCTCTAAAATTAATAAATTCAATCGGAAGCCCTATATCTATTGCTTCTATGGCAGATATTGCTTCTTGAAGATCATCTCTTTTCTTTCCTTGAGCTCTTAATTCTTCTCCTTGAATTTTAATTTGGATTTTAAGTTTTAGTTTTTTTACATCAGCAATAATCTTCTTAGCATTTTCTTGGCTTATACCCTCAGCTAATTCACTAACCTGCCTTATAGTTCCACCAGCTGCACCCTCTGAATTTTTAATAATTAATACTCTTGGATCTACTTTTCTTCTTATAAGGTGAACTTGTAACAATTCATTTACTTGTTTTAATTTTAATTCATCTGGAGCTAGTGTAGTTATTATTTTATCTTTTCTTTCAATAGAAATATTAAGCCCCTTAAAATCGTATCGGTTAGTAATTTCCCTTAAACAATTAGCAAGAGCATTATCAAACTCTTGATAATTGATTTTACTTATAACATCAAATGAAGGCATACTTTTTAATACTACTTACATTAATATATTTTTTAATTAGAACAACCTTCATCAGAGCTACTTTATTCACATTTTCTTTATTCTTTTAATTTTTTGGTAACCAAGAGTTATAGAATGGATTATTTTTATCAATTGGAAGTTTGATATTTATATTTTGTCTTGAAGATTGGTAAACAGCAGTTACAAACTCTAATGATTTTCTAGCATCTGACAATGTTACCTCATCACTTGAAGAGCCATCTAGTTTCTTTGCTACTTCATCAAACATTCCTGCGTACCATGATTTAGTTTTTTCGACTTTTGACAATACCTCTTCAATTTGACTTTGTGAAATAGGAGCTCTTGGTAAAAATATCCATTCATCATCAGCTGGATTATAAGGTTTATCTGGAGATGCTCCCGATTCTACTGTCAGTCCATCAAAACAGAATTTTAATCTACTGGTATCATTTGCTGCTCCAAGGGTGATAGAGCTGGTGACCAATGTTCCATCTTCCATTTCAATTGATAAAGACGCACAGTCTTCAACCTCAATATCATTTACTCTTGTTGTTAATTTTGCAAATACATTTGAAACAGGGCCTAGTATCATACTCACCAAGTCATGAATATGTATAGCATGACTTAATATTGCCCCACCTTGTTCACCATCCCAAGTACCTCTCCAAGGTTTTGAATAATAATCTTTTCCTCTATTCCAATGAGTCTCCAATGAGGCAATTAAAGGTTTTCCAGCAAGTCCTGACTTTATAAGTGCCTTAAATTTAGAAAATCCTAATCCATACCTATATTGGAATACAGGAAAAATTATCTTTCCTGTTTCTTTACTAATATTTTCTAGCTCATCAATTTCTTTAAGACTTGAAACCAATGGTTTTTCGCAAATTACATGCTTTCCAGCTTCAAGAGATTTTTTGCACGCAGAAAAATGTAAATGGGGCGGAAGACAAATATCAATTATATCGATTTCCTTTACTTTCAATACATCTTCAAAGTTCAATGACATTTTAGTATCATTATTTGAAGCCAATATTTTATCTATTGCACATCTTGTTAAACCACACAATGTATGAACACTAAATCGGTCTGATACTTTTTGAAAATCTTCAAAATGTTTAGCTCCTATATTAGTTCCTATTATTGCTACCTGATATTTTTTCATGTTTTTTCAGCTAATTCTTGAGCTTTAATCGCTAGTTCCATTGATAAGTAAGTAAGTTCTTGCGAACAAGCAGTATCAGTTCTATTCAAAACATCTTGAATTAAATTAGCAAAGTAGGGAAGTTTTTCATTCGAACAGTCAATATGTTTAACTTCATCATTATTTGCCAAAAATAGTTGATTTCCTTTTTCAGATTTTGCTAAATCTGTGTATTTTCTAATTTCAATAAAACCTTTATCACCCAAGACAAATAACCTTCCATCTCCCCAAGTAGGAAGCGCATCAGGAGTAAACCAGTCTAAACGAACATATCCATGACCACCATTTCCAGTAAGATTAACTTCACCGAAATCTTGAAAACCAGTAAATTCTTTCTTAGTAGTATTTTCAACCATCGCATGATTTACTTTAGCTTCATTTGAATTTGTAAATACTAAAAATTGATGAATTTGATGTGAGCCTATATCTGTTATTATTCCACCGTAACTATCACGATCATAAAACCAATCTGGTCTTTCATAATTACCTTGCCTGTGGGGACCAGTACCAATTGTTTGTTTAACCTTACCGATTTTACCTTCAGCGACTAGCTCTTCAGCTTTTGTAACAGCGGCTACATGAAATCTCTCTGAAAAATTAATTGACCAAATTTTTCCGGTGTCTTTAACAGTTTGTTTTAGATTGTTAAGTTGCTCAAGAGTTGTACATCCAGGCTTGTCAACCATGACATCTTTTCCAGCTTTCATTGTGTCTATAGATAGATTTGCCCTATCTTTAGGAATGGATGAAATTAAAACCATATCAATAGTGTCATCATTTAAAATATCACTTTTATTATCTACTCTTTTAATTTGAGGATATTTTTTGCTAAATTCATCTAAAGTTAACGGAGATCCTTCGGTCCAAAAATAATTACAACTACATCCCTCTTTAAGCATCTCATCAAGCATGTCGAAGATATGACCATGATCAATACCCAATACTCCGAGATTTATAGTTTTAGTCATAAACTATTTTAGCAGAATAAAAGTTTTAAATAAGATTTTAATTATTGGGAAGGGTTATTCTCTACAATAACTGTTTCTTCGGTTTCTACTGGTTTTATTGGGTCTTCGATAGGCTCTGTCGCTGGATTAAGTTCTAAGCCAATAGGTGTTATTGTTGTAGGAAGAGGTGTGAATTGAGAGTCAGGGTTTTCAATAACCTCTCTTACATTCATCCTGTAAATTCCATATGCTCCTATTAAACAGTGAAATATAATTAGAAATATAAAGTAACCATTCTCTCCTATAAAATCCATAAACATAGAACATAAAAAAGGTCCGCTAATTGCACCCATTCCAAAGGTAAATTGTAAACCTGCACCTGCAGCTACAAATTTTTCTTTAGCTATAAAATCATTAGTGTGAGCAAAAATTAATGCAAACATAGGAAGACTGAAGAAAGCATACAAACCTGTAAAAATATAAAACCAAAACTTTGAGCTCGCTAAACCGTCAGGTAAATGCATTGTGCCCACTGAAAAAATTGCACATAAAGCAAAGAAAGCCGAAGCAAATGTGGAATATACTGTAACTGTTCTTCTGTCATAAATATCTGATAGTTTACCAATCGGCCATTGGGAAATTGCACCAGAAATAGCAATTAAAAATGTTACAAATGAAATTTCAAAAATACTAAAATTCATTGACGCTGCATAAACAGCAATTAAAGCAAACATTGCAGAGTGACAAATTCCGCATAAAAGTGCACTTACCATTCCAAAAGGAGAAGCTTCATAAAGTTCTTTAATTTTCATTCCTATAATTTTTTTAAATTTTGGTGGTTTTTTCTTAGTTAATAATATTGGAACAAGTGAAAGTGACATGAATAAAGAAACAAGTATAAATGGCTGAAAATTTTCTGGCTTACTGAAGTTTAAAAAAAACATTCCAATTGCCATAGATGCGTAAAGAACGATCATATAAATCGATAAAACACTTCCTCTATTTTTATTGCTTGCTCGGTCGTTTAACCAGCTTTCTGCAATTGTATATAAACATACCATTGAAAAACCTGAGGCAATTCTTAATACAAACCATGTAAATGGATTGATGATTATAGAGTGCACTAAAACAACGATAGAAGCAATTGATGCAAAAGCAGCAAACACTCTTATATGACCAACTCTTGAAACCAAAATCGGAACTGTTTTTGCTCCTATAAAATAACCCACAAAATATCCTGACAACATAAAGCCGGTTGCTGTTAAGCTGAAACTTTCATGAACAGCTCTCACTCCAAGTAAAGAAACTTGAAAGCCATGAGCTATCATAATTAGACCCATGCCTGTGAATAATGCCCAGGAATTTTTAAGTATCTTTTCCATAATTGGGCTATCTATGGATGATTTGATAGTAAATCAAGAAATTAATTAATAATTTTTTCAGGCTCTCTTAGTTTAACAAATGAGTGGATGCCTAAAGTGATAATGATCACGGCACCTCCAATGATCGTCTCCAAAGTTGGTTGCTCTTTAACAACCAACCAAACCCAAATTGGACCTATTATTGTTTCTAATAAAAAAAATAGATTTACTTCTTCTGCTGGTATAAATCTCGGTGCGATTGTTACCAAAACAAACGGTAGGGCTACACAAATAATGCACATTATCGGTATATAAATTTGATCTGCTCCAATTAAATTAAAGTTTTCAACAAAAAAGAAGGCAAATACTGCAACACCTAATTTGCCCATTACAGCAGAAGGCAAAAGATCTCTATCTTTAGCATATCTTATAAGAACTGCATTTACAGCTAATCCAGCAGCTGTAATAAACCCCATTATATTCCCAAAAAGATTACCGACTTGAAGCGAGTCATAAAAAATAAATAAAGCCGCTAAAAATGTAATGAAAATGGCGATCCAAGTACCTTTACTAGGCATTTCTTTTAAAAATATTGCCCCAAGTATTGCGGAAAGCATTGGGGCTAAAGCAATCATAATTAAAGTATTGGCTACGTTAGTATTTTGAATAGAGACAATGAAAGTGATGTTACAAATAGAAAAGCTAATTGCGTAAAATATACCAACTGTACCAACTTTTAAAAAGGCATTAATAAAATTTTGCTTATAAAATAATAGTAGTCCAATTAAGACTATAAAGAAAGGTATGGCTCCTCTATAAAAAAGCATTCCCCATGTTTCTATATCTGAAAGCCTGATAAGTAATGAGTCAGGCGTAATGAACATTACAGCTACGAAGGCTAGTAGTGAACCTTTCTTTTGATCTGATAATTTATTCAAGCTTTTAAACCTTTCCAAAATATCTTAGCAAGATTGATTTTAGAAAGGTCATAGTATGTCTTTAATCCAGTAGGAGACGTTACATTAATATCTCCATTTAGTTTCTGATCTATGAAGTCAATTCCAGCAAAATAAATATTATCATTCTTTAATTTTTTTCCAACAAGTTTTGAAATTTTTATTTCTTGTTTTGTAAGTTTTGTAAGTTTAGGCACAGCACCTTTGCTCATATTACTCAAATATGAGCCTTTTTTAGGAACTCTTGAGATTGCTCCACATACTTTACCATTAATAATAAAAACTCTCTTATCTCCTTTAGAAATATTTTTTAAAAATTTTTGAAACATTGAATGGCCATTTCTATTTAAAAAATTTGATATTAGTTTTTTATTAAACTTATTTTTAATTAGATGAATTTGATTACCTCCATATCCATTAATAGGTTTCACAATCATACTTTTATTTTGATTATAAAACTTCTTAATCTCATCTATATTATTTGAAAATAAAGTATTAGGCATATATTTGATAAAATGTTTTGAATACAGTTTTTCTGATACATTTCTGATGGCAGTTGGATTATTTATTACTTTTACTTTTTTTAAGCCATCTAAAATAAGAGTAGTTATTAAATATTCTGAATTAAATGGAGGATCTTGTCTAATTAAAATAAATTTAAGATTTTCAACATCAATTTTTTGTTTTTTGTAAATTTTATAAAATTTTTTGCTCTCATAGTTAAATTTAACAAATACACCATTTGCATATGTTTTATTTTTGATGATGGATAAGTTTGAAGGAGTATAATAAAATATTTTATATCCTAATTTCTGAGCTTCATGAGCTAAAAATATTGATGTATCAGAAGATATATTTATTTTATTTAATTTATCGCCTTGTATGCCTATTATTTTATTTGTCATATAAATCTTCTAAATTTTGAAATTTAGAGAATTTATTTATAACATGACTGGCGACTGTTTCTTTATTATTGATAATCTTATTTAGATGTTCCAAGTATTTAGTTTCGTTTGTACCGCTTTTTCCAATAAAATCTCTCTTTTCTAAGCCTTTTTCAGCAATTTTTAACAAGTTGGAGATCCAATAAATCATATCTTTACCCATTAAATTTGTATCAAGTCCTTTCATAGGTGCATTTTTATAAGCATTTAATAAATCTTTCTTTTCCCATTTTGAAATAAATTCTAATGCTTCGTCTAAATTACCATATAAAAGACCAGTAAAAAAAGCAGGACCAGCGCAGATACAGTTCCAACTACAAGTATCCAAAGATCTTAATTCAATGTATTGTTTTAATCTATTCTCTGTAAATATAGTACTTAAATGCAAACTAAGATCATCAACACTTGGTAAAGATTTATTTATTTCTTGAATATTACCATTCATATAATCAGAAAATTTATAATTTTTACCGGATAAATATTTGTCGTTTTTTTTTAAAAACAGTATTGGATAATCTATTACAAAATCAGCATATTTTTCAAAATCAACATTTTCTAAAAAAATTTCTGGAAGACCTCCCCTTGATGTTTCTTGCCATACTTTTGATCGGTATGATAAATATTTACTATCTTTTTTCTCAACAATTGATGAGTTTGCAAAAAGTGCAATACTCAATGGAACTAAACTATTTGCCAATTTAAATTTTTTTATAAAATCATTCTCAGACGTATAGTCTAGATTTAACTGCGTCCCCGATGTTCTATACATCATATCTAAACTGAGTGACCCACCTTTAGGCATATCCTTTGTCATTACTTCATATCTTTTTTTTGGATTATTTGGAATTTCAGACAATTTAGATATTGGATCAAATCCAGCACTTACTATTTTTAAATCTAATTTTTCAACGACTTGTTTAAGTTCAAACAAATAATTATTAGCTTCAGAGCAAACTTCATGAATATTAGTTAATTGAGCCCCTGCAAGTTCAATTTGGTTACCTGGTTCTAAAGTTATACTCTTATTATCTTTGTTTAACGCTATTACATTTTCACCTTCATAAGATGGCTTCCAACCAAATTCATATAAAATTTTGAAAATTTCTTTTATTGTAGAATAATTAATTCTTTTATTATTCTTCTTGTAGAAAAGAAATTTTTCGTGCTCAACTCCTATTTTGGAATTTACAGGCTCCTTAATTCCTGATTTAAAATGATCTATTATGTTATCTTTATTCATATTGATTATTTAATCACTCTTGCTTAAATATTCAACAGCTTCGCTTATGCTAGTTAATTTGTTAGAACAAGTTTGATTTTTACATATAATAACACTAGGTTTTGTATCACTATTTAATTGGTAAACAAATGTTGCAACTCCTAGATATTCTTTTTGTAAATAAAGTTTCATTTCCTTAATAGACTGAGATGTTCCATAGAAGGTGAATGATATGCTATTATCACAAATATCAAGGGTTTTGATAAAGCTAAACATCTGTGAATAATAAGAGTTTAAAACTTGGTGGAATGATTTTTTAAGCACTTCATTTCTTTCAGACCATATTTTGTCATTTGTAATCGAATATAATTTATTTGAAATGTATAGATAAACACTATTACCATTTGGAATATTGCTATCATTTAAGTCTAGTGGATTTGCAAACAAATCATTATCTTTAATAATATTTTTCTGGAACAATCGAGTATCTTTATTAAAGAATAATTCCCAAGTATCATTCATTATTTTTATTGATTTTTCTAAAGCTTTTTTATCAGCATTAACCTCATAAAGTGTTATCATAAGTAGAGCATAATATACATAGTCCTCAAGAAAAGTTTCTATTTCTTTATTTTCATAGCAATGAATAATTTTTTGATTTAATTTTTTATTTAGTATTTCAATTGTTTCTATCGTTTTGCTTTTCAAATCTTCGTCGTCTAAATTTACTGAGGTTTTGAGAAGAACTTGGAGCATATATGCATTTAAATCAGTTTGTGATTTATCATCAAAAAATGGTTTTATTCTATTTCTTCTTACATCGAGTAATTTATTTTTTATCCTATCTAGGTTATTTTTGTCTTCATCAGGAATTAAATTTTTTTCAACCAAAATGTTATTTCCTTCAAAATTACCATCTGCGGTAATTTCATACTTATTTTCTAAAGAACTAATATCATTCTTTAAAAGATTTTTTAATTCTTGATATGACCAAACATAATATTTTCCTTCAACACCTTCACTATCAGCATCATATGCGGAACCATATAATTCTTCTTTGTTTTTAAATTCATTATTAAAATATTGAATTGTTTGTAAAAGTTTTTTTTTAAAATAATCATTTTTTGTATTTTGATAAAATTTAGTTAAGAGATCTATAAACTGGATGTTATCGTAAAGCATTTTTTCAAAGTGTGGAATTATCCATTTTTCATCAACAGCATATCTTGAAATTCCTCCTTCAAGGTGGTCATAAATACCTTTTGAACAAAGATTATTAAGTAAAATTTCAACAGGTTTAAAATAGTTTTTATTTTTAGTCTTCAAATAAAAGTAAAACATTGCATCAAATAAATAAAATTGTGGAAACTTTGGTGCTCCTTTGAAACTTCCATTATTTTCATCTAAATAATTAATAATTTTTTCAACAAATGGCTCCAATGGTTGATTTAAAACTGCAGATCTTTGATTTATTTTTGAGAATATTTCTTTAACTTGTGGTGCTTGAGCTAGAATTTTCTCTCTATTTTCATTGTAGACATTATGCACGTTATTTAAGACTTTTTTAAAATCAGGCCTCCCTTGAATTTCCTTAGGTGGGAAATACGTCCCTCCTGTAAAAGGTACACCATTTTCGTCTAAAAACATTGATAGTGGCCATCCACCTTGTGCCCCAGTTAATATTGATAAACTTTTTTGAAAGACATAATCTAGGTCAGGTCTTTCCTCTCTATCAACTTTAATATTTATGAACTTTTCGTTCATCAGTTTCGCAGTTTCTTCATTTTCAAAACTTTCATGAGCCATAACATGACACCAATGGCAGCTTGCATATCCAACGCTTAAAAATATTGGTTTTTTTTCTTTTTTTGCTTTATTTAAAGTTTCTTTATTCCAAGGAAACCAAGCAACTGGATTATCTTTATGTTGCTGAAGATAAGGACTTTTTTCGTTTTTTAAAATATTAGACAATTTAGTTGTGGTAGAAAGGTTTTCTAGAAAAAATATTCCTAACCATTGGCTCAAATTCTTTTAAAGTCATTGATCTATAGTTTGGATCAAAAGAAGCTTGATCATATTTTTCACAAAAATCTATTGTTGCTTTATAATGTTCTGCATTCTTATATTTTTCTCTTGCATTCTTATCCCCACCTAAGTGCTCAGCAGAGTAATAGGTTTGAAATAATCCATGGTGTAAAATAATCCAGTAAGTTTTTTCTGAAACGTAAGGTTTAATTACTGATGCTGCGTATTGAGAATGATTCATTGGAGCTAATTCATCTCCAAGATCATGTAATAATGTTGCTACAACCATTTCCTCGTTTTCTCCGTTTTTATATGCTCTTGTTGCAGCTTGTAACGAGTGTTCTAATCTTGTTATCTGATAGCCTTCAAGTGTAGTAGTTTGTGAAGCTAAATAATCTAAAATTCTATCTGCAGTTTTTCTTTCATATTGACTTTCTAATTTTTCCAAAAGTAGATAGTCATCTTTAGTACCATTCTTCATTTCTGTAAAACTTACTTTTTTCATTTTAATTATTTGATGCTGTACTCAATAAGGATAGTTGTGTTACTTTATCCTCACCAAGCTCATCAATTATTTTTACAGGATATTCCCCAGTAAAGTGATGATCTGTTAATTGTGGATAATTTTCATTTCTTTTTTCAAATCCCATTCCTAAATATAAACCATTTAAACTTAAGAATTTTAGTGATTTTGCCTTTATAAATTCACATATTTCAGCTGTTGATTTGTTTGCAGCTAAAAGTTCTTTTTTAGTTGGTGTATCAACACCATAAAAATCAGGAAACTTAATTTCGGGACTTGCTATTCTCACGTGAACTTCTTTTGCTCCGGAATCGTATAACATTTTTACTATTTTTGAAGATGTAGTGCCTCTTACCAGTGAGTCATCAACTAGAATAATCCTCTTATTTTTTATTACTGAGATATTTGGATTCAATTTTAGCTTAACTCCCAAACTTCTTATTTGTTGAGAAGGCTCAATAAAAGTCCTACCAACATAATGGTTTCTAATTAAACCTAGATCAAATTTTAGACCTTTTTCTTCAGCATATCCAAGTGCTGCAGCGTTCCCTGAGTCTGGAACAGGCACAACTAAGTCAGCTTTTATTTTATCTTCTTTTGCTAATTGTTCCCCAAAATTCTTTCTGTATTCGTATGCAGTTTTACCGTTTAAGATACTGTCTGGTCTACAGAAGTAAATGTATTCAAATACACAAGGTCTGATCTTTTTTGGTGGAAATGGTTTAATACTTTTTAACTCATCATTTTCAATATAAACAATTTCTCCATTCTCAACTTCTCTTACAAATTTTGCTCCAATAATATCAAAGGCACAAGTTTCAGAGGCAAATACATATGAGTTTTTTAATTTACCTATTACTAACGGTCTAATTCCGTAAGGATCTCTTACACCTATTAGTGTATTTTGTGTCATCATCACAAGTGCATAACCACCCTGAATTTGAAATATAGCATCTATGATTTTATCTATCGTTTTTCCTCTTTTTGATTTAGCAATTAATTGAACAATGGTTTCAGTATCTGATGTTGTATAGAATATTGCTCCATCCTGCACTAGCTTGTTTCTTAATGTTATAGCGTTAGTAAGATTACCATTATGTGCAACACCAATACCACCTGCGTTTGTATCAGCAAAAAAAGGTTGTACATTTCTTAAAGCAGTTCCTCCTGTTGTTGAATATCGATTATGACCGATTGCATATTTTCCAGGAAGTTTTTTTAAAACTTTTTCATCATTAAAATTATCACCAACCAACCCAAATCTTTTTTCTGAGTGATATTTTTCTCCATCATATGAAACAATACCACAACCCTCTTGACCTCTATGTTGAAGTGCATGAAGACCTAAAGCGGTAAGGGTAGAGGCATCAGTGGAATTACTTATTCCAAATACTGCACACTCTTCCTTAATTTTAGGATCATATATCTTGAACTTTTTCTTTAGTTTCTTCATATTCTTTTTTATCAGGAAATTCTTTTATAAGATAGTTACTACCTTTTTCAACCCATGCATATGTAAAAGCATCATCTAAATTAATTGGCCATTTTTTGGAGTTATAAATGATATTTATAGTTGTATAAATACATACAACTATGATGTAAGCCCTAATAAATCCAAAAAAGAAACCAAAGATTCTATCTAGATTTCCTAATCCAGAGTAAGTGATTGCTCTATTAATTCCATTATTTATTAATAAAATTAAAAAAATAATTATTATGAATAATCCTATACCGACCGCTAGATCAAGGACATATTCACTATCAATTATATCCTCAAAATATGGCTTTACTTTTGGAAATAGAAATAGAGTAACAACATAAGCTAAAAGCCATTTAGAGGCTGATAAAACGCTCAATAAAAAACCTTTTTTTGTACATCTAATCAAGGATAGTGCTGTGAAAACTAAATAAACAATATCAAAGATATATAAATCATTTAAAAAATCTTTAACAACTTCCATTAATTATTTAATCTTAAAAGGTTTGAGCGTTAAAAGTAAAGACGGCAATAATGTTAAAACTGATATCATAGCCAATAGCATTGCTATCCCCGTAAAGACTCCAAAATATATTGTTGGAATAAAATTAGATAAAACCAAAATAGAAAATCCAAATACAATTGTTATAGATGTATTTAGTATCGCTACTCCAACTGTCGAATGGCAATATTTAAGTGTTTTATTGTAATCTTTTATTTTATTCAGTTCTTCCCTAAACCTATAAATATAATGAATGCTATTATCTACAGCAATACCAATCGTGATGGCAGCAATTGTGATTGTCATCATATCCAAAGGGATACCAGCCAAACCAATTATTCCTAGAATAAAAAAAGCAGCAATAAAATTAGGTATCACTCCAATTAGTGAAATTTTAATATTTCTAAAAAGAATTAGAAACATAACAAATATTCCAACCATCACAAAACCAAGAGTTAAGATTTGGGATTTAAATAAACTTTGAAGTAAATTATTAAACAATATAAGCACACCTCCAAGTTTAAATTCATCTTTGCTGATATTCAATTTATTTTCTAAATCAAAATTTATTTGATTAATCAGATCATTTCTTCTTAATCCATCTAAAGAGTCTTTTATTCTTAAACTAATTCGAGCTTCAGAATTTTTTATAGATATATATGGGTCTACTATTTCTTTTTTAATATTATCTGGAATTTTAGTATAGAGAACTCCCATTTCTAAAGTTCCAAGTGGTTTATTACTATTTAATTTTGTTGCAACTTCAATTATTGATGAAAAAGATAAAACTTTACCAACAGCATCAATATCATCTAAATAATTGTGAACTCTAGTTATTTTGTTAATTTTATCTTTTGTAAACCAATACTTATTATCATTCTCATCCTCATCACCCCATTCATTCTCACTATCAGTTTCTTCATCCTCGTCTTTTGGAAATTTTAAAATTACTTCAAGTGGTGTTGTTCCACCTAGCTTTTCATCTATTAACTTCATACCTTTATAAATCTCAGTATTTTTATCAAAGTAATTAATGAAACTATTTTCAACTTCTAGTTTTGAGATACCAAATATGCTTAAAAATATAATTATCCCAGTGACACCAAATATGTAATTTTTGTTTTTAACTGCTAATATTCCTAAATAGCCAGTTATTTTAGAGTCTTTTTCTTTAGTTAATGCAACATTTGAGTTTTGAACAAAACTTAACAATGTAGGGAGAAGTGTGAATGTAATTATTAATGAGGTTATTAATCCAAAAGTCATCATCCATCCGAAATCGATAATTGGTTTTATTTCACTTAAGACTAATGACATAAAAGCACATATCGTTGTTAAGACAGTATAAAATATTGGCCAAATCATTTTTTTTGTTGTCAAAATTAAAATTTCAAATTTTTTCTTTGCTGGAAACTGTTTGTTTAATTGTAAAAACCTAGTACTCATATGAATATTCATTGCCATTGTGAGAATTAACATTAACGCAATAAAGTTTGATGAAATTACTGTAACTTTCCATCCAACAAAACCAAGAAAACCTGTCATAAATACAACAGAAAAAAAACAGCTACATATTGGAATTACTATCCAAATAATTTTTCTGAATACATACCAAAGTGTTAAAATTATAAAAACTAATACACCAATACCAAAAGTTACAATATCACTTTTTATAAAAGTCATCATATCATCAGCTATCATCGGAATACCGCCGAGAAAAATCTGCGTATTTTGATTATGATTTTTTATAACCTCTCTAATTTCTAAAATATTTTGATGACGTTCTTTTTTAATTTTATCTTTATAAACCTCTAATTCTCTTTCAGTCTTGATCTCTTTATCTGTTTTATTTGGTTTTATATACACAATGATACCACTTGTTTTTCCGTCCTCGCTAATTACAAAGTTCCTAAATACTGGACTATTTAAGATTTCATTAAATCCACGGTCTTTATCTATATTCTTACTTGTTAATGTTTTAAAATTTTGAATACGTTCAATTAAACTATCGTCTGTTGTTTCTAATAAAGGTATATCTAAAAGTGTAACTACATTATGAACCCAGTTTAATGATTTTAGATCATTTTTTAATTTAGAAAGACTTTTAATTGAATTCTCTGAATTCATTTTACTATTCGGAGAGTAGGTGAGTACTAAAAATTCCTTAGCACCATATCTCTCATTTATTTCATTTAGATATTTAAGATCAGGATCATTCTCTAATAATAATGTTTCTGAGCTAGCGTCTAACCTGAAGTCTTTAGAAAAGTAAAAAGCAATAATTAAAATAAGTAATAATATTGAGAAAATTAACTTAGGTTTTTCTATAATATTTTTTTGATAAAAATTAGCTAACATCGGATATTAGCTTTTATAATTTATATTAATTATTTTGAATATCTTTAAATTTGGTAAACATTTCCTCAAATTCAAGCATTATGGTGCCAGTTGGGCCGTGTCTTTGTTTAAGAATTAGTAGTTCAGCCAAATGAGAAATTTCGTTCATTTTTGCCTGCCATTCTGCGTGTTCAACAGTAGCAGGTCTTGGCTCTTTATTCTTTAAATAATAAGACTCTCTAAAAACAAACATTACAACATCCGCATCTTGCTCAATTGAACCAGACTCTCTTAGGTCTGAAAGCAAAGGTTTTTTATCATCCCTTTGTTCAACTGCTCTGGATAATTGAGAAAGAGCCAATACTGGGACTGATAGTTCTTTAGCAAGAGCTTTTAAACCTTGCGTTATTTCTGAGATTTCTTGAACTCGACCATCTTTAAAACTTGTTCCTTTCATTAATTGAATATAATCAATCACAATCATATCCAGTCCGTGCACTCTTTTAATTCGTCTGGCTCTATTGCTTAGTGCTGCAATAGATATTGCTGGAGTTTCATCGATGTATAAAGGTAGTTCAGAAATATTTTTTGAAGTTTCTATAAATTTATCAAATTGTTCCTCTGATATTTTTCCACGTCTTATATCATTTGATTTAATTCTTGATTGCTCTGCAAGTATCCTCGTTGACAATTGCTCCGAAGACATCTCTAATGAAAAAAAAGCTATACAAGATTTCTCTCCTTTATCTTGAATATCTTTTGCAGCATGAAATGCAATGTTTGTTGCTAAAGCAGTTTTTCCCATCGAGGGCCTACCAGCAATAATAATTAAATCTGATTTATGCATTCCACCTAACCTATCATCAAGATCTCTTAAACCTGAAGGAACTCCAACAATTCCCTCTTCATTTTTATATGCATTAGAAGCCATCTCTATAGTTTGTCGCATTGCTTCGTCAAACTTAACTATAGACGAACTAAATGAACCTTTTTCAGCTAAGTCAAATAGCGACTTTTCAAAAGTTTCTATAATTTGTTTTCCATCTTTATTTAAATCATTAAGTTTTGCTGTATCAATTATATTGTCTGAAATTTTTATAAGCTCTCGCTTTACATACAAATCATAAACTAATTTTGAGTATTCAATACTTTGTCTCGAAGATGTTGAAAATTTCGTAATTTTAACCAAATATTCAGGTATGTTTAGTTCATCTTTTTCATTTTCAAAGTAATTTTTTAATGTAATTGGATTGGCAAGCATTCCTTTAAAAATTAAACTTTCTATTGCATAAAAAATCTTTTGATGCATCGGGTCGTAAAAATTTTTACTCGAAATTAAAATACTAATTTCATCGAAAATTTCATTTGATAGTAAAATAGATCCTATTATTGACTGTTCAGCTTCGATGTTGTTAGGAAGCTCATTAATTTTATTTTTAACCAAATTTAAAGTTTGAGACACCAAAGAAACCTACAAGATGTTTAAAAAAAAACAAATATTTTTAATTACTGGGGAAAATTCTGTATAATTATGTTATTTCTTCTTGTGAAACTGTTTTTATTACAATCTGTGTTTGAACTTCTGAATGTAGATTTATTAGAACGTCAAAATCACCAAGTGATTTAATTTCCTTTGAGGGTTGTATTAAAGAAGGATTAATTTTAACTTGATCAACCTCTTCCAAAACTTTAGATATTTCGGTTGGTTTTACTGATCCGTAAAGTTCATTGTTCTCTGTACTTAGTTTCTTAATTTCATAATGTTTATTTTTAATTTTTTCATGTATTAGCTTGGCTTCTTTTTTTCGTTCCTGATCTTTTTTAACCAATTCTTGTTTAATCTTTTCTACTTCTTTGATATTTTCTTTAGAGGCGAATAGGGCCTTTTTTTTTGATATGAGGAAGTTTCTAGCAAATCCTCTCTTTACATCAATTATTTCTCCAATCGAGCCAATTTTTCTTACATTCTCTAATAATATTACTTTCATATTATAATAAGGCTAAATTACGAGCTCTCTTAATAGATAGAGATAATTCTCTTTGTTTTTTCTGACTCACAGAAGTTATCCTTGAAGGTAAAATTTTTCCATTTTCTGAAATATATCTTTTTAATAATTTTATATTTTTATAATCAACAGCTGGAGCTCCTTTTCCAGAAAGTGGACATTTTTTTTTAAATTTATATTTTTGATTCTGGAAAATACTTAGTTTTGCGAAATTACTCTGTTTACTTTTTTTTTTATTATTTCTTTTTTTCATATTAATATTTATTTATTTGAGAAATCTTTATCTTCACTTTTTTTAAAATAATCTGTTTCTAAATCAAATTTTTTTACTTTTACAGTTAAATACCTAAGTAAATTTTTATCTAGTTTTTCGTTTTTTTCTAGTTCTGATATTATTTTTCCATCAGCTTTTATCTTAAAGTGAATATAATTTCCCTTCTTATTTTTTTTTATTAAATAAGATAGGTTCATAAGACCCCAGTTTTCAGATTTTACTATATTGCCATCAAACTTCTCAACAATTTTTGAATATTTTTCTTCAATTTGCTTAAGCTGAGAAGGACTTACATCCTGTCTTGCTATAATTGTATGCTCATATAAGTTCATAATAATTCTTTTAAAAAACAGAGGATATACTATTATAATTTTTTAATTACAATATAAAAAAATAAGGTTTTTACTTATATTTTCTATGTTTTCAGTTTTATTTCCAGGACAAGGTTCTCAAACAGTTGGAATGGCTAGAGTTTTATATGATAATTTTAATTATATAAAGGACCTTTTTCATGAGGCAGATGACACACTTAACAAATCTATAAGTAAACTAATTTTCGAAGGACCAAAAGAATTATTAGATCTGACTGAAAACACACAACCAGCAATTTTTTTGGTTAGTTATTCAATTTTTAATACAATTAAAAAAGAAACTAATCTTGATATTAATAAAGCAAATTTTTTTGCTGGACATTCACTGGGTGAATATTCTGCGTTGGCTTGCTCTGATGTAATTGATTTTAGAGATACAATTAAGCTTTTAAAAATTAGAGGCCATGCCATGCAAAATGCAGTACCTAAAAATGAGGGTGGTATGGTTGCAGTCTTAGGAGAAGAAACTAAAAATATCGAAGAAATAATAGAAAACAACAAAAATAATTTTAATTGTTATTTAGCTAATGATAATTCTAACGGACAGGTTGTTGTCAGTGGAAAAACTAAAGACATTGATCAATTTATATTTGAATTAAAAAAATTAAATATAAAGAGTATTAAACTAGCAGTTTCTGCACCTTTCCATTGTCCTTTGATGAATTCTGCTACAAGAGTTATGAACAAAGAACTTAGTCAAACTAAGTTTCTTAAACCTAAAAATATGATAGTCTCAAATGTGACCGCAGAACCGTCAAATGATCCTGATATTATAAGAAGTCTTTTAATAAAACAGATTGAAAGCCCAGTACGTTGGAGAGAAAGTATAATACATATGATAAAATCAGGTAATAAAAAATTTATTGAAATAGGTCCTGGAAAAGTACTATCAGGCCTTGTAAAAAGAATTGATAGAAATGTTGAATTAATTCAAGTAAATAACATTGATGATCTTAATAATCTAAAAATTTAATGATAGATTTAAAAAATTTAAACATAGTATTGACTGGAGCCACAGGTGTAATAGGTAATTCTATTCTCGATAAATTATTTACAGCAGGAGCTAATATTTTAGCAACCGGTACAAATGAGCAAAAATTAAAAATAATTAAAGAAAAATATAAAAATCTAAATGTATTAAAGTTTGATATTTCTGATCATAAAAATATTGATAGATTTGTAGAAGATTGTACAAAAATTTTATCTAATAAAGTTGATATTTTAATAAACAATGCTGGAATTACTCAAGATAATTTGTCTATCAGGATGAAAGAAGAAGAATGGAAAAAAGTAATTGATATAAACTTAACATCAACCTTCTTAATCACTAAAAATATAATTAAAAAAATGTTAAAATTAAAAAAAGGAAAAATAATAAATGTTACATCTGTAGTTGGACATACAGGTAATATTGGTCAAGCTAATTACGCTGCATCAAAAGCAGGTATAATTGCAATGTCTAAAAGTTTAGCTCTAGAATATGGTAAAAAAAATATTACTGTAAATTCTGTATCTCCAGGTTTTATAATTTCAGATATGACTGCAAAAATCAGTGAAGAACACACAGAATTAATGAAATCTAGGATATCCCTTAACAAATTTGGCAGACCCGAGGATGTTGCTAATTCAATTGCATTTTTAAGTTCAAATTTGTCAGACTATATAACTGGAGAGACAATACATGTGAACGGAGGCATGTATTTTAGTTGACAAAATAAATAAATTATTTATTAACAAATTAACTTAAAGGAACAAAATGTCAGATGATATTTCAAGTAAAGTAAAAAAAATAGTTGCAGATCATTTAGGTATTGACGAGTCTAAAGTGAATGATGACTCAAGCTTTATTGATGACCTTGGTGCGGATAGTTTAGATACAGTGGAGCTAGTTATGGCTTTTGAGGAAGAATTTGGATCTGAGATATCTGACAGCGATGCGGAAAAGATTTTAACCGTAGGTGATGCAGTTAAATTTATTGAAAATAAAGCGAACTAAATTTTTACTTAATTAAATGGCCGAAAAAAAAGCAGGGATAATTATAATATTATCTTCTCCTTCGGGCGCAGGCAAAACTACTTTAGTAAAAAAAATTTCATTAAGAAAAAAATATCATATTTCAATTTCTCACACGACGAGAAAACCTAGATTGAATGAGAAAAATGGTAAAGACTATTTTTTTGTTAAAAAAAAGGATTTTAGAACTTTAATTAAAGATAAAAAATTTTTAGAATACGCAAAAGTTTTCAAAAATTATTACGGATCTTTAAAAGAGACAGTAATAAATAAGTTAAAAAAAGGAGAGAATGTTATTTTTGATATTGATTGGCAAGGTACTCAGCAAATTAAAAGTAAGAAATTAAAATTTAAAATAATAACTATATTTATTCTACCTCCATCAAAACAAGAATTATTTAAAAGATTATTAAAAAGAGATCAAAAAGATAAAAAAATTGCTATAGAGAGAATGAAACAATTTAAAGATGATGTAATGCACTGGAAAGATTACGATTACGCAGTTGTAAATAATAAAATTGAGGAATGTTACCAGTCAATAATTAAATTTATTAATATACAAAAAAAACAAAAAAAAGTATTTAGATATGATAGAAAACTAATTAAAAATCATATCAAATATTTAATAAATTGACTCTTCGTAAATTTTACAAATTTTATAGTAAGTAAGATAATCTAAATTTTGTGGTCTCAAGTTCAAATCAATAGATAATTCTTTCGAAACCTCATCAAAATTTTTAAATAAAAATTTCATTGGTTTTTTTATCATCTTACGCCTCTGACTAAAAAAAATATTAGTTATATGTTCTAAGTTTTTTGGATCTTTTATTTCATAAAATTTTTTTTTTGGTACAAACGTTAATAATGTGCTCTTGACTTTTGGAGATGGATTAAAACTATTAGGACCAATATCTAATACCTTTTCAATATCCATTTTCCAATTTGATATAATCGACAATCTTCCATAATTTTTAGAGTCTGAATTTGCTACAATTCGATCAGCCACTTCTTTTTGAAACATCAAAATTAATTTTTTACAAAACTTATTTAAGTTCTTTATTTTTATCCATTTTGTCAAAATCTGAGTAGAAATATTGTATGGTAAATTTCCAAATATAATAGAGTTCTTTTTAAGTATTAGATCATATGAGATATTTAACATATCATCATTAATAATTTTTATCTCGTTTCCAAATTTTTCATTTAAAAGTTTACATAATCTTTCATCTTTTTCTACAACAGAAAAATCTTTTGGTTTTTTTTCTAGTATTTTTTTTGTAAGTGATCCATTTCCAGGTCCAACCTCAATAACAGAAACTTGATTGTTGATATTTTCAATATCAACTATTTGTTTAATAATTTTTTGATCTATTAGAAAATTTTGTCCTAAACTCTTTTTTTGGACAACTCTCATTTAATTTTACTTAAGAATTTAAATGCATAAAAGATTGATGATGGATCAGATTTATTTTTACCAATCATTTCATAGTTTGGTCCATGATCAGGAGTAACTTTTATAAAAGGCAGGCCTATTGTTAAGTTGATTGCATTAAATTTAAATAAAGCTTTAATTGGCGTTAGAACTTGATCATGGTACATGCCCACAACAACGTCGAATTTTTTAATATTTTTAGATAAAAAAAAGGTATCAGCAGAATATGGTCCAGATACTTTTATTTTTTTTTTAATCAAATGTTTAATTGCAGGAATAATTTCATTTTTTTCTTCACTTATTTTATCTGTTGTCTCGCAGTGAGGATTTAAACCTAATAGTGCAATTTTGGGAATTTTTCTTAGTTTCAATTTATAAAATTTATCAATTTTATTTACACTATTTATAATTTTGTTTTTTTTAATATATTTTGCAACATTTTTGATTGGAATATGTGTAGTCAAAGGACAAACTGATAAAGTATCATTGTATATAAGCATAACCAATTTCTTTCTATTTGTTTTAAAACCAACATATTCTGTAATACCAACAAATTTTTTTTTTAAAAAATGAGTCTTTGATATAGGTCCATTTATAAGTTTATTTAAGTTATTAATTTTAATTAGCTTGATTGCTAGATTAAAACAGTTCTCTAAATACTTATTTGATATACCAGATATTTTTGTAAAGGCTTTTTTAAATTTATATTCTACATTTATAATATTAATTTTTGTTTTTATTGATCTATTAATGTCTGAAATTTCATTTAAATGAAAATTGTATTTTAATATTTTCATTTGTTCTTTAAATAATTTTTTACTACCTATTATTACTATTCTATTTGTATTTTTTTTGAAATTATTTGATTTAAAGTATCTAAATAAAATCTCTGAAAATGTACTATTTGGTTCCCCAAGAACTATCAAAATTATATTAGAATTCATTGATAATAATTCCCTTTTTTAATTTTTTATAATAAATATTTGAGAATGCATTAAGTTGCCTGTTAGTTTCTTTTCTTATTAGTTCATCGATTTGATTTTCTATGTCAACTTTTTCATTAAATTCCCTTTTATTATTAAGTTTTATTATTAGATAACCTCCTTTAATTTTGATGGGTTCACTAATCTGATTTATTTTAAGATCAGCAATATTTTTCTTTATAAGTTCTGAAATTTGAAGTTCATTTACCCATCCAATTAACCCTCCATTTTTTGAGGTACTTGAAACACTCCATATATTTGCTGTATTTTCAAACCCAATTTTGCTTATGCTATTGCTGATTTTCTTTACAGTTTCACTCAGATCCTCATTCAAAGTTTCACTAAATAAAATTTCAGATAAATTATATTCGTATTTCTTGTCTTCGGTTTTGTATTGTTTTAAAACACTTTGACTTAAATAATCTTTATTTATTTTCACGTTTCTTTTGTATTTCTTATAGATAAGTTGATTCCAATAGGCCTCTATTTTTAACTTTTTTTTAATTTTATCGTAGCTTAAATCCTTTTTATTCAAAAAATCTATAAATTCATTTTTATTTTTAATACGATTTTGTCTTAAAAATTTTTTTTCAATAGAATTAAAAAATTCATCTTCAAGCGCGAAATCGTAGTACTTTTCTAACTCCTTTAATTTAATAATCTCATTTATTAAGGAATTCTTTGCAATTTCATCTATTTTATTATCATTAAGCTCTTTCAATTTCTGATTTAAAAATATTAAATATTTTTTTTCATTTTTAATATCTATATTGGTTATTATTTCATTTTGAATTTTAGTGACTATTTTTATTGAACTAGAATGCGAGTTAAATGCGATTAAAATAAATATAAAACTAAATATTGTAATTATAAATTTATTCATTTAAATACTTGTTAACTAACGTGTCTCCACTTCCACGAAATTCAGCAAATGGTTTAAATGTTATTACAAAAAATAAACTTTGATCTGGCTCTAAATTTCCATCTCTAAAAAAGGTCTTATTATATTGAAAATTAGCTGACAAACAATCTGTTTCATAGGTGTAAGCAAGTCTATAAAATTGTGTGAAATCATCTTTTAAATCTTTCGTGGTATTAAAATTAATGACTTGATCTCTAGCAAAATTATATCGTGTATTAATTTTAATAATTTCACTATCACCAAAATCTTCGTTTTCACTGATAAAATCAAAGTCTGCTCCAAAATTTTGTGCACTTAAATTTAAACCGATAGCATCGTAATTTGAATAATTCATATCCCTATCATATGAAAAATTATAATTCATTTGCAAAACATCATTAAATTTATAAAAAAAATTACCTACGATATCTGATCTTTTTAAGTCAAGTTTAGATTTCTCTGGAAGATCATCATTTTTTTTATCTCTAATAATATTTCCTAAGTTAAAACCAATTATTGTGTCATTTCCTGCATCTTGTTTTTCAAATTCGAGACCAATAGTCATTGAGTTTCCTTTTTCAACCATATCTGATCTACCAATTCTGTTGTGCGAAAAAAGACTGTCATATTCTAAACGGTTATCACTCGATGAAATATCTTTTCCATTTGTTGGACTTGACCTCAATTGAATGATTGGTTTTAAAAAGTTTGTTGAGTTTGTTAATTCTTTTTTAAGTGGTAATTCTGATTTTAAAATTATTGTTCCAAATAACTCATGATCATTTTTATTATTATAGTCTGATGAGTTTTGGGAATAAGTGTTATAATTTTTTAATAACAAATTATAGTTTGTTAATATTCCAGATGATGAAACATAATCATGAGAATTAAAATTGAAATCATTATTTATTAATAATTCATATTTATTTGTATCATGAAGTTTCTGAAACCCGTTTGATAAAAATTCAAATTTGCCATTATAACTTTCGTCTATATCTATTGGTCTCGAAAAATTAAAATTTGGCAAAATATACTGATATTTATCATTCCCAGTTTTAGATGTGTCCTCGAAAAGCATAAATCCGACATCTAAATTTGTACCGTCTTCAATACTTTTATTTAGTTTTATAAAAGATGATAAATTGTTGTCATTATCAACTATTGGAGATACTTCTCCTATATTATGGATTTTTAAGTAATTTCCATTCAAGACTTTCTGATATTGTATTTCATAACTTGTTTCTTCATCAATTTTTCCATCTATTTCTGCAAACAAATGCATGTTAGTATTATTATCTTTATTATAGCTAAAATCTGCAATTAAGTTTGAATTTTTAAATGCTTCTCTGTATTCCGCTTGAAGGATGTAATCGTTATCAAAATAAATTCTTGGTTTAAAAGTTAAGTCACTTGAGTTTGAAATTGCATAAAAATAAGGTGTGTTAAGAGAATATCCTAGGTTATTTGAGGACTTGTAAAATGGAGTTAGAAAGCCTGACTTTCTTTTTACTGATGGATCTGGGTGGCTAAAGTATGGAAAAAAAAGCACTCTTTGATTAAAGACTTTTAACCATGAATTTTTGTACTCAAATAGTTTTTCAATTTTATTATGCTTAAATTCATTACTTTGTAATTCCCACCCTCTACATTTTCTATTTGTGATATTGCAGGTACTAAAAACAGCTTTATTAATAATTGTTTCTTGATCATTGGAGATTGTTGATTTTCCTTTAAGTTGGGGATCATTATTCGGGTCGCCAAAAAATGAGTTAACGAAATTAATAGTTATCTCTTTTCCTACGATTTCTTTTGTTTCTAAGTTAATTTTTGATACATCAAAAAAGTAGCTATTTTTATTATTATCTATAACGTTGGTATTTTTTGAAGATATTAATTGTTTAATAGTGTCAAACTCAAACCCATCGTTAAATATAAAAATATTGTCTTTATTATCAAAAACTGATGATTTTGATATTGTAGATATTTTCATTACATTTCTATCGTATAGCAAATCTTCAGAATGTACTTCATACTCATCTTCAACTTTTACGAAAGTTTTTCCACTTGAAAAAAGTGTATTGTCTATTTGATTATAGATAGCTTTTTCACTTTCTACATATACATTATTTAAATTATCAAAAAATTTAACATTTCCAATTACTACTAATTCTGAAATTTTTTTATCATAAAAGGAATTATCACCTTCAATTATTATATTTTGACCTGGTATTTTTGCAATACCTTTTTCAGAATAAATCATGTTGCCATTATTTTGAATTTGGATATTTTCAGAATCGAAAAATATTTCTGCAGCATTAATTAGCGAGTTTTGAAAACTGATAATGAAAAATGCAATTGTTATTATGTATTTAATTTTCATTAAGTCTTGTTAATCCCATCACGCATATAAGAAATATAATAACTTGTGGTAACCATATTGATAGCTCCACGGGCAGTGTCTCATTTTTTCCAAATAAAATTGAGAAATAATTAATATAATAAAATATTACTGAAACCAAAACTCCTATAACAACTAAAAAAAATTTCGAATTCACAAAAGTAAGTTTAAACATTAATATAGCTCCAATAATAGTTGTGAGTGTAAGATAAATTGGCAAACTATAAAGCTTGTTAAGATGTAGACGAACTTCAGTTGCAGAATAACCTATTGACTCATAGTTATCTTTTAATTTTATTAATTGTAATATATTTAATGAATTTAAATTAGAATATAAATTTGAAATTATTTTTGAGTCAAAAGACGATGAATATTTATAATTTAAAAATTTTAATGTTTTTTTGTCTTTTGAAAAAATCTTTACGTCATTTAAGAGCCATTTTTTTTCTTTTATATTTGCGTTATTTGCTACAATTGTGTTTATTAAATTATAATTATTATCTAATTCTGTAATTTCTAAATTTTCTAGTCTATTTTTTTTATAATTTTTAGCGTTTATGATAAAGGTTCTCATATTGTCATTACTTTGTTCTTTTATCCATAACCCATCTTCATTTACTACTGCTAAATGATCATTTGTATTCGAATACTTATATTTCATATTTAAATACAAACTTTTCAAGTTAGATGAGAATGAGTAATATAAAACAATTATAAGTATACCCATTATTAAAGATACAATCGAAATAAGCAATGTTATCTTTAAGTTATCAATACCATTACTTCTCAATAGTTCAATCTCATCCTTTTCATAAATATTAATAAAAAAAAACATCACTCCAAGCAAAAAAATAAAAGGCAATATTTCAAAAATTATTGATGGTAAATTTAATATAGTTA
>CACBYC010000001.1 GCA_902543405.1 uncultured Pelagibacteraceae bacterium | reverse complement strand
TTTATGAAAACACTAAAGATAATTTTTTCAGGTGAAAAATGCTTAGATAACAAAATATTAAATATTTTAGGAATACAATCATTTAGATATTTAATATCAAAAATTTTATATTTAACTAAATTCTTTTTTTTAAAAAGAACAGAATACCTAAATGTGTTTAATAATGGTTTTGATAAAGAACAAAATTTTTTAGATGAAAAATATTTTTTTAAAATAAGAGAGGAATATTTCAAAGCGATTGAAGATCCAAAATACTCAAAAAAAATTCTACAAACTAATCAACAAAAAGAAAGCATAGAAATTACTTCTGTAGATATTAATGAAAGTATAAAAGAAGATTATCCTAATCTTTATAACTTAAAGAATAATATAAAAGTTAATAACTTTTTTTTAAAATGTGAGCAAAGAAAAAAAGTTAATATTTATATGAGCTTAGAAAAAATAGAAACAGTAAATAGTTTAAATTTAGATACACAAAAAAATTATCACTATGATACTTTTTATAGTACTTTTAAAGCATGGTTATATATTGATGATGTAGAATTAAATGATGGTCCATTTTACTATATTAAAAACTCTCATAAAATTTCATTTAAAAGACTGATTTTAGAATGGATATTTTCAATCAGACGATCTTTTAACAAAAATTTTGATGATTCATTCAGATATGGAAATTCTTTAAAAAATCAAAAAAAATTAAACGATATAGCTGAAAAATTTATTGATAAGAAAAATACTTTTATAATGGCAAATACACATGGTTTACATAGAAGGGGCGATTCTAATGTAAATACAGTAAGGAATACTATACATTTTTACTCAAGGGAAAACCCTTTTAAAATTATTCAATAAATTTTTTTAATTCTTTAAAACTATTTATTTTATATTTATATTTCAAAGAATTTTTTCCAAAACCATAACTTGCAAAAATGAAATTCACACCTGCATTTTTTGAAGTAAGATAGTCTGTATAGGTATCTCCAACATAACAAGTGTTTTGTTTTAAAAATTTATTTTTTTTTATACAATAATTTATATGGTCGGGAAAAGGCTTTCCTCTTAATTTTTTATTTGGTGAATGTAATGATTTTGGTTGAATTTTGAATTTCTTAATTATTTTTAAAGATCTTTTCTTATCTTTTGAGGTAACAATTGAAAAGGGAATACCTTTTCTTTCTAGTGCAGTTAAGGTATTTTTTATATTTGAATATAATTTAATTAAATTTAAATTTCTAGTTGACTCATCAGAATAGAATTTTTCAATATTTGCATGTTTTTTCTTTATGCCAAGTTTTAAAAGAATTTTTTTAAATGGTAGACCAATATATTTTTTATATTGTCTAAAACTAATTTCTAAATCAAACCTTTTAGATGTGTTCGTCCAACTTTTATACATATTTGCTCTAGAATTGATAATAACTCCATCTAAATCAAATATAATATTTTTAAATTTCACTTACTTAACTCAAGTAGCGCGATAGCATTATATAAATCTTTTTTTGTATTAATTGAGAAAAGGTCATTATTTATTTTAAAAGTTCCAACTTTAAAATTATTTTCAATTGCTCTAAGCAATTCAATTTCTTCACACATTTCTAAAGGAGATGGCTTTAATTTGACAAATTTAAGCAATGCGTCTCTTTTAAATGAAATATAATCAAGATGTTTTTTCATTACGTTTTTTGCATTTTTATATGAAAAAGGAATGTCTTCTCTTGACATATAAGTTATCTCATTTTTATTGTTGGTAACCATCTTCACCGCGCTTTTATCTTTAGTTTTCTCAAAATTTATATGTGGAATTACTATATCAAAATGCATATTTTTCTTATGAAAATCTAATAATTTTTCTAAATTTTTATGATTAACAAAAACGCTATCACATTGGACATCTACTATTAACTTTGATTTAATTTTTTTTGCAATCTCTGCAATTCTCTCTGTTCCATTTCTATGACTTTTGCTTGTTAATACACCTGAATGATTATATTTTTTTAAAACATTTAAAATTTTAATATCATCAGCACAGACAATAACTTTCTTAAATTTTTTTGACTTTAAAGTTCTTCTTAATACTCTCACAATCATAGGTAAACCCCCAATTTTAATTAATGGTTTATTTTGTAATCTTGAAGATTTCAACCTTGCTGGAATTAAAGCTATTGCCATTTAATTATAATATTAATGAATAAAAATTAACTACCACAATTATAAATAAATGTAATTAATTATTAATCTAAATTAAACTATAACTTTTTTACAATACTATTAAAATAGTAAAATTATAATATATGAGAGTAGAAAGATTTAAAATACAAAAATGTATAAAATTAAAGATATGTTCAAAACAATATTCTATAAATTAAAAACTAATTTTATTCTTAGATCTATTTTAAGGAAAACTATTTATAAGTATCCACATATAATACATTGGAAAAATTATAAAATAAATACAAATAATATTAGGAATAATAATTCTTCAAAAAAAAAAATTCTTATAGCTCCTTTAGTAAATGCTGATCAGACATTAATATGTCTTCATTCATTACTTGGTGTTTCTTTATCTCTAAAAAACTGTAATGTTGACTATCTTATATGCGATACAATACTTCCTGCTTGTACAAATGCTATTAACTTTGTTATTGATGAAGATGAATTTGTTAAATATGGACCAAAAAAAGTGTGTAACTCTTGTTATGATTGTAATCATACCCTATTTACTCAAATCGATAAAAATTATCTAAAACTGAGTAATTTTTTAGATGATGAACATTTTAAATATGCTGAAAAACTTAGTGTATCTTTATCTAAGGAAGAAATAATAAATTTTAATCAAGACAATGTTAATATTGGAGAACACTGCCTTGCTGGAACATTAAGATTTTATGGCATAGGTGATATTGACAAAAAAAAAAATTCAACAAAAGTTTTAAGAAAATACTTTTGTTCCGCATTATTAGTTAAAAAATCAATTGAAAAGATTTTAGATCAAAATAAATATGATGCAGTGGTTGTTGATCATGGATTATATATACCACAAGGTATAATTACAGAAGTTTCGAACAACAGAAAAATTCCAACAAAAGTTATGTGGCAAGGATATAAAGAAAATAGTTTATTAATCTCAGATAAAATTACTTATCACAAATCTTTAATAAACGAAAATAAAGAAAATTGGTCAAAGTATGATTTTAACAATAATAAAAAAGAAAAAATTATGAATTACCTTAAAGAGAGAAATACAGGTTTAACTGATTGGTTTAGTTTTAATAAAAACCCAGATATGGATTGGGAAAATTTTAAAATTGAAAATAAAATAAACAAAAAAGTTATTATCACTTTAATGACAAATGTAATTTGGGATGCACAACTTAAATTTGAACAAAATATTTTTAAAAATCAAATGGAATGGATAAACTCCTCAATAAATTTCTTTAAAGATAAAAAAAACATAAATTTAATAATAAGGGTTCACCCAGCTGAAATTAGAGGTGATGTGCCTTCAGATCAAAAAATAGAAGATGAAATAAAAAAAACTTTCTCAATATTACCTGATAATATAAAACTTATAAAACCAGATGATAAATTTAGTTCATATAAGTTAGGGATTGAGAGTAATGCAATTCTAGTTTATGCAACAAAATTGAGTTTTGAATTACCATGTTATGGTAAAAATGTGATAGTTTGTGGAGAAGCTTTTGGAAAAAACAAAGGTTTCACAATTGATCCTAAGTCACAAGATGAGTACATACATATTTTAAACCAGTTACCATTTGAAAATGAGCTAGATTTTCATAAAATTGAATTAGCTCAAAGATATGCGTATCACTTTTTCTTTAGAAGAAGTATGCATTTAAATTCTTTGAAAAAAGTTGAAAACCAATATCCTCCTTTTAAGTTAAGAGAAGATTTTGTAGAACATCTTAAAAATAGAAAAGATCCCGGTTTAGAAATTGCTTGCGAAAGTATAATAAACAATAAATCAGCAATTTTAGATGTTTAAATATTCAATAATTTTTACCAACATGAAAACCATTATTAGAATACAATTTTAGATAATAAAAATTAGTATTTTTGAATAAATTTAAATAATTATGCTTAAATATTAATGCATTTTTAAAGTTAAGATTTGAAACATTTGTTTTGCTACCAGGTTCTATAAAAGCAACAATTGCATTGGTAAACTTTGAGATTTTTTTTAAGAAAATTTTAACTTCTCTGTAGGGTAAATACATCATGGAAGTCTCTGAGTAAATTAGTATATTTTTATAATTATTTTTTCTAATGAAAGCAGGTAAATCTATTATATCTATTTGATTTACTTTAACTCTTTTGTTATTTGAAAATAATTTTTGATTTATTATAGTTGCTTTACTACTTCTGTCTGTTTGAAAAAAATTTTTTTTTTGAAATATTTTGACAATATCAAATTTTGAGAAGAAGTTGAGCTACCTACATGAATTATATAATTTGATTTTTTAATTAATGGAAAAATTTTTCTATAATTTTTAAACTTTTCATTTTTGTAATAATTATTTTTTTTATAAAAATTTGTCTTCGTAGAAAAGAAATAATTCTCGTTAAAAATATTTCTAAAAATTTGAAAATTTTGTACCTTTTTAAATCTTAAGAAATTCACTTTTAGATTAAATTTTATATTATTAATCTAACATTTTTTTTTGTAAGAATAAAATGTACTATATTCGGGTTTTTCGTAAAAGTTTTTTTGGTTTAAACCTAAGATTTCGAGGATTTTGTTCACAAACAGAAAAAGTATGTAAGAAAAAAAATTAAATAATGTTTTTTTATTTAAACTCATTTAAAATTTAAATCACTTCACTTTTTTTCCTAGGAACTCAATATGATACGTATGAGTATATTTATAAATTTTTGACATCCACCTACTCTTGAATTTTAAATCATAAAATCCATTTGAATTATATTTTTCAACTCTCTTATTTGGTCTATTCACACTATAAAAATATTTCTTTGTACATATTTCAAGATTATGCATATAATAGTTTTGCATATTCTCCGTCATCTCTCCTAGTGATGTAGTGTTTATTGTAAGGTCGAAGATGTTAGATTTAAATTTATTCATGAAATTTGGTGTTAAAATAACAAAATCATACTTCACTAAATCTTCAAATGAAATGCTTTCTTCATTTTTAAAATCTTCAGTTAAGCCAACTTTAGAATTTGGGAAACATTTTTTAAGATAATAAGAACCTAATAGACACAATTCAGGTAGCTCTATTATTACTAGAGTAGAATTTGTATAATAATGTTTTAATACCCGCGATAGACCACCATACCCTCCACCAATATCCAAAATCAAATTTTTTTTCTCATCATTTAGATCAGTATAATTTTTTATTTGTGAAAGATAGTAAGCGTAACGCATTATCCTGTAACCTATCCTTTGACCCCTATAAATTGGACAATAGTTATTTCCTATCGTACTTTCCGAACAAAATCTTAAAATATTATGATCAACGTGTTCAGATAGCTTATGGTAAAGATTTACTAATGATAATGTTCTAATTTTATTTATTAAATTTAAATTTTTCTCAGTTATAAAATTTTGATCTGCTAGAATTTCTGCTTTAGTTTGAACATCATTTCTAAAATTTTCTAAATTAGATTTATTTACTTTTTCATAGCTTAAAAAAATCTTATTAAATTCTTCCCTACATTCTTTCCACCAATTAGAGTCAATAAAAAAATCATTTTTAATTAAGTCTGAGGATGAATTGTTATAACTCTCTTCAATTTTTCTAAAGAACTCATCACTTATATTTTGATTATTTTTCAATTCTATGTCTAACATTGATTGAGTTGGCCAAGGCCTAGTGTTAGTATTTTCCTGATAATTTTCAGTAGTGTAATTTTTTTTTAGTTTTAGATCTTTTTCTACAAATTTACGAAAGAAAATAATTGAGAATAAGTTTGAAATAAAAAAAATAATTCTTCCAAATAAATTATAATAGCATGTGGAGAGTGGAGGAATTTTTAATAAAAGTATTCTTTCAGAAAAATTTCTTGAGATGTTTGTGTACCTAAATGAATTTATGTATGCAACAAAATGCTGAAGTTTTGCTAAAGGTCTATGGTAACTTTCCAAAAAATAAAATTTGATTTTTTTTTTTATATTTCTCATAAATATTTTTTATACTTATTCAATAAAATTGTAGCATTTATTAATCCAAAAATTAAATGACATTCTTGATTTGTTTTATTTTTTTTAGTCATTAAATTTTTTACTTTTTCTATATTTAATAAATTATTAATTTTTTTATTTTTGAATATTATCCTATATATTTTTTTATCGTTTAAGTTAAATAAATGATCTAATCTAATAAAGAAACCAACCTTTTCTCTTGAATTTAGTATCTGATCATCCACAATATTTTTCATTGCATCCCTAAAAATTGCCTTACCATAACCCTTTCTGACTAGAAAATTATTTGGATATTTAAATGCAAAATTAAATAGATCTTTTGACAGTATAGGAGATCTACATTCCAAACCATTTGTCATAGAAATTATATCCAAGAATGGAAGTTGACCAGGTAAAGAAAAATGCACTATATCCTTGAATAATTCATTTTTATGGAAATTGGAAAAGTATCTATTCTTTATTTTTTTTTGCTTTTTGAATGACTTAAAATACTTGCTAATAGATAGATAATCAAAAAATGAAGGATCAATTTTTGATATATTTTGTTTATAAAGATTGAAATTGCTTAAAAATTTACTTCTTATAAATGGTTTAACATGATTTTTCCATTCTTCATATTTAACTTTAAACTGTCGTTTATTTTTCATTATACTTTTTAAATAATGTAAATGATGAACGTAATAACCTGAAAAAAATTCGTCTCCTCCAGTTCCCGAGAGGATAACTTTAAATTTTTTTTTTTTTATTATTTTATTTATATAATAAAAAATTAACCAAGTCGTTGTAGGGATTATATTTCCAGTATTTTCTATTAAATTTTTGACTATTTTTAAATTATAATTATTATTTTTTTTAGGAGAAACATAATAATGTTTAAGACTATACTTATTAATTGTTTTATTAATTAAATATTTTTCGTTATAATCTTTGTCTTGTGGATCGATTGAAAAACAAGCTAATTTTTTTTTTGTTTCGGCATAAGCTGTGGATACTAGTGAGCTTGAGTCAATACCACCACTTAATAAACAAGCTATGGGGTAGTCTGATTTTAATCTAGAATTTATTATTTTTTTAAACTTTTTTTTCAAAGCTAACTTTTCTTTATTATAATTAAGTCTATTATTTATTTTAACAGATGTTGGTTTCCAAAAAAAAATTTCTTTTACTTTTGATGTCTCATTAATTTTTAAATATGAGCCAGGTTTTATGGCGTAAATATTTTTAAAAACACATTCATAAGATAAATTATCTCCAAAAGATTTCCAATTATATTTTATAAAATTTTCTATTCGTTTAAAATTTATCTTAAATTTTTTAGAATTATAAAGATTTATAATATAATCATAATATGATCCAAAAACTATATTAGTTTTATCTTTATAAAAATAAAGTGGTTTTTCACCAAATCTGTCTCTTGATAAATATAATGTTCTAAGCCTCTTATTAAAATAAGCAAAACTCCACATTCCATCTACATCGTCTAAATTTTCTATACCTCTATGATTTAAAAATTTTAATAAAACTTCTGTATCTGACTTAGTGTTAAATTTTATGTTTTCATTAATTAACTCTTTTTTAAGCTCAAGATAATTATAAATCATACCATTAAAAATAATTATACCTTCTTCATCTTCGAATGGTTGATTTGAACTTTTTGAGGGGTCTATAATTGCTAATCTTGTGTGCAAAAAACTTAATTCTTTATTTTTATTTATGTTAAAACTTAAAAAACCTTCACCATCCTCACCTCGATTTCTCATGATTTTTAGAGTTTTTTTTATTTGTAAGTTAGATGGACTAAAATTTTTTGAGCCAAAAAAACCTGAAATTCCACACATTTGATTACTATTTTATTGCTAAATAACCTTCGAAACAGGAGTATTTAAAAACTACATTTATATCTTTAAAACCCGCTCTTTTTAACATCTGAAGGTTACCTAAAGATGAAAAAGGTTCTAATACGCTTTTTAAAGAGTTTGTCTTGTTAATTATTTCTTCAGCTGTGTATCCTTTGCTTAATTTATATTCCACATATATTTGATTAAAGATATCCTGAAATCTTGCATCTGGTCCCCTAACCTTTTCAACCATAAAAAACGCCCCACCCCAGTTTAGACTTTTGAATATTTTGTTTATAAGATTTTGTCTTTTTTTTGGTGATATGAATTGAATTGTATAAAAAGATGAAATTATACAAGAATTACTCAAATTATTATCTAAAATACTTTTATTTAGAAATGATATGTTTTTATTATTTTTTTTTTTACAATAGTTTATCATTTCTTTAACATTATCAATTCCTACAAACTTTAATTTCTTTGAATTTTTTCCATGTCTTGCAAATAGTTTATTTAGAAAGATACCAGTTGAGCATCCTAAATCTATTACATTACTGGACTCCTGAAGAAAAAAATCACTTAAATGTAAATATAGCTGATGAGTTTCTGTATATAAAGGAACAGATTTGTTTATATGTTTATCAAAATTCTTATAAACACCTCCCTTAAAAGTCCAATCTGAAAACTTAGTATTTATATTATCACCTGATTTATTTTTCTTTTTTTCCATTATCTTCAAATAAAGTATCTTTAATTATATTGGACGAATGAACATCACGCTTAAATATCAAATGTTTATTTATAAATTTATCATATTTTTTGCTATTAAATAACTTAGAAGTAGTTAAATTTTTTAATAAGTCTTTCTTATCATCTATATCAATATAATTCAATTTAAATATTAAATTTATACTTTCTAAAAGTCTCAATGAAAATTTTTGTGTCTGTTTTGATATCAAGATAAAAAAATTCTTCCTCAATAATATAGCTTTATTAATCATACTTGTACCTCCTGTAAAAAAAACATACTTAGCGGTAAATATGTGTTTATCAGCATTAAAATTAAAATTAATATTTTTAAAATTTTTAAAACAATTTTTTGGGTAATAAGATTTAGGATGTTTACAAAAATAAATTTTAAGCTTTTTTTTTTTTGAGAAATTTTCTAATTTATTCAAAATTTTTCTGTAGAATAAAATAATTTCTTTGTCATTTATTTTGTTATAATTTGAGTCCTTGTCTAATGAGTCTGGATGTCCTAACCCAGAATCAATTAGGACTATGTTTTTTTTTACGTTATTATATTTTTTATAAAATAATTCGTCATGATATATGCTGTTAATTCTTCTTATTTTTTTAAAATAATTAAAATCTACTAAATTGAAAAATTGATGAATTTTTTTGAATTTTGTATTATTTATCTTTTGAATTCTCTCATCGCTGGTCTCGAAATAACATAAAATCGATGGAAATATTTTAATTAAAGATAATATCCTATAAAAATAATACGAAAACTTCCACTTAATAAAATAAAAAATTTTAAAACGTATATTTGGTTCGTCCAAAGTATTTTCATTTAAATAATAACCATATGAGTTGAAGAAAAATAGTCTAATGCCAGTTATCCTAATTATTAAAAAAATTAAAAAGGTTTTTATTTCTGGGTTAATTGGACCATAACTAAAAATTATTTTGTTTTTTGTAAATTTAATAAGATCAAAAATATTTTTTGGTTTGAAGTATTGTATTTTACTATTTTTATAGGAAAAATTTTTTACTATTTTTTTTCCTAAATAATATTTTCTTAAATCGATTACAAGTAATTTATCTTTTTTTTTTAAACTTTTTATTAGAAAGTTAATGTCTCTAATAGTTCTCTTGTAACCAACTTTTGAAAATTTATCGAAAAGGATAACCGATAAAAACTTTTGTTTCATAATAATAAATTTTTATAAAAATAGATAAAATATAATTTATTTTTTAAGCATAATTTTTTGAGCTATAAAAAGATCTTCTCTTTCATGAATATCAATTGATTTTTTTATTACATAGGGAATTACTTTTTTTCCTAAAAACTTCCATGGTGGTTGTCCATTATTTAAATAAATACTTTTAGTTTTTATGACCCAAAAATTATGACATAAAAAGTAATTGGATATTAAGTCTTGTCTATTAGTTGATATTTTTGAACTAATTTTAAAATGCGGTTTTAAATATCCATTTTGAATTTTTTTAGCACGAATTGGATGCTGGTCATTATTATTAATAACAGGAACTACAGCTGTAGCAAATTTATTTTTTAAAAGAATATTTATACTATCATTGATCCATTTTGAATAAACTATTGGAGCATTAGCAAGTAAGACTACAATAATATCAGGTTTAATTTTTAATTTATTTATTTGCGATAATGAGTGTTTTATCACATCTATATGTTGAGAATTAATTTTTGATAAATATTTAGGTCGCTTAATTAACAAATAACCATATTTTTTAGCGTATTGTAATATTTTAGGATCCTCACTTGAAGCAAAGTAATGTTTGATTTTTTTTACCTTTTTGGCAGCTTTACAGGGATAATATAAACATGGCTTTCCATTAATTTTTAAAATATTTTTATCCTTTAATTTACTCCCACCCTTACCTGTTAAAATAGCGACTATATTCATTAATTCCTCTCAAACTTTTAATTGTTTTTTTTAACCCATCATCAAGATTATACTTAGGTTTAAATCCTTTATTCCTCAATTTATTAATATTAGCATAAGAACCAAATGTGTCACCAGTATGTGCACCGATGTCTATGACTTTATAATTAAAATCTAAATTTTTAAAAATTTTTTTTAATAAAGATTTAACAATAATTTTTTTACCATTTCCAAGATTATAAATTGGGATTTTATCAGTTTTAAAGTTTGAAACCATTACATCAACTACATCCTCAATAAAAATAAAATCTCTATATCTATTTATGGAACCTTTAATTAAAACTTTTTTATTTTTTAATGCTTGTATTAAATATATTGATAGCATACCTTGGTCTAGATTATTATAATCTTGACCAGGTCCATAAACATTGAACAATCTAAAGATTTTTATTTTTATTTTTATTTTATTTAATTGTAAAATAATCTTTTCTCCGATTAGTTTTGAAATACCATAGTTAGATATTGGATTTAATTCAGTCGTCTCTTTTATATTTTTTACTTTTAAACCATAAACTGCCATTGAGGAAGTAAAAATGATTTCTTTTGGTTTTGTTTCTCGGCACCACTCAGAAAAATTTAACATTCCAATTATGTTTGTACGCATACATTTTAATGGATTTTGTTCACAAAGGTACGTTGATGTTTCTGCAGCCAAAAAGAATACTTTATCAAATTTTTTTTTTAATTGATCAAAAACCTGTCTTTTAGATATATCTCCATTATATATTTGAATACTTTTTTTATTTTTAAAATATTTTCTATTTTGATCTCTTAGATCTAGAATATGTATATTTATTTTATTTTTATCAATTTTTTTTATGATACTCCTTCCTATGAAACCTGCACCACCAATTATGAGAAAATTCTTTTTTTTCATCCTATATTTGACCATCTAATTTTATAATTTTATCTGCAAATTCTAATACATTTTCCCTGTGGGAAACTATTATAATTGCTTTATTTTTTTTCATTTTTTTTATTAAATTTAAAATTGAATTCTCCGTAGCTACATCCAGTGCACTTGTTGCCTCATCTAAAATTACTATATCTCTATCAGCATAAAAACACCTTGCTAATGCAATTCTTTGTCCTTGACCACCTGAAAGCTCTACACCGCTTTCTCCAATAATTTTATTTAAACCAAGAGGGGAACTTTTTATAAAATTTCCTAGTTTAAATTCTAATAAAATTTCATTTATTAATTTATGATTAACGTTTTTATCGTCACTGCCAAACAAGATATTATTTAAAATTGTGTCATTTAATAAAAAGAATCTTTGAGATAAATAACTTATATTTGATGATATCTGATTGAATTCATCAATAATTTTTTTTGAGTCTACAAATATATTTCCTGAAACTGGTTTTATTAGACCTGAAATTATATCCACTAAAGTTGATTTTCCACATCCAGACTTTCCAACAATTGCTATTATTTCATTTTTCTTGATTTCTAGATTTATATTCTTTAAAATTTTTTCACTTGATGCAGGATAATTAAAAGAAATATTTTCGAATTTTATACTTTTAGTAAATTTAAAACTTTTTTTATTATCAATTGTTTTAGGAAAATTATTTTTTAATTCATTATAAATTAAATTAATTGATGGTTTTGAGCTTTCTATTCTTTGTGTCGATCCTATAATTTTATTAAGTGAAGGAATTACTCTAAAAGCTGCAGCAGCATAAATTCCAATTGTTAAAAATATACTGTCTAAATCTTTATTAGTATTTATGCTATAAAAAACAAAAATTGATATTATCAAAATTAGGATTAATTCAATAGAATATCTCGATAAAGAATATAAAAATACTTGTTTTGTGCTAATATTAGCGAACTTTTTAGATGAAGTTGAAAATTTTTCTATAAAATATTTCTCTTTATTATAAATTTTAATATCCTTGTAACCATTAATTGATTCTAAAATATTTTTTAAAAACTCAGCTAAAATTTTTTGCTTTGCTTTTCCGTAATTATATATTTTTTTCTTAAAAATAAAGAAAAATAAGAAAAATAAGAAAGATAAAAGTAAAATTATAGTTAGAGTTGACTTTAACTGGACGAAAAGTAAAAAAAGAAGAATACCAGATAATACTACTACTTCAGTAACTATGGATATAATGTTTAAAAGAACACCATCAGCTGATATGGAAGCTTCTTTATCAATATTTCTTATCATTTCAGAGTGTTTATTTTTTATAAAATCTAAATAATTTAATTGCATATATTTAGAGATGAGTCTTTTTGAAATATAATGCCTATAATTATAAACGAAATTAAATTGCAAATAATTTAATAAGTTAAAGAAAAAAAATTTTAATATATATATTGTAACTAATGATATTGTCAGAATCTTAATTAGTAATACTTTTTCGAAACTGTACTCTTTCGATATAATTGAAATATCAAAAATTTCTTTATTTTGATCTATTAAAATCTCAATTAGTTTATAGATATTCGCTAAAGCAGCTATTTCAATTACTGTACCAATTAATATCAAAAATATTATAAATATTAAGAATTGTTGTCTTTTAAAATCTAGTAGAAATAAAAGTTGTTTAAACATTGCTTAATATTTTATTCATTTAATTTAATAAATGATGAGTATTCATCATTATTATTAGCTGTAAATCTATATTGTTTACTATTAATAAATTCTTTTACTTGATCAAATATATTCAAATGAACATCACTTTTAATATCTTTTAACCAAATTTCAGAAACACTGTGTGGATGCAAATTTTTTATTCTCAGGTTTTCATTTATTTCATTTATATACTTTGAATTAAATAAGAAAGAAAAATCTAAGCAATATCTTAAATAATAGAATTCTAAAATTTTGCTCTTATTAATCTTAAAGTTTTTGGTATATTTTTGCAAGTTTGTTATGGCTTTATTATATTTGAGCACATTGTCAAAATGATGATTAAATTTATATCCAGAATGAGGTCCACAGGTTGATGCATTAATTACTGGGATTCCAAATAAAGGGAACTCTCTACCTACTGTTCCGTATACTGTGAGAACAATATCAATATTTTTTATTAATTCTAAATTTTTAGTATTCTTTTGAAGTAATTTTAAGTGCGGATATTTTTTTAAAAAATAATTCATATTTTTCAAATTATTATCGTATTCAGATGGATGTAATTTAATTAACCAATTATGTTTTGATTTTAAGGATGTTTTGCCTATATAATCAATCCATTCGTAATAGTCTGAAAAACAATTTTTAATTCCATGGACATGTACAGCATCTGTAAAACAATGAGCTGAAACTAAAACATTTAAATTTTTATTGTTTTTTTTTTTTGTTTTTTTAAATTTTTGCAGATCTTTCTTTAAAAAATATTTAATTATTTTCTTTTTAGCTTGTTTAATTTGAGGGTTTTTTACCTTCCTATCTATTCGTTTTATAATACTAGGATATTTATGAAAATTCGAAAATTGTTTTGGATATTTTTTTGTTAAATAGAAACAAGAGCTTAAGCTAACTCTGTATGTTGGAATGTTTTTATAAATTGCTAAAGTGCCGAGCAACCCAATTAAATATGCGGTATGACTAATTATGACTGATTTTATATATTTAGGATCTAATTTATTAAACCAAAAATTAGTCAATTTTAAACTATGTAATAAATAATTTCTAAAATGATCTGTATCTAGATTAATAGTAATTTTATTAAAACTTCTAAGGTATTCGTCATACAAATAATCACCTATTGGGATATTTTTAAATTTTAAATTTAATAGATCGTTTTTAGTTTTTATATTTTTTATTAAATTTAAAATATATTTTTTTTCTTTTTCACTTACTTTATCTACTTCTGGTAAAATGATTTTTTTTGAACCAAATGATTTATATAAATTGCTATAATTAAAAATAAACTGCTTAACAAAAAATTTAATTTTATCAGTAAAAGTATAAAAATTTAATCTAAATGTATTTATTTCTGCATCATATTTTTTAGCTAGTATATTCGCAAAATAGGAAAAGGGAATTGTTGTGGGAGTAAATTCATAGAATTCTACCAAAATTTTTTTTTTTTTTGAATTTATATTTTTTTTAAAAAATTTTTTATTAAATTTAGATAGACGATTATTATTAATTAATTTATTTAAGTACATTTAGATTATTTTAAAAAAAATTTAGAACATTTAATGTTTAATTATTTCATTAAGCTAAATCTTACAAATATTATAATTATTTAACAGCAGTTTAATTCTTAAATAAGTGAATAATATTTTAATTTATTTTTAAATAAATACCTTTATATATATTCAATATCAAAAATGTGTTATTAACTTGAAAAAGGTATTATTTCTACTTTCAGTTTCTAGTAAAGTTGGTTTAGGCCATTTCTATAGATGCTCTGTTTTTTCAACTAAACTAAGAAAAAAAAAAATTAAAACAATCTTATTGAATACAGAAAATCCAGAAAAACTTAAAATTTTCAATAAAAGTTTTAGCAAATATATTAATTTTAATCTTAAGAAAAAGAGCAATTTTCTGAAAGAATTTTTAAGAATACATAAAATTATAAATCCCAATTATGTTATTATTGATACTCCAATAATTAATAATAATTTCAGAAAAAAATTGAGAGATAAAAACATTTTATGGTTAGAGTTTGCAAATGGAAAAAGGAATCTTAAACTTCCAGCTCAAGTAATTAATTCAATTCCATATCCTAAAAAAACTTTATCAAAAATAAATAAAAAGAAAAGCTACTATGGTCACGAATTTTCATTTCTAAGAAAAGAATTTTTTAAAAAAATAAATCTTAATAAAAAAATAATTGAGAGAAAAAAAATTTTTTTATGCTTTGGTGGTGGCGATGATAGAGGCTTATATGAATTTATAATAAATATAATATTAAAATTTCAACATTTAATCAAAGAAATAAATATCTTATGTTCAGATTATAATGTTAATAAAAAATTAAAATTACTCAATGATTATTTAATTAAAGGTAATAAAAAATTTCTTAAAATTTATTACAATCAATCAAACTTTGTAAATCTAATAGATAAATCTAATTTAATATTTGCTACAGGTGGAGGAATAACCCATGAAATCAATGCTAGAATGAAAAAAATGAATATTATATCAATAACTAATAATCAAATTTTACAAAGTAAAAGGTGGAAAGAATTTGGGCATAATTACCTTGGAGAATTTAAAAAAAGAAATAAATCATATTTGAGAAATAAAATAATTAAAATTTTAAAACAAAAAAATGAAGTTTATATTAAAAAAAACATTTTTAAAGATAGTACAGATATAATAATTAATGACACAGTTAAAATTATTAAATAAAAAAATTTTAATTCTAGGTGCTGGGCATGAACAGGTACCATCAATTAAATTAGCTAAAAAATTAGGACTCTATGTCATTTCTATTGACAAGAATAAAAAATGTGAAGGTAAGTTTTACTCTGACGAATTTGTTAATATGAGTATTAAAGAAACAAATAAAATTTTAAAATTAATTAAAAAAAAACAAATAAATTCTTGTGTAGCACCTTGCTCTGATTTGGCTATGAAAAAATTAAATATAATTAAACACAAGTTAAATCATAATCACCTTTCACCAAACTTAGTAAATATTTGTACAAATAAATTTCATATGAAAAAATTTTTTAATCGAAATAAGCTCAACACCACAAAATATTTCACATTTGATAATTACTATGATTTTGCAAGAAAGATAAAAAAATTAAATTTACCATGTGTTATAAAACCTTTGAATTCATTTGGACAAAAGGGCGTAAATAAAATTGAAAATTTAAAAAATATAAAAAGAACAATTATTAAATCGAAAAAATATGCTTCAAATGAAAAACTTATTTGTGAAGAATTTGTTGATGGAAAAGAAATAAATATCGTTATCTTGATTGAAAACTCAAAGATAAAAATCTTATCACTCTCTGAGAGAAAAACTTATCCAAACATGAAAGGATTTGGCATAGCATATGCACATAGATATCCTGCTGAAATTAAAAAAATAGTTTCAAAAAATATTATCAAAAATGTAACAAAATGTGCTAAAAAATTAAAAATTCGTAATGGTGTTTTATATCCTCAAATTATTATTGATAAAAATAAAAACCTTTATTTTATAGAGCTGGCTGCAAGACTACCAGGAGGATGTATGCCTGAACTTTCATTGTTGGCTTCTGGCTATGATATAAGGTTATTCGAAATTTTAAACTCATTAAGTATTAAAAATAAACTTAAGATGAGTAAAGTTGCAAAAAAGACAAAATTTATCTATGTCAGGTTTTTTACAAAAAAAGAAATTAAAAATTTAAAAATGCTAAATTTAATTAAATCTAAATTATCAAAGATGAGAAATGTATATTCAGTAAACTATCCAAATATTAAAAAAATTCCACCGTTAAAAAACTCAAGTAGTAGATTTATTTCTGTGATTTTTGCTTCAAAATATTTTAATAAAAAAAATATAGATTTCGAAAAGAACTTAAATAATATAGTTAACAAAATTTGAATAAATATATAAATCTTCAATTATGAAACTAATAACTTATAGCAAACAAAAGATTTTTAAAGATGACTTTGCTTTAGTTAAAAAAGTTCTAAAAAGTAATTTTTTAACAACTGGACCTACAGTCGAGATTTTTGAAAAAAAAATAAAGAATTATTTAAACTCAAAATATGCATTAAGTTGTTCAAGTGGCACATCTGCATTATTTATGGCTTTTAAAGCTATTGATCTTAAAAAAAATGATATTGTAATATGTCCAATTGTTAACTTTGTTGCTACAACTAATTTGCTAAGCCTGTTTAATGCAAATATAATTTTTGTAGACATAAACGAAGAAACTGGTGCGCTTGATATCACAAAAGTTGAAAAAATATTAAAAAAAAAGAGAATTAAAAAAGTTAAAGCAATTGTAAATATGCACATAGGTGGAATACCTAATGATATAGAAAAATTTTATAAATTAAAAAAAAAGTATAATTTTTTATTAATTGAAGATTCTTGTCATGCGTTTGGATCCACATATAATATAAATAATAGAACTTATAAAATAGGTTCGTGTAATCATGCTGATATATCAACCTTTTCTTTTCATCCTCTTAAAACAATCACTACTTGTGAGGGTGGTGTATTAACCACAAATATAAAAAAATTTTACGAAAAATCTAAATTATTTAGATCTCACGGTATAAATAGAAATAAGAACAATCACTACAGTTATGATGTTACACAAATTGGTCTTAACTTAAGGTTAAGTGATCTGAATTCTGCACTTGGAATAACTCAACTTCAGAAAATAAATTATATAATAAAAAAAAGAAATGATATTGCAAAATATTATAATAAAAAATTTTCTAAAAACGACAACTTTAAAACTATTAAAATAATAAATAAAAACGACAAATCATGTTACCATCTGTATAGAATACAAATAAAATCAAAAAAACTCAAAATTAATAAATTAATAAACCATTTAAAATTAAATAATATTATAAGTCAAAAACACTACATCCCTCTTTATGAATTCAGCTTCTATAAAAAAAAATACGGCCTTAAATCAAATAACTACCCTTGTTCAAAAGAATATTTTAAAAAGACTATAAGTATTCCTATCCATTTAGATTGCAAAAAAAAAGATCTTGAAAAAATATATTCTGTACTAAATGAAAAAATCTAAAATTTGCATAGGTACATCCAATTTTGCAAAAAAATATGGCATTAATAATAATAAATTTGCAAAAAATGAGCTAAAAAATTTGTTCAAATTTTTAGGGTCAAAAAATATTCTTTATTTAGATTGTGCAGATGGATACAAAAATTTTAATAAATTTGCCAGTGAATTAAAAAATTTCAAGATAATTTTTAAAATTAACTTTGAAAAATATAGAGAAACAAAGGATATAAAAAAATTAATAGTTAGAAATTTGTTTATTTCAAAATCAAAAAAATTTGAAGCTATTTTAATACATAATATAAGGTATACATCTCTCAAAAAATTAACTTCTTTTATTATATTTTTAAAAGAAATTAAAAAATTAAAATTGACAAAAAAAATTGGCTTATCTATCTATGGTTTAAATGAACTATATAAAATCGAAAAAACGAACCTTAATGTTGATATTATTCAAATTCCTTTAAATATATTCGATAAAACATTCACAAATGAAAAATTAATTTATAAATTTAAGAAAAAGGGCACACAATTTTATGCAAGATCAATCTTTTTACAAGGAATCCTATTAGAGGATATTGATTATCTGCCAAAATATTTTTTAAAATGGAAAAAACTTTTTAAACAATGGGACGATTGGCATGTCAAAAAAAATACAAATAAATTGAATTCGTGCATTAATTTCATAGATAACATAAAATTTATTGATAAAGTAATTATAGGTATAAACCATCTAAATCAATTGAAGGAAATTTTAAGTGTTAAAAAATCAGATTATCCAAAAAAGATATTATCAAAAAATCAAAAATTGATAAAACCTTACTTATGGAATTTAAAAAAAAATGAAAAATAATTATTATAAAAAAATTTGGGCTACAGCAAATAAACATATTGAAAATGGTAATATGCTATTATCTAAAAGACCAGATATTTATCTTTCGGATTTATGGCCAACGTATTATTCTAAGGCTAAAGGATGTGCAGTTTGGGATTTAAAAGGTAAAAAATTTTTTGATCTTAGTATGATGGGAGTCGGAACAAATGTTTTAGGTTATAGTAATTCTGAAATAAATAAAGAGGTCAAAAAAGCAGTCGATGAAAGTAATATGTCTACCTTAAATTCATTTCATGAAGTAGAATTAGCAAAAAAATTAAAAAAGATTCACCCTTGGGCAGATAGTGTTAAATTTGCTAGAACAGGTGGAGAGGCAAACGCAATAGCGGTTAGAATTGCAAGAGCTGCATCTAATACTGATAAAATAGCAATATGTGGATATCATGGTTGGCATGATTGGTATCTTGCTCTTAATAATAAAAATAAAAAAGAATTTTCTACACATCACATTAAAGGTATACCAAATAAAAATGGGGTTCCATCTGTATTATCAAAATTCATATTTGCTTTTAATTACAATGATATAGACCATCTTAAATATTTAATTAAAGAAAAAAAAATAAAAATCGTAAAAATGGAGGTTGAAAGAAATATTAAACCAAAAAATAATTTTTTGAATAAAGTAAGATCATTATGCTCAAAGCACAAAGTGATACTTATATTTGATGAATGCACAACAGGATTTAGAGAAACATTGGGTGGATTGCACAAAAAATACAAAGTGAGTCCAGACATTTGTATATTTGGAAAAGCCTTAGGCAATGGCTATCCAATAACAGCCATTATTGGTAAGAAAAAAATAATGAAGTATGCCAAAAATACTTTCATTAGTAGCACTTTTTGGACTGATAGAATTGGATCTGTGGCTGCATTAAAAACTATAAATATTATTGAAAAAGAAAAAACTTATAAGAAAATATTATTGACTAGTTCTGAAATTAAAAAAAACTGGATTAATATTGCTAAGAAAAATGATTTAGAAATTGAAATATTCGGAATTGACTCAATACTAAAGTTTAAATTTAAATCAAAAGATAACAACTTATACAAGGGAATTATAACATATTTAATGCTTAAAAAAGGTTTTTTAGCAAATACAACTATTTATGTTTCTATTGCTCACACTAAAAGTATTTTGAATAAATATTTTAGAGAATTAGATAATATTTTCTCAATACTAAAAAAAATTGAAAAGAAAATAATACCAAAAAACAAATTTAAAATTAAATTACCTGTCTCAGATTTTAAACGTTTTAATTAATGAAAAATAAAGTAATAGGGATTGTAGTTGCACGAAATACTTCAAGTAGATTTCCTAGAAAACATCTTGAAAAAATTGGTAATAAAACATTTTTAGAAATTCTATTTGATAGGTTCAAAAAAGTTGAAAATGTAGACAAAATTATATTATCAACTACAACTAACAATAGTGATGATATCTTAGTTAATTTAGCTAAAAAAAATAAAATAGATTTTTTCAGAGGTAGTGAAAATAATGTTATAAGAAGAGTTCTTGAAACTGGAAAAAAGTTTAATGCAAAATTTATTCTTCTTGTAACTGGTGATTGTCCTATTTTTGATTATAATTTAGCAAGTCAATTGTTGAAAACTTTCTTAATAAATAAAAATCTAGACTATGCAAATAATGGACAGTTCGGATTACCTAATGGAATTGGTTGCCAAGTTTTCAAATTAAATTCATTAGCAAAATCTTATAAAAATATTAGATGGAAAGATGAATATGAACATGTAACTCTTAACTTAAGAAGAAATAAAAAAAAATTTAATCATTTGTATATCAATGCAGATAAACTTAATTACGATCCAAAATTAATGGTAACTTTAGATGATAAAAGTGACTCAATAGTATTAAAAAAAATTATAGATTTTTTCAAAAAGAAGAATAATAAATTTTTCTTAAATAAAGATTTAATTGAAAATAAAAATAAATTAAAAAAAATTTTTAAAATAAATAGTAAAGTAAAAAGAAATGATCATAAAATAAAATTAAGTTACAAATAAATAATTAAATTGGAAATTTTACAGGTGTAAATTTTTTTACTGATTTACTTAATTTCTTCCCGACAACTGACCTAATTAATTTAATTTTCAATCCATTTCCAGGTCTTAATCTCAATAAATGCTCTTTTTTTATAATTGTATTTTTTAGTAAATCTTTTCCAAAATACAAAGATCTCTTATTTTTAACTGATTTTTTTTCAGATTTAGATAAGTCATATTTAATTTTACCAACTGTATCTCTAGCAACTGTGCAATACTTTGATAATTCTTTAAAATCTTTGGCTTTCATTGAAAATTTTGAGTCTAAACCAATGCCATCATCTAATTTAACATGTTTTTCTATCATTTCTGCACCCATTGAGGTTGCAACTATAGGAGCAATATAATCACTTGTGTGATCTGAAAAACCAATTCTGCACTTAAATCTCTTTTTTAGATCAGGAATGGTTGATAAATTTAGCTCTTCATTTCTTGCTGGGTAAGAGCTCGTACACTTAAGCAAAGTTAAGTCCTTGCAACCATTTATTTTGGCTGTTTCAACAGCATCATAAATTTCATCTAATTTAGTCATACCCAAAGAAATAATAAGTGGTTTTTTTGTTTTGGAAACTTTTTTAATTAATTCTAAGTCTGTATTTTCAAATGATGCAATTTTATATATTGGGTTTTCAATAGACTCGAGAAAATCTAAAGACTCTTCATCAAAAACAGAGCTGAAACAGGTTAATTTTTTTTTTTGTGAATAAATATAGAGTTTTTTAAGCCAATCATAAGGAGTTGCTGCTTTAGAATACAATTTGAAAAAACTTTCACCTCTCCAAATATTTTTTTTATCTTTTATTTGATATTTTTTAAGGTTTAATTTTGGTGCCATGTTTTCTGCTTTAAAAGCTTGAAATTTTACAGCCCAAATATTTGACTGTGAAAGAATATTTATAATTTTCTTGGCTACAATTATAGAATTATTATGATTTGCAGAAAGTTCAGCAACTATTAATGGGTATCTTGATTTTTTAATTTTCATCTAGAATATTTTGTTAACAAAAAATTAAATTTTCTTTAGATTTTTAATCATTTTTTTTAAGTCATTTATTTTTAAGAATGATTTATTTTCTTTAGAATTATAATTTATATTATTAACAATATTAAATTTTAAGTTACTTTTTTTGTATAATTTAAGCATAGCTTTTGTAGTTATAATATAATATTTTTTTAGGCTTAATAAAACTTCAGCCTCTTTTTCATTTATTAATTCCTCATGTATCTTTTCACTTGGTCTCATTCCAATTATTTTAATTTTACAATTCTGGTCTACTGCTTTTGCAAGGTCGGTTATTTTATAAGATTTTAATTTTGGAACCACTATCTCTTCACCTAAAGTGTTTTTTAAAGTCCACATAACCATTTCGTAACACTCATCTAATTCAATAGAAAATCTCGTCATTTTTTTATTCGTAATTGTTAAAATCTTATTTTTTTTTTGTTCTAAAAATAATGGAGCTACTGATCCTCTTGATCCAAACACATTACCATATCTAATTACAGTAAATACTCTTTTACCGACGTAACTATTCGCAGATAAAAAAAGTCTTTCTGCACAAAATTTAGTAGCACCGTAAAGATTTACTGGCGAACAGGCTTTATCTGTCGATAAAAAAACTACTTTTTTAATATTATTATAAATAACATTTTCAATTATATTTTTTGAACCATTAATATTGGTATTTATAAACTCAGTTGGATTGTACTCTGCAGTATCAATCTGTTTAAGTGCAGCTGTATGAATTATAATATCCGCATCTTTAAAGGCAACATCTACCCTATTTTTGTCTCTTATATCACCTATAAAAAATCTTACTTTGTCAAAGTTTTTGTATTTTTTTAATTTTTTTTTTAGATTGTACTGTTTAAATTCATCTCTACTAAAAATAATAATTTTTTTAAAATTACTCTGTTGAATAAATTTTTCTACAAAATATGAACCAAAAGTTCCTGTTCCCCCAGTTACAAGTATTGTTTTATTTGTAAAACTTTTAATCATAGAATTTATATGTTTATATATAATGAGGAGTTATTTATACGAATTATTTTTTAATTAAACAAAAAAAATTTACTCAATAATTTATATGAAAAAAATTGTTATATTTGGTGCTGGATATCATGGCAGAATGGCATACAGAAAATTACAAGAGAAAAAATTACAAAATGAAATATTATTTGTAGATAATGGATTTATAAAAAAACCAAAAGTTTTTTTTAGAGAAAAAATTAATAATCCTAAAATTCTTTTAAAACAAAGTTTTGATAATATTATTCTTTGCGGAAGGTATATAAAACAACAAAAAAAACAGCTTCAAGACTATGGAATAAAGAAAAATTTGATATTTTGGGGTCGTAGTGATTTGAAACCTAAAAAAAAAATTTTATCACTCCGATCTAAAAAATATATAGAAATTCTTAAAGATATTTTTGGTAAGTTTGAAAATAATAATATAAAATTTTGGGCAGATTACTCAGGCTTACTTGCATTAAAAAGAAAGCAAAATATTGCTGAGATGTCAGATTTTGATATTTGTATTAATGCAGAGGATTATAAAAAAATAATTAAACTACTAAAAAAAAGTAAATTATATAATATTGAGACAAGATATAATTTTTATTCAAAAATTAAAAAAAAAAAATTCCCAAAAATAGTAGTTTATGGAAAATGTAATTTTAATCAAATGGAACCACCAACAATTGACTTCATTCCAAGAGTTTTTTATGGAAATAAAAATGAGGAACTAAAACTCAATAAAAGTATAATCCAGAATTCTGAGCCATGGAGTGGATATGAAAAAATAAAATATAATAAACTTGATATTAGAATACCCAAAAATTCAGATATGTACTTAAAAAAGCTCTATGGAAAAAGATGGCACATAGAAGAAAATTTTTGGTATGCAAAATAAAAAGAATATTTCAAAAATAAGTGAAGTAAAATATCTTAATTTTTTGAATAACCTTTCTTTGAAAATAAACAAATTTTACAGCAAAAATTATCTTATGAAACATACTGTTTATAACAAAAAAAAAAGTAAATTTGATCCTGTTACAATTTTAGATAAAAAAATCGAAGAAATAATTAGAAAAGAAATAAAAAAAAAATTTAGAGATCACAATATAATTGGCGAGGAATATGGTGACGACAGAAAAAAATCTTTTTATGATTGGATTATTGATCCAATAGATGGAACTAAATCTCTTATAGCAGGAAATCCTACTTGGAGTAATTTGGTAGGTTTAGACTATAAGAAAAAACCAATAATAGGATTGGCAAACTTTCCAGAGCTAAACAAGTTTTATATTGCAAAAAAAAACATAGGGCATGTTTATTTTAGAGGGAAAAAGATAAAACTTAAGGTAAGCAATAATATTAATTTTAAAACAATTAAGATTGCTGGCGCTATGACATGCTTTTTAAAATATAGAAGAAAAAAAAAGTTGAGACAACTTACAAATATAATTCAGTATCACTCTTTTGACTCTCTATCTATTGCCAATTTTTGTGAGGGCAAAATTGATGCAGTAATTGGATGTGGAAACAAATCATGGGATATACATCCATGGATACCAATAATAAAATCTGCTGGTGGTTTTATAAGTAATTGGAGGGGCGAAGAAGTAGATAAAGGTGGAAACATAATCATATCAAATAACTTAATTAACCACAAAAAGATCATAAATAAAATAAATTCTATCTTATTTTAAATCAGAAATCTTTTTTTGATAAAATTATAATTGTGTTCGCTCTTGAATTTTTTCTTGGAAATGTAACATTGATAAGTATGGCTTGATCAGTATTTTTAAAAATTATTTTTTTTTTCTTTCTTATATTTTCGTATAAAAATTTATCTAAATTTTTTTTTGGAAATTTTAGAAAAAAAGACTCTACATTATGTTTTAAATTAGCTACTTTAGAAAGCAGCTTATTTTCAGTAAATAAAATTAAATTTACATAATTGTTAGAAGAAAATTTTTTATAAACAAAACCTTTCTTTGAAAAAATTACTAATACATGATTTGAAATATTTTTTGCTATTTCAAATATATTATTTAACTTGTAGGTGACTTTTTTTTTAGTTTTTAAAACTAGATAATTTTTTAACCATTTTAAAGTATTTTTCCAATTATTCGAAGTTGCAGTTTCATCACTCAACATTATGTAATCAACTTTTTTTGATAAAAAATAATCTAGGCTCAAAATATCACTTTTGGAAGGAGTAAAATTATTAATTAATGAATTTAAGTTTTCTGTTGCAATTATTATTGGTTTACCAATTTTTTTACAGTCTTGAATAATATTTGCTGTAAATTCTGTTAATTTTTCATTACCTATTTCAGCTGCTAGATCACCTCTATCAATCATAATAGCGTCACTTTCATTTATTATTTCTTTCCTATTTATATAACCTAAATAATTTTCTATTTTTGAAATAAACATTTTTGATTTATATTTTTTTTTTAAAATTTTAATTATCTTTGAACTTTGAACAAAACTAAGACCGATACAATCAAATTTAATGTTACTAATTTTTTTTATAAATTTTGTGTAAATTTTGGATTGAAAGTTGTCACTATATACTGAATAGGGAATATTTAATCCCTTTTTTGGTAACAATGTAAAATCTTGTAAACTAATACCTGTAAGTTTTTTATTTTTCAGACTTAAAAACTTAAATAAATAAGACCCATCCGATATTGAAAATGTTTTTACATTTTTATAAGATAATTTTGGAAGAGGATTCGAAATAGGTATAATTTTTTTATTTTTATTATTATATGCAAAAATAACTTTTTGTCCTTTTTTTATTTCAATAGAATTATCATTGAGTGTTCGGGGCTTGGCTCCAGGTATATCTACTAAAATATACTTGTTTGAATTTATTTTTTTAATTTTATTAACATTCTTATCATGCCAATTTAAGGAATTATGTGACATATTAAGGCGAACCATGTCACATTTATCCAGCAAATATTTTAAATTTTTATTATCTGAAACTGGGCCTATAGTTGCTAATATTTTGGTCATTTTGGCATTTTCAAATTTTAAAAATTATATTTTGTATTTTTTTATCAGCATGTTCGTAAATTAATTTTTTCCTTATGCATTCTCGAAAGTTTGTTCCTGATATATTTATCAAATTTTTAGACTTACATAATCCTTTAATCACATACTTTTTGCATTTATTACAATAAAAACCACCTTTTGATGTAAAAGGTTGAATTTTAAATTTTTTTTTTAATTTTTTTACTATTCTTACAGCTTCCATTTGTGGATATAAATTCTCAGCTCCTGCATGATCTCTGCCCACATAAAAATAATCAAAACCAAGAGATTGCCTCATAAGCATATGATGTAAGGCCTCACGAGGGCCAGCATAGTGAAAATTTGTCCAAATTGGATCAAACTCGGTATTTTTGTATTTTTGCTTAATATATTTTAAAGCTTTTGAAATATATAAATCAGAAAAATCATTTTTTTTTTTAATACCATAAATTGGATTTAAAAAAAGCATATCAAAATTTGAAAGTATATGTCTAAAAACTGCCTCATGCCCTAAATGGGGAACATTTCTAATCTGCATTGCACAAATTTTTTTATTTTTTGATTTAAGCTTTCTTATTTTTTTTTTTAAAGAATTTGTTTTTTTAATATAAAAATCTAACTTTTTTTTATACTCTCTTTTTATTTTAACATTAAAAGCAAATACATTTCCGTAGCGAAAAAATTTTTTTACCCCCACATAATTCATGTTATCAGTTTTAAAGATTTTTTTTGAGAAAAATTTGGTATCTATTTGAAAGTATTTAGCTTTACTATAATCAAAAAATTTTATTCCTTTAGGTAGACAAATTGGGAAACCAAGAGAGATATCGTGGTAATAGGTTTTCAATAGGTTTGGATTACAAAAATTTTTTTGACTTTTAAATAAATTAGATTGAATATTTGCATATGATATAAGATATTCCTCTTCATCAATCATAATATTACTTTTGATATTTTTTTGTAAAATTCTTTAAGTGTCTTATTGTTCGAAATATAAAATTTATTTTTTAATTTTGGAATTTTTATATCTTTTCCAATAACATGCTTCATTTTGTTATTATAAATTTTTTCTCTTTCTTTAATCTTATCAAAATCTCTTAAAATATTAACAAGTAGAACATTTTGTTTTTTAACTTTGTTTTGAATATTTGTATTCATATAAACTGTACTCACGATTGGGAAACTTTTTGATTTTATAACTAATTTAGCAATTCCAAATACTCTTTTTATTTGAATTTTTCTATCATTAAGTGAATAACCTAGATCAAAACTTATGTATTTTCTAATTTGATCTCCATCTAATAAGATTGAATTTTTAACTAATTTGTAAACGTATTTACTAGCTACTGATTTACCTGTGCCGGAGTTTCCATAAAACCATATACCCTTATATTTTTTAGTCATAGATTTATACTAATATCTTTTCCGTATAGACCAAAAAAAATAATTTGCAAAAATTAATTTTAAATATAGGTCTACTATCAAATATATTTAAATAATATGTATGAATTAAGTTATTCGATTTTTTTACTAATCGTAATTCTTTCAACATTTCAAACTATAGCTGGGGTTGGAATATTAGTTTTAGGTACTCCAATACTTGTAATATATGGATTTAATTTAGTTGAAGTAATAACATTTCTACTACCTCTTTCAATTTTTAATAGCACCATTAATTTGGTTTACTTATATCGGAATAAAAAAATCACTGTAGATACTAATATGGGAAAATATTTTTTCTTTATTTGTTTACCTTCAGTATTTATAGGCATATTTTTTTTAAAACAATTTAATGAATATATTAATTTTAATTTATTAATTTGTTTTGTGATATGGTTTGTTCTAATTTTTTCTTACTTTATTAAAGAAAAAAAATTTTCAGAAAATTTTAAAAAAATAATTATTTTAATTACTGGATTGTTACATGGAGTAACCAATTCTGGTGGATCTTTACTATCTGTTTTAATTATTAAGTCTTATGACGATGATGTAAATTTTAAAAGATTTCAAATCATTTTTTTTTACTTATTTTTAGCTACATTTCAATTCATTTCTATAATTTTTATATTTAACCAGGAACATGTGAATTTTATAAATTACTATTATCTATTTTCTGCATTTATAGGAATAATAATTGGAAACATCTTCTCAACAAAAATTGATGATGATCAATTAAAATATTTCATAAAACTATTAGCGTTTATTAGTTCTATTCTTTTGTTATCAAAATCTTAAAAATAAATTATTAAATAAAAAAAATAAAATATTATAATTTCTTTAATATTATTCGAAAATATGTGGATTTTTTTTTTTAAATCCTGTAAAACCGAAACCTTGAATCTTAAATATAGGAACAAATTTACGTTCATTTCTTTTTAGTAGAAAATCAATATCAATAAACCTCCTGTAATGATCGGTGATTCTCTCGTATTGACTAATTTTTTTTCCTTTTAAAATTAGCAGGTCATTAATTGTTCTAAACTCTAATAATATTTTACCGTTTCGAGGTAAAATTTTTTCACAAAATTTGAAAAAAAGAATTTCAGGTTTAGCATTCAATGTATGTAGGAAAAACCTGGCATACACTGTGTTAAATTTATATTTTTTGTAAAACTTAATATTTTTTAAATTAATGTTCGATATATCATTAATTAAGAAGACATTATCAATTATTTTTTGGTTATTTTTAATCGCCTCTGTTGATTTATCAAAAGCTATAATTTTTATTTTCTTTTCATGAAAAAAAAAGCGTCTCTACCGTTACCACATCCAATTTCTAATATTTTTGATTTTTCGGAAATAAAATTTTTCTTTAAAGCATATTTTGCAAAGTTAGATGCTTTATTAATAATAAACTGCGCATAAAATTTGTTCCAATATTTATGTTGTTTATTTTTTATTAAATTTTTTTCAGTGCATAAATCAAGCCAATTGAGCTATTAGTACTGGTCAGCTACACGCATTACTGCGCTTCCACACCCAGCCTATCAACGTGGTGGTCTACCACGGCTCTATAGGAAGAACTAGTTTTGAGGTGAGTTTCCCGCTTAGATGCTTTCAGCAGTTATCTCTTCCGTACTTAGCTACCCGGCACTGCAGCTGGCGCTACAACCGGTCCACCAGTGGTACGTCCATCCCGGTCCTCTCGTACTAGGGACAGCTCCTCTCAATTCTTCTACACGCATAGCAGATAGGGACCGAACTGTCTCACGACGTTCTGAACCCAGCTCACGTACCACTTTAATTGGCGAACAGCCAAACCCTTGGGACCTGCTCCAGCCCCAGGATGTGATGAGCCGACATCGAGGTGCCAAACACTGCCGTCGATATGAGCTCTTGGGCAGTATCAGCCTGTTATCCCCGGCGTACCTTTTATCCGTTGAGCGATGGCCCTTCCACTCAGAACCACCGGATCACTATGACCGACTTTCGTCTCTGCTCGACTTGTCAGTCTCACAGTCAGGCAAGCTTATGCCATTGCACTCTACGAACGATTTCTGACCGTTCTGAGCTTACCTTCGCACGCCTCCGTTACTATTTGGGAGGCGACCGCCCCAGTCAAACTACCCACCATACAATGTCTTGATGCCGGATAACGGCTATCAGTTAGATGCCAAGAAAAACAAAAGAGGTATTTCACTGGTGACTCTGCGACAACTGACGCCATCGCTTCAATGTCTCCCTCCTATGCTAAATATGTTTTTCCTAACACCAATGTAAAGTTGCAGTAAAGGTGCACGGGGTCTTTCCGTCTAACTACGCGAACTCCGCATCTTCACGGAGAATTCAATTTCACTGAGTTGATGTTGGAGACAGCGGAGAAATCGTTACGCCATTCATGCAGGTCGGAACTTACCCGACAAGGAATTTCGCTACCTTAGGACCGTTATAGTTACGGCCGCCGTTTACTGGGGCTTCAGAAATGAGCTTGCACCCATCGCATTAACCTTCCAGCACCGGGCAGGCGTCAGACCCTATACATCCACTTACGTGTTAGCAGAGCCCTGTGTTTTTGATAAACAGTCGCTTCTCCCTGGCTTGTGCCACCCTCTAATGGTTGCCCAAAAAAAGGTCTTCTTTATCCCGAAGTTACAGAAGCATTTTGCCGAGTTCCTTCAACATCATTCTCTCAAGCGCCTAAATATACTCTATTAATCCACCTGTGTCGGTTTAGGGTACGGTCTTAGTGATGGAGCTATTTCCTGGGACTTTTTCGCGGCACGTTCAATCCATTAAGAACATACAACTTACAAAATCCGTCACTACCATCAGGTTAAGGAATATTAACCTTATTTCCATCGACTACGGCTTTCGCCCTCGTCTTAGGGGCCGACTAACTCTGCGCGGATTAACCTTGCGCAGAAACCCTTGGATTTTCGGCGAAGAAGTTTTTCACTTCTTTAATCGTTACTCATGTCAGCATTCGCACTTCTGATACCTCCAGGATCCCTCACGGGTATCCCTTTACAGGCTTACAGAACGTTCCGCTACCGCTTATAAAATTCGAAAATTTTATAAACCCACAGATTCGGTATGTGATTTTAGCCCCGTTACATCTTCGGCGCAGAAACTCTATTAGACCGGTGAGCTGTTACGCTATCTTTAAAGGATGGCTGCTTCTAAGCCAACCTCCCGGCTGTTATGGAATTTCCACATCCTTTCACACTTAATCACAATTTTGGGACCTTATCTGGTGGTCTGGGCTCTTTCCCTCTCGACCATGGACCTTAGCACCCACAGTCTGTCTGTTGAAGAACTACGTTTAGCATTCGGAGTTTTATTAGGTTTGGTAAGAATCTCTTCCCCCTAGCCCATTTAGTGCTCTACCTCTAAACGCATATTTATTCAACGCACTACCTAAATAGTTTTCGCGGAAAACCAGCTATCTACGAATTTGGTTGGCCTTTCACCCCTTACCACAAGTCATCCAAAGACTTTTCAACGTCAACTGGTTCGGTCCTCCGGCAAGTGTTACCTTGCTTTCAACCTGCTCATGGTAAGCTCATTCGTTTTCGGGTCTAATTCATAAAACTAATAGCCCTATTAAGACTTGCTTTCGCTACGCCTACACCTAGATGGCTTAAGCTTGCTTTATAAATTAAGTCACTGACCCATTATACAAAAGGTACGCCGTCACTCTAAAAAGAGCTTCGACTGATTGTAGGCATGCGGTTTCAGGTTCTATTTCACTCCCCTAATAGGGGTTCTTTTCACCTTTCCCTCACGGTACTAGTTCACTATCGGTCACTGAAGAGTATTTAGGCTTAGAGGGTGGTCCCCCTATATTCGAGCAGGATTTCACGTGTCCCGCTTTACTCAAGAAATTTGATAAACATTACTCATACGGGACTATCACCCTCTGTGGTTAGCTTTTCCAAACTATTCAAATTTTTTTAACAAATCTACTGGCCTAATCCGCTTTCGCTCGCCACTACTAACGGAATCTCAATTGATTTCTTTTCCTCTGGTTACTTAGATGTTTCAGTTCTCCAGGTTGTCTCTTTAAACTTATGTATTCAGTTTAAAGTACCACATAAAGTGGTGGGTTTCCCCATTCGGAAATTTACGGATCAAAACTTGCATACAGCTCCCCGTAACTTATCGCAGTATACCACGTCCTTCATCGGCTTTCAGTGCCAAGGCATCCGCCACACGCCCTTAAACGCTTGATTTATGCACAGAAAAAAATTCTGTGTAGAATCAAATTTTTTTAATATTCATCTATTCGAATATTAACTGATTGTTCAAATCTCTGAACAATCGGATATAGATATTGATAATAATTATAAAATATTCACAAATAAAATAACTAAGTGTTTCATGGTGGAGGATAGCGGGATCGAACCGCTGACCTCCTGAATGCAAATCAGGCGCTCTCCCAGCTGAGCTAATCCCCCAGTTTTTTGGTGGGCCGAGAAAGACTCGAACTTTCGACCCCACCCTTATCAAGGGTGTGCTCTAACCAACTGAGCTACCGGCCCCTTTATGCAAAAAGGAGAAACACAATTTTAAAAAGAGAAATGAGGACGGTCAACATTAACCTGTTATATTATTTAGATTAAGAAATAATCCTTAATCATCCTTAGAAAGGAGGTAATCCAGCCGCAGGTTCCCCTACGGCTACCTTGTTACGACTTCACCCCAGTCGCTGACTATACCGTAGTCAAGGGTTTTAAACCTTGCCTTAAGGTAGAACCAACTCCCATGGTGTGACGGGCGGTGTGTACAAGACCCGGGAACGTATTCACCGCGGCGCGCTGATCCGCGATTACTAGTAATTCCAGCTTCATGTACTCGAGTTGCAGAGTACAATCCGAACTGAGGCATCTTTTTAGGATTTGCTTGATGTCGCCACCTTGCTTCCTATTGTAAATGCCATTGTAGCACGTGTGTAGCCCAACACGTAAGGGCCATGAGGACTTGACGTCATCCCCACCTTCCTCCAGCTTATCACTGGCAGTTCTTTCAGAGTGCCCAACTAAATGATGGCAACTAAAAGTGAGGGTTGCGCTCGTTGCGGGACTTAACCCAACATCTCACGACACGAGCTGACGACAGCCATGCAGCACCTGTGTTTCGTCCGGCCGAACCGAAAACTCTAATCTCTTAGAGTCGCGACGAACATGTCAAGTGTTGGTAAGGTTCTGCGCGTATCTTCGAATTAAACCACATGCTCCACTACTTGTGCGGGTCCCCGTCAATTCATTTGAGTTTTAACCTTGCGGTCGTACTCCCCAGGCGGTGTGTTTAATGCTTTCGCTGCGACACTGAAAATAAATTTCCAACGTCTAACACACATCGTTTACGGCATGGACTACGAGGGTATCTAATCCTCTTCGCTACCCATGCTTTCGTTCCTCAGCGTCAGTAATGATCCAGAAAGCTGCCTTCGCAATCGGTATTCTTTCTAATATCTACGAATTTCACCTCTACACTAGAAATTCTGCTTTCCTCTATCATACTCTAGCTAAAAAGTTTTGATGGCAGTTCCAGAGTTAAGCTCTGGGATTTCACCACCAACTTTTTTAACCACCTACGAACTCTTTAAGCCCAGTAATTCCGAACTACGCTAGGTCCCTTCGTATTACCGCGGCTGCTGGCACGAAGTTAGCCGGACCTTCTTATTCGGGTACAGTCATTTTCTTCCCCGACGAAAGAGCTTTACAACCCAAAGGCCTTCTTCACTCACGCGGCATCGCTGCATCAGAGTTTCCTCCATTGTGCAATATTCCCTACTGCTGCCTCCCGTAGGAGTTTGGGCCGTGTCTCAGTCCCAATGTGGCTGATCATCCTCTCAGATCAGCTATAGATCAAAGTCTTGGTAGGCCATTACCCCACCAACAAACTAATCAAGTGCAGGCTCATCCTTTGGCGCATAAAGCTTTCTCCGTAAAGACTTATGAGGTATTAGCACAAGTTTCCTCGTGTTATTCCTCACCAAAGGGAAGATACCTACATGTTACTCACCCGTCTGCCACTAAGTATTGCTACTTCGTTCGACTTGCATGTATAAGGCGTGCCGCCAGCGTACGTTCTGAGCCATGATCAAACTCTCAAGTTTAAAAACGGCGCACACTAGCTTCTATACAAACACTAAGAATAATATTTGTATAATGTTGAAGTGTGTACGACAAATTTTGGTAACCTTAACCGTCCACACTTCTCTTCTTAAAATATTAACAATTCAAATAGCTAATTGGACTAAAATGCCCAATAAACAACATATTTTTATATGCTGAGTGTGACGCTTATATTGGAAATAATTTATAAATCAAGTTTTTAGATGAACAAAAAATGTGTTAAAAAGTCATATAAATCAACATTTTTAATCTATTTATAATTTTGTGATAGGAAATATAAAAAAAAAAACTAAATCACTCTCACATTTTATTTGGTTAACTTTATTAGTTATAATCACAATTTTTGTTACTTATTTTTTTGAAAACAATAAAAAATCTCAAAAGCAAAACTTAAAAAAAACCCTTGAAAATGTTTACCTTCAAAAGACAATAACAAAGATAACGTCTGAATTAGAAAATCGATACAAAGAATATGATTATGTTGTCAAAATAGGTGACACTTATGAAAGTATAATTAACGACGTTAATATTTCAAAAAATGAAAAGAAAATATTTCTTCAAACAATAAAAAAAAATAAAAAAATTAAAATATTAAGGCCAAATCAAAAAATTTATTTTAAAATTGATATAAAAGATTATCCTAAAATATTGAAATTTAATATTGAAGTTAATAAAAAAGAAGAAATTTTCTTTGTCAGAGATTTTAAAGCTGAGGAATTTAAATCAAAAATCGTAAAAAAAAATTTAACAAAAATAATTACTTATAAAGAAAGTAAAATTACAAACAGCCTATACCAATCAGCGATAGATTTAAAAATTAAGCCAAATATCATTATTGAATTCGCAAGATTGTATGGTTTTCAAGTAGATTTTCAAAGAGACATTTGGAAAAATGATAGTTTTCAAATTATATATGAAGAATTCTTAAACAAAGATAAAGAAATAATTGAAACAGGAAATATAATTTTTGCTAATTTGAATTTACAAAATGAAGATCTGAAACTTTATAGATATGAATATGATAAAAATAAAATTGATTACTTCGACGAAAATGGAAAAAGTATGAGAAAAACTTTAATGAAGACTCCAATAAATGGGGCAAGATTATCATCTTCATTCGGTAAAAGGAAACATCCTATTTTAGGTTTTACCAAAATGCACACAGGAACCGATTTTGCTGCACCAACTGGTACTCCAATTTTAGCTTCCGGTGATGGTATAGTTACAAGGGCACAATGGTGTGGAGGTGGAGGAAATTGTGTTAAAATAAAACATAACAGAGTTTACCAAACTATCTATGCACATATGTCTAAGTTTGGAAGAGGTATTAAGAAAGGTGCTAGAGTTAAGCAAGGTCAAGTAATTGGATATGTTGGATCTACAGGTCTTTCTACTGGCCCGCATTTACACTATGAAGTTGTTGAAAATGGTAGGAAAATTAATTCTCAAAAACTAAAATTGCCATCTGGAAAAATATTAAAAGGAGCTGAAAGAAAAATGTTTGAAGTTAATAGGATTAAAATAGACGTTCTCAAGTCTGATCTTATATCTAAAATGTAAATTATTTTGTTGATTGTTCTTCTGGCTCTTTACTCTCAGTTTCAACATTTAGTTGATTATTAATATTTGTCTCAGCTAATTTTTCATTATTGTTTCTTGAATTTTCTTGTGAAATCAAAATTCTAGAGAAATGTTCTGAATGTTGTAAATAATTTTCAGATAAAATTTTATCTCCATTTGATAGAGCTTCTCGTGCAAGATCGTTATATTTCTCAACTAGTTTGGCAGCATTTTGATTATTTTTTCCAGGATGTCTTCTTTTAAAAGATGACCCGTTACTAAAGTCTCCGTTAGACTTATGCACATTTCCGTTTCTTCTGAAGCTTCTGTCGCCGTTTGGCTTAAAACGACTTCTTCTGTTGTTATTTTTGAAATTGTTCATGATTGTAATTTAGTACTTACTATACATCTGTCGTTTCCAGACAAATCTTTTGATGTTTTGTTAATGTAAAAGCCATTTTCAGTTAGCATTTTAATACATCGGATTTTTTGTCTGTATCCAATCTCCAGTATCAATTTTCCGTTAATTTTTAACAATTTTTTACTTTTATAAATTATTTTTCTTAAATCCCTCAATCCATCAGAACCTCCTGATAACGCTTCAATAGGTTCATGGAATTTTATATCATCATCTAATCTATTTAATTCAATACTACTAATGTATGGAGGATTAGATATAATTAAATCATAATTACAAGATTTATATTTGTCAATATCGATATTGATAAAATTAATTTTATTTTCCAATTGATGTAATTTTGCATTAATTTTGGCAACATTTAAAGCTTTTTTAGATATATCTATTGCTGTTGCCACACATTTTGGCCTCTCTTTAAGTAAAGAAACTACTATACAGCCTGATCCAGTTCCAACATCTAAAATTTTTTTAGATTTATCGGTTGATAAATACCTTAAAGTTTCTTCGATAATTAATTCAGTATCTGGTCTTGGAATTAAAACAAATTTGTTTGTTAAAAACTTATGTTTCCAAAAGTGTTTATAACCAAGAATATATGCCATTGGCTCTTTTTGATACCTTCTTAATAAATAATTTTTGAATTTGATTATGTCTTTATTGCTTATCTTATTATGCGTATTTAATAGTATTTCTTCCCTATTTCTATTTAGAACTTTTGATAAAATTAATTCAACGTCAAGATATGAATTTTTAATTTTATTTTTTTTTAAAAAATTTTCACCTTTTTTTAAAATTTGATTATAATTCATATTTATATATTGCTAAGCTCATTTTCTTGAGCTTGAATAACTAAGTTTTCTATCATCTCATCAAATATTTCTCCTTCCATAAATTCAGATAATTTGTGTAGTGTTAAATTTATTCTATGATCTGTTACTCTTCCTTGTGGAAAATTATATGTTCTAATTCTTTCAGATCTGTCTCCTGTTCCAATTTTACTTTTTCTATCTTTAGACCTTTCGTCGTCTCTTTTCTGACGTTCTAATTCGTAAATTCTAGATCTAAGAATTTTTAAACCTTTTTCTTTATTTCTTATCTGTGATTTTTCATCTTGTTGACTAACAACTATTCCAGTTGGTATATGTGTAATCCTGACTGCAGAATCAGTTGTATTTACACTTTGACCACCTGGACCACTACTTCTAAATACATCAATTCTTAAATCTTTTTCTTCTATTTTAACATCAAGCTCTTCAGCTTCTGGCATCACTGCAACGGTAGCAGCGGATGTATGCACTCTTCCTTGGGTTTCGGTGTCTGGAACTCTTTGAACTCGATGAACACCACTTTCATATTTCAGTGAAGAATAAATATTTTTACCTTTTATAGATGCAATAACTTCTTTTAATCCTCCAGCATCGCTTTTAGAAATAGATATAACCTCTATTAGCCATTTTTTTTTGTGACTTACTTTTTCATACATCTTAAACAAATCAGATGCAAATAAACTAGCTTCTAATCCTCCTGTTCCAGCTCTTATTTCTATTATTGCATTTTTTGTATCTGCCTCATCTTTAGGTAGTAAAAATAACTTAATTTTTTTTTCGCTACTCTCGTTATTTTTTTCAAGCACATTTAATTCACTTATGGCTAAATCCTTCATCTCTTTGTCAGTGTCATTATCATTAATTAAATTTTCCAATTCATCTTTATTTTTTTGGAAGTTAAAGTAAGAAACTGCCTCTTTGATAATATCATTTAAGTCAGAGTATTCTTTTGACTTCTCTGCAAAAGATTTTTTGTCAATTTCTTGTGAGGATAGCTCTTTTTCCAATTTGGAATGTTTTGATATTAAATCTTGAACTTTTGATAAAGGTACCATTATTTGGTTTTTTCGATCTCCTCTACTTTTTCCTCAACTAAACGCACAACTTTAGAAATCATCTCATCACTTGATATTTTTTGACTTTCAAATCCATTCAAATAAAGCATATTGTTGCCTTTTCCTCCACCTGTAACACCAATATCAGTAAGTGCGGCCTCACCCGGTCCATTAACTACGCATCCAATTATAGATAAAGAAATTGGAGTCTTTATATGAGATAGTCTATCTTCTAACTTTTTAACAGTTTCAATTACATTAAAAGCCTGTCTAGCACAAGATGGGCAAGAAATAATTTTTACCCCTCTATTTCGTAAATTAAGTGATTTAAGAATTTCATTTCCAACTTTAATCTCTTCTACTGGATTGTCAGATAAAGACACTCTTATAGTGTCTCCAATACCGCTCATAAGAAGTGATCCAAAACCAATAGAAGATTTTATGCTACCAGGTAAAAATGTTCCTGCCTCAGTAATACCTAAATGTAGTGGATAATCAGTAACATTTGAAAGTTGTCTGTAAGCTTCGATAGACAAAAATACGTCAGAAGATTTTACGCTTACTTTAAAATTATTGAAGTCAAAGTCTTCAACAATACTTATATTTCTTAATGCACTCTCCACTAGAGCTTCTGGACAAGGTTCTTTATACTTTTCTAGTAAGTCTTTTTCTAAAGATCCAGCATTAACACCAATTCTTATTGAACAATTGTTATTTTTTGCGGCAGAAATTACCTCTTTAATTTTTTTTTTATCTCCAATATTCCCAGGGTTTATTCTTAGACAAGCAGCTCCACTTTCTGCTGCCTCAACTGCTCTTTTGTAATGAAAATGTATATCAGCTACTATTGGAATAGATGTATTTTTAATAATAACTTTAAGAGCTTTCGTCGAGTCTTCATCTGGGCATGATACTCTTACAATATCAGCTCCAGCCTCTTCAATTTGTTCAATTTGATTTACAGTTTCTTTAACATCTTTAGTTAAAGTATTTGTCATTGATTGAACAGAAATTGGATTGTCTCCTCCAACTTTTACATGACCAACATTAATTTCTTTTGTTTTTCTTCTTTTTATTTCTCTAAAAGGTCTAATATTCATATATTATTTACTTAATTTAAATTCTTTGTGCAGAGAGGATATAGCTTTTTGAACATTTTTCTTATCTATCAACACAGAAATTTTAATTTCTGATGTAGATATTACTTGAATATTTATTTTTTGTTTAGCAAGCGACTGAAACATTCTATAAGTAACCCCAGGAGTAGTAACCATTCCAACTCCTATTATTGAGACTTTTGAGACATTCTTATCAAATATTAAATCTCTAAATTTAATTTTTTTATTTTGGGAAATAATTTTTTTTGTTTTGCTTAAATCATCTGATTTTATTGTAAAAGTAAGGTCTGTTTCTTTTCCATTAGCAGAAATATTTTGTACTACCATATCTACATTTATAGAATTTTCAGATAAAGGTTTAAAAATCGATGCTGCAATCCCAGGTTTATCCCTTACACCTAAAAGGGTAACTTTGGAGTCATTGGTTGTAGTTGAAATACCAGTAATAATCTTGTTATTTATTATATTTTTTCTTTTTGTAATAAGAGTTCCTTCGTTATCTGTAAAAGAAGATCTCACCTCTATATTTACCCTATTCAACCTTGCATCTTGAATGGAATGAGGTTGCATAACTTTGGATCCAAGAGAGGCCATTTCTAGCATTTCCTCATAAGATATAACTTTTATTTTTTTAGCTGACTTAAGTTTATTTGGATCTGTAGAATAAACACCATCCACATCTGTATATATTATACATTTTTCAGCTTTAAAAAATTTTGCAAACATAATTGCACTTGCATCTGTTCCGCCCCTGCCAATAGTAGTTATTCTATTTTTATTATTAATTCCCTGAAATCCTGTGATTACAGGAATCCCTCCTTTTTTTAAATAACTCATTATTTGATACTTATTAATTTTATTTATTCTTGAAAATTTATACTTTCCCTCAGTATTGATAGGGATTTGCCATGACATCCAAGATCTTGAATGGAAACCTTTATTAATTAATTCTCCTGAAATTAATGCACAGGATACTTGCTCTCCTGATGAAACAAGTACATCATACTCTGAATCTGAAAAAGTTTTGCTAATTTTTTTAGATAAATTGATTAAATTATTTGTCACACCACTCATTGCAGATGACAGTACAATTACATTGTATTTTTTTTTATATTTAGCAATAATCTTTGCGACTTTTTTAATTCTATCAGTTGTACCAACTGAAGTACCTCCAAATTTTAATACAATTATTTTCATTGATAATTTTTTTTAATATAAATTAAAATATATTGATAAAATACATCTTGATTGTAATGTCAACAAACAATGAAAAATAACACAATAAATAAAAAAGAAATAGAAAAATTTTCAAAAATAGCTGAGGAATGGTGGGATCCCAATGGAAAATTTAAGCCATTACATAAATTTAACCCCATCAGAATAAAATATATAAGAGATACAATTTTATCTGAGTTTAAAATTAAAAAAGAGTATGAGCCCTTTAAAGGCTTGAGTATTTTAGATATTGGATGTGGTGGTGGATTGCTTTCTGAACCCATGGCCAAACTTGGAGCAGATGTTGTTGGCATTGATGCATCTTTTAAAAATATTCAAGTAGCTAAGTATCATTTAAAAAAAAGCAAACTTAAAATTAAATATTATAATTCCTCTCCAGAAAATTTAAAAATTAAGAAAAAATTTGATATAATTTTGAATATGGAAATTGTTGAACATGTTGAAGATGTAGATTTTTTTATTAAAGAAAGTTCAAAGTTTTTAAAAAAATCGGGAGTCATGTTCATTGCAACTTTGAATAAAACTCTAAAATCTTACTTGTTTGCGATTGTGGGAGCTGAGTATGTCTTAAAGTGGCTTCCAATAGGTACTCATGATTGGGAAAAATTTGTTAAACCTGAACATTTAACAGATATTTGTAAAAAAAATTCTTTAAAATTAAAAAAAATTGATGGAATGACTTTTAATCCTATCTTAAATAAATGGTCTGTAACATCTGATAAGTCTGTAAATTATATTTCAGAATTTAAGAAAGTTTAATTTTTATCATCATCAATCCATGGAATTATATCTGTTTCTATCCCTTCTTCTCTTAATTCCTTAACATCTTTAAGAGAAGCACTACCATAAATACCTTTTTTTGGTTTCTTTTTATCGTAGTGAATTGATCTTGCTTTATAAGTAAAATTTTCTCCTACATACTCAAAATTATCTTTTACAAATTTTTTGTAGTCAGAAAGTTTTTGTCGAACTTCTTTATATTTTTTAATTTCTTTTAAATTTTCTTTTTTCTTGGTATTTAATAAATTAGGAGACATCAAGGATTTTTCAACATTTATTGACTCACAGGATTGGCAATTTAGAAGTTTTAATTTGAGCAACCTATCGTATTCATTGGAAGCACTAAACCAACTTTCAAATTCTTGCTTACAATCTTTGCATTTTAATAAATATTTAATCATATTTATTACTTAAATATTAATCTATGAAATTTCAATATAGTTAAGTCCTATAATCAGCATTAATTTCAATATATTTTTTTGTTAGATCCATAGTAAAAGATTTAAATTTTTTAATTCCCTGACCAATATCGACTTCTATTTCTATTGATTTGCCTTTCATATATTCCTTAACTTTTTTTTCGTCATAAGATTTGTATAAAGATCCCTTATGATAAATTTTATAAGGTCCAAAAGAAATAGATAATTTTTGTTCATTGATTTTGGAGTCACTATTTCCAATTGCCATAGCTACTCGTCCCCAATTTGGATCTTCTCCCGCAATTGCTGTTTTTACTAATAATGAGTTTGCTATTTTAAATGACAAATTTTTTGCTTCTTTTTCAGTTTTGCAATTAATACAATTAATAGAAATAAATTTAGAAGCGCCTTCTCCATCAGAAACAACTTGCTTGGCTAAATTTAATAAAACTTCATGAACTGCCTTGTTAAAATTTTTAAGTCTACTATCACTATATTTTTTAATTTCTAAATGATTTATTTTGCCTGTTGAGAATATAGAAACCATATCATTAGTACTTGTATCACCATCACATGAAATTGCATTGAATGTTGTCTTTATGTTGTTTTTTAAGACATCATTTAAAACTGATGTAGGTAAAGTTGCATCTGTAAATATATAACACAACGTAGTTGCCATATTTGGATAAATCATGCCTGATCCTTTTGCGATTCCATAAATTTTAATAGTTGATGAACCAATTTTTGTCTCAGCCATTGACACTTTGGGTTTTAAATCTGTTGTGATTATACCCATTGCAGCTTTCATCCAGATTAATTTATTTTGTGTATATTTTATTTTCTCGACTAATTCTGGTAATGAACTTTTAATTTTTTCTATTGGAAATTTCTCTCCTATGGTACCTGTACAACCAAAAAGTATTTCTTTTGAGGAAATTTGTTTTGGAGCATCTTCGTCTCTTTTCTGTATTTCAGATAATTTTGAGGATAGATCTAAAGAAATTTTCTTTAACGCGTCATAACCTTCAGAGCCTGTTAATGCATTAGCATTTCTGGTATTAACTAATAATGCAAATATTTTTTTTGCTTTAATTCTTTTATTCCATTTTATATTTTCAGATATTAAATTTGATTGGGTATATACTGAGGCATAATTTGCACCATCTCTAAAATAAAATAAAACTAATTCATCTCTCTTAAATTTATATAAACCAGCACTGACAGCAGAAATAGAAACTCCATCAATATGATCTAAATCCTGATAATCAACAATTTTAGAGCTTTGACTGCTATTTTTTATAAAATTGTTTATGTTAAATTTCATGATATTTAAAATAATTAATTAATTACTATATATTTCTAATATTTAATTTTATATCAAAATGTTCAACCCACTTAATATATTTTCAAAGCTTATTAAAAGCGGAAATGAAAAGGAACTAGGCCGAATTCAACAAATAGTCAATAAAGTTAATCTTTTGGAAAAAGATTTAGAAAATTTATCTGATGAAATGTTTCCAAAAAAAACCGAGAAACTAATTGAAGAAATTAAAAAAGGCAAAAGTCTAAACGACATATTGCCTGAAGCTTTTTCAATGGTGAGGGAAGCCTCTAAAAGAATTAGAAATGAAAGACACTTTGATGTTCAGCTAATTGGCGGAGTTGTAATCCATGAGAATAAAATTGCAGAAATGAAAACTGGAGAAGGTAAAACATTAACAATAGCTCTTGCGGCTTTCCTTAATGCTCTAGAAAAAAAAGGTGTCCATATAGTAACTGTAAATGATTATTTAGCTAAGAGAGATAGTGAGAATATGGGTAAGATTTACGAGTTTTTAGGTTTAACTTGTGGATATATTAATACTGGGCAAGATGATTTGGAGAGAAAAGAAAATTATTCAAAAGATATAACCTATTCTACAAATAGCGAATTAGGCTTCGATTATTTAAGAGATAATATGAAATTTTCCAAAGAGGCTATGGTTCAAAGAAATCATAATTATGCAATTGTTGACGAAATAGATTCTTGTTTAATTGATGAGGCTAGAACACCTCTAATAATTTCAGGAGCAACAGAAGATAAAACCAATCAGTATATAGCTGTTGACAAACTTGTGAAAAATTTAAAAGAAGAGGATTTTGAAATAGATGAAAAAGACAGAAATATTTTATTAACTAATAAAGGTGTAGATAATGTTGAAAGTATATTCTCTAATGCTGGAATACTTAAAAATGAAAATTTTTATGATCCAGAAAACCTTCATATTGTACACTTAGTAAATCAATCATTACGTGCCATCCACCTTTTTCAGAGTGGTAGAGATTACATTGTAAAGGATGGGCAAATAATAATAATTGATGAACAAACAGGTAGACAATTACCAGGAAGAAGGTTTGGTGATGGCCTTCATCAAAGTCTTGAGGCGAAAGAAAATTTAACAATTAATGCTGAAAATCAAACTTTAGCATCAATAACCTACCAAAATTTCTTTAAGCTCTACAAAAAAATAGCTGGTTGCACTGGTACAGCCTTAACAGAGTCAGAAGAGTTTTTTGAAATTTATAATCTTCCAGTAGTGTCAATTCCTACTAATAAGAAGATGATAAGAAAAGATTCGAATGATCAAATATTTAGAACTAGTAAGGAAAAAGACGAGGCAATAATTAGTAAGATTGTTGAATGTAACACAAAAGGTCAGCCATTATTAGTTTTTACTTCAAGTATAAATAAGTCTGAACACTTCTCAAACCTATTAGATAAAAAAAATATTAAACACACAGTTTTAAATGCAAAAAATCACCAAAGAGAAGCTGAAATTATTGCAGATGCAGGAAAAAGAAACTCAATAATTATTACGACAAGTATTTCAGGAAGGGGAGTTGACATCAAATTAGGAGGTCAGGATGAGAGTGATAAAGCTGAAATAAAAAAATTGGGAGGATTGTTTGTTATTGGTACAGAAAGGATGGAAAGTAGAAGGGTAGATAATCAAGCAAGAGGTAGATCAGGAAGACAAGGTGATGAAGGTAGTTCTATATTCTATGTAAGCTTAGAAGACGATTTAATGAGAATATTTGGGTCTGAGTCTATGAATAATATACTTGAAAAACTTGGACTTAAAGATGGAGAAAGTATAGACCATCCATGGATAAATAAAGCGTTAGAAAGAGCACAACAAAAAGTTGAAGCAAGAAATTTTGATATTAGAAAAACTCTTTTAAAGTTTGACAATGTTTTAAACGATCAAAGGCAAGTAATATTTTCACAAAGAAATGAAGTAATAGAAAATAAAGACTCAAAGCAATATTCTGAAAATTTTCTAGATGAAATTATTGATGATTTGAAGCTAAAAAAAACAAAAAAGTTAGCCAATGCAGGGTCAAATGAAATCAATATGCAATTAAAATCTTTATTTGGAAAATCATTTGAAGAAAGTGAAATTAATGAATTAGTTAATCTTGAAAATAAGGTGTTTGAAGAAAAAATTAAAAATAAATTTAAAAGTTCAAGAGAAGAAAGAATAAAAATGTTAAATGAAGAGCAATATAACGAAATAGAAAAAAGAATCTTTTTACAACTAATTGATCAAAATTGGAAATTACATATTCAATATTTAGAACAATTAAGACAAGTCATTGGTTTAAGATCTTATGGACAAAGAGATCCTTTGGTAGAATATAAGAAAGAGGCATTTACACTTTTTGAAAATTTATTAAGTAAACTTAAGTATGATTTAATTACAATTTTATTTAATTTAAAACTTATAGAAAAAAATGATGATCAAAATGACGTTCAAAATGAAAAAAGTATAAATACAAATAATAATCCAAAATGTTTACTTGTAACAAATAGAGAAGGAAAAATTTCTAGAAACGAAAGATGTGAGGCAACAGGGAAAAAGTTCAAGCATTGTTGTGGTGCTTTATAAAAGAATGCTTAAGAATAATATTAATAAAACTGCAGCAGATACACCATAATAAATTTTAGAATTCTTTTTAAAGTTTTGATAAATATTTTCTAATGCACTTGCTTTCATGGATAAATCATTTCTATCATCTGATTGTGTTGTAAATCCTTTATTTCTTCCAATTGACAAAAATTTGTTTTTTCTATGATTAAGAATTTCATCTTTATCCATTGTCTGAAAAAAATCTAAATTTTTCTTTAATGAATCTCTTACGTTATCCAAAATCAGATCTTTATCTCTGTGTGCACCGCCAACTGGTTCTGGAATTATTTCATCAATTATATTCAATTTTAAAAGGTCGCTAGACGACATTTTCATTGCAGTTGCAGCCTCTAAAGTTTTTTTTGGGTCTCTCCATAAAATGGTAGCACATCCTTCTGGAGAAATAACTGAGTATATTGCGTTTTGAAGCATAATCACTTTATTAGATGATGCTAAAGCTATTGCTCCTCCAGATCCACCCTCTCCAATTATTATCGCAATTGTAGGGACTGTTAGCTTCATAGAGCATTCAATAGATTTTGCTATTGCTTCAGCCTGACCTCTTTCCTCTGCGCCAACTCCTGGATATGCTCCTGGAGTATCTACAATAGAAATAATTGGAATTTTAAACTTGTTAGCTAACTCCATAAGTCTAATTGTTTTTCTGTAACCCTCTGGTCTCATCATTCCAAAATTATGATCTATTCTTTTATTAAGATCTGATCCCTTTTCCTGACCAATTACTAAAACAGATTTGCCATCAAATTTTGCAAAACCGGCTATAACAGCTTTGTCCTCACCATAATATCTATCTCCTGAAAGTTGAATAAAATCATCAAAAAGATTTTCAACAAAAAATTTTGCTTTAGGTCTATCTTCATGACGAGCAACTAATGCTGTCTGCCATGGATCTAAGTTAGAATAAATTTTCTCTAACTTTTCATTTATTTCTTCTTCAACTTTGCTTATTCTTGAAGTGTCGACTTCAGATAAACCTTCCTGATTATAGGGGTCTTTTAGTTTATCTAATTCCTCTTCAAGATTTTTGATATCTGTCTCAAAATTTAGGTAATTTTTCATTTAAAGTATGTATTATAAACAAAAAAGGCGATAAATTGTTAAAATAAGTAATTTTGATTGCGCAAAAATGACAATTTATTATAAGATTTTCAATTTATGAGAGAGCAATACATCAAAATCCACAACTTATCTGTAGCAAAAGAACTAGCTGATTTTGTCAAAAATGAGCTTTTATTAGATACTAATGTTGGTCTTGAAGAGTTTTGGAAAGGTTTTGACAAAGTGGTGCATGAATTAGCGCCTAAAAATAAAAAATTACTCGAAATCAGAGAGACATTACAACAAGAAATAGATCTGTGGCATAAAAAAAATAGAGACCACGAGATTGACTATAATAAATATAAAAATTTTTTGGAAGAAATAGGTTATTTAAAAAAAGAAGGTGAAGATTTTAAAATAACAACTAAAAATTTAGATGAAGAAATATCTAATATAGCAGGACCACAATTAGTTGTTCCAATAATGAACTCTAGATATAGCTTGAATGCTGCTAATGCAAGATGGGTAAGCTTATATGACAGTCTTTATGGATCAAATATAATAGAGTCTGAAGAAAGTGGAAGTGAAAAATATGATCCTTTAAGAGGACAAGAAGTGATCAAATACACTAGAAACTTTTTGAACAAATATTTTCCAATAAATGATCTTGACTGGAAAGATATTACTGGTTTAGCAGTAAATAATAAAAAACTTTCAATTTATAAGGAAAATAAAGAATATAATTTATCAGATTTAGAGAAGTTTATTGGTCACAGAGGGGATGCAGCCAAACCAAATGCTATAATCTTAAAAAATAATAATCTTCATCTTGAAATAATTATTAATCCTAGAGCATTTAGTGCTGCAAGAGATGCTGCCGGGATAAGCGATATAATAGTTGAGTCTGCTGTTTCAACAATATGTGACCATGAAGATAGTGTAGCCGCAGTAGATGCTGAAGATAAAGTAACTTGTTATAGAAATTGGCTAGGATTGATGAAAGGAAATTTAAAATCAATATTTGAGAAAAATGGTAAAGAATTAGAAAGAAAACTTAATCCTGATAGGAGTTACACTTCATTGAATGGTGAAAAGTTAAAACTTCACGGAAGAAGTCTTTTACTTGTAAGAAACGTTGGACACTTAATGACAAACCCTGCAATCACTTTAAATGATGGATCAGAAGTGCCAGAGGGAATAATGGATGCTTTTATAACTTCAGCAGCTTGTATTCATGATTTGAAAAGAAAAGGTAATTCAAGAGAAGGGTCAATTTATATCGTAAAACCAAAAATGCATGGGCCTGAGGAAACAGAATTTGCTAATTCAATTTTTACAAAAGTCGAAGAAGTTTTAAAATTAGAAAAAAATACAATTAAGTGTGGAATTATGGATGAAGAAAGAAGAACATCTGCAAACCTTAAAGAATGTATTAGAACACTTAAAGATAGAGTATTTTTTATAAACACTGGATTTTTAGATAGAACTGGTGATGAGATGCATACCTCAATGGAAGCTGGACCGATGATCAAAAAAGGAGATATGAAAGAATCTAAATGGATTAAAACCTATGAGGACAATAACGTAGATATAGGCTTAAAATGTGGTTTTTCAGGAGTTGCTCAAATAGGTAAAGGAATGTGGGCCATGCCAGACAAAATGAACGAAATGATGGAACAAAAAATTGGACATGTGAATGCTGGCGCAAATTGTGCTTGGGTTCCTTCCCCAACTGCCGCTGCATTGCATGTTATGCACTACCATGAAGTAAATGTTTTTGAAAAACAAAAAGCAATATTAAAAAGAGAACCATCAAAGTTATCTGATCTTCTTACTATTCCAATAGCAAATCGTCCTAATTGGTCTATTGATGAAATTAATACTGAAATTTCAAATTCTGCTCAAACTATTTTAGGTTATGTAGTCAGATGGATTGATCAAGGTATAGGTTGTTCCAAAGTCCCAGATATAAATGATATTGGATTAATGGAAGATAGAGCAACCTTAAGAATTTCATCTCAACATATTGCCAATTGGCTTCATCATGGCTTATGTTCGAATAGACAGGTTCTTGAAATTTTAAAAAAAATGGCAAAAGTTGTAGATAAACAGAATGAAGATGACTCTTACTACGAAAGTATGTCACCAGAGTATGATAAATCTATTGCTTTTAAAGCGGCATGTGAATTAATTTTTCATGGAAAGTCACAGCCTTCTGGCTATACAGAACCTCTCTTACATTTAAACAGATTAATTAAAAAAAGCTAATTAAGCCTCTATCTTTTTTCTATTTTTAAATGCAGATATAAGAGTACCATCATCTAAATTTTCGATTTCTCCACCTACTGGTAAACCTTGAGCTAGTTTTGAAACTTTGACGTCAGTTTTTTTTAGACTATCTTGAATATAAAATGCAGTAGTTTGACCTTCTACGGTTGCGCTAGTTGCTAAAATTACTTCTTCAATATCATCTTTATTTATTCTTTCTATAAGAGAATTAATAAGCAAGTCCTCTCTATTACTATTATTATTGTTTGAGAGGGTCCCCCCTAAAATATGGAAGTAACCTTGAAAAATTGAAGAACTTTCTATTGCCCACTGATCTGAAATATTTTCTACAACACAAATTTTATTATATTTTTTTTCTACTATTTCACAATTATTATAACTACACTCAATTGTATTGGGCTTTAATGTTCCACATATTTTACATCTAACAACATTTTTAAAAACTTCACTCAAATTTTGAGCCAAAGGCTTAAGTAATTCTTGTCGGTTATTAATCATTTTTAAAATTATTCTTTTTGCAGACTTAGGTCCTAACCCCGGTAGTTTTGAAATTAGTTTAATTAAATTATCTATTTCAGGAATATTTTGCATTTAAATTATAAAGGCCACTTAAATCCAGGTATTCCAAAATTTCCTGAGGCCTTAGAAATTTCCTCTGCTGTTTTTGATTTAAGTTGTGATTTTGCATTATTATGAGCAGCAGTAATAAGATCTTCTAATATTACTTTTTCTTCTTTTAAAACATTTTCACTAAGTTTAATTGAAATCATAGTGCCCTCTCCATTTAGAGTAACCTTTATATCATTAGCTCCTGAGACACCTTCAACCTCGATCTTTTTAATGTTTTCTTGGCTTTCTTTCATTTTGCTCTCAATTTCTTTAGCTTTTTCCATTAATTTTGAAAAATCTGTCATTCTAATCCTCCTTCAACTCAACATTTATTAATTCAGCATCAGGAAATACTTCGATCACTTTTTTATAGGCTTCAGACTTTTTAACATCATCAAATATTTTTTTCTCGTCAATTTTATTTTTTTCTTTTTTTGAAATTTGTCCTTGGTTTTTTGAAAGAGAGATAATCCATCTCTTAGATGTCCATTCGTAAAGTTTGTTAGATAGATTTTTAATAAAATCTTTGTCTAAGTTTTCATTAAAAGATATTTCTATTAAACCCTCGGTAAATGAAACTAAATTTGTATTAGTTTCAAGCTCATATTTAATCTTAGCTTCTTTTCTCTCTGCACATAAATTTATCAAACTTTCAAATGAACCAATTTTAAGTTCATTAATTACTTCTTTTTTATTTAAATTTGGTTCAATTTTTTCTTGTTGTGAAACATTTTTTATTTGATCTATTGTTTTATTTGAATTTTTTTTTTCAGGTTCTTTAATTAAAGTATCTGGTTTTTTTTCAGTAAAGGTTTCCTCAACATCTTTCTCTTTTAAACCTTTTATTCTCATTAATCTGAAAAGGAACATTTCAACTGATAAATTTGGATTTGAAACAATGTTAATTTCCTCAATTGTATCAAGTGTAAATTGCCAAAAAAGGATTATGTCCTTTGAGTCTAAATTTTCAGATATTGTGGAAAGATTACTAAAATCTTGGTCATTTAAAGAAAAATTATTTCCATCTAATTTTATAAAATTAATATTTTTTAGATAATATAAAACCTCAAGGAAATCGTTCAAAAAAATTTTTGGATCTACACCAGAATCATAAATTTTTCTATACAACTCAAAAACTTTTTTTTCATCACCACTAAACAGATTTTTAATTAATTCTATCAAAGAACTTTTATCAAAGTATCCATAAATACTTTGTGCTTTTTCTAGATTTAATTCCTCATCATTTTGATTAGCTACAAGTCCACGATCTAACAAAGATAATGCATCTCTAACAGATCCCTCTGAAATTTTAACAATTAATTTTAAAGCTTCATCTGAAACTTTACCACCTTCTTTATCTTTAATCATTTTTATATAATTATAAAGCTCTTCAGATTTCACTCTAGAGAGATCAAAACGCTGACATCTTGAAATTACTGTTACAGGTATCTTTTTGATTTCGGTTGTTGCAAAAATAAATTTTAAATATTTTGGTGGTTCCTCTAATGTTTTTAAAAGCGCATTAAATGCCTGTTTGCTTAACATATGAACTTCATCAATAATAAATATTTTATATTTAGCGGTTGTTGGTCCATATCTTGAAAATTCAATAAGCTCTCTAACATCATCAACGCCGGTCTTACTTGCGGCATCCATTTCCAAAACATCAATATGATTTGAGTTTGTTATTGCATCACAGTTACTACATTTTTTCTTACACATGTTTGCAATTCCATGCTCACAATTTAATGACTTTGCAACTATTCTTGCGAAGGTTGTTTTTCCTACTCCCCTAATACCTGTGAACAAGAATGCGTTAGGTGACTTGTCTGAAATTATTGAATTTTTAATTGTTTCAGCAATAATCTCTTGACCAATTAAATCCTCAAATACTTGAGGTCTGTATTTTAAAGCTAGTACTTTTGAATTTTCTGTCATTTTTAAGGAGACCAACCAACCTGGAAAATACTCACTACCCTTGCTATCTTTCGATCCTAGGGGATTTGTGGTAACACCACCTGACTGGCCTCCAACTTTATTATATCAATAAAAATTTCTATTCTACAAGAAAGTTATAAATTTATTTTTGTCTAAATTTGTCAGATTTATAAACACCTAGAACGTGCATATCTTGACAATGCAGACCCAATTCCTCAAGTGAGTTTTTGATTTTAGGAGATTCTATGTGTCCATCAATATCACATAGAAAAAAATATGAGGAAAATGAGTTCTTTTCAGGAAAACTTTGTAATTTGCTCATATTGACTCCATTTATTGCGAATCCTGACAGTGCAGAGTAAAGAGCAGCAGGTTTACTTTTCAACTTAAATAATATTGATGTTATATGATTATCATTAGAAAAATCCGGCTGAAAAATATCTTTACCAAGTAATAAAAATCTAGTCACATTATCTTTATCATCTTGGACATTTTCTTGTAGAATTTTAAGACCATATATTTCTGCACTTAGACTAGAAGCTATAGCACCTTTGGATTTATCTTTAGTTTCTGAAACAAATTTTGCTGAACCAGCTGTATCTGCTCTAACATTTTCAATGAATTTTTTTTTCTTAATAAATCTTGAAGATTGGCTTAATGCTTGAGCGTGTGAGTAAACATCTTTTATGTCTTCTATATTTGAATCTTTTAATCCTAAAAGATTATGATTAATTGGAAAAAAATGTTCTGCATAAATATTTAATCTGTATTTAAAGATTAAATACTCGACGCCAATATTTCCAGTTGTTTTATTTGACTCTGGAATAAGAGATTTAATTGAATTATCTTCACTAGATCTTTCAAAGCATTCATCAAATGTTTTACAGGGTATTGTTTCACTCTCTGGATACATTTTTTTAGCACAACTTTCACTGTAACTTCCTGTAACACCTTGATAAGCAATTTTCATAATTTAATTTTTATATTCCATAATTTTTTTTATTTCTAGATAATCTTCATCTGTATCTACACCAATTGGTTTGGTTTTTGCTAATCCTACGTCTATTTCAATATTATTATCCAGTAATCTTAATTGTTCTAGTTTTTGCGTTTTTTCATTCTGAGTTTGCTCTAATCGAACAAACCTCTCTAAATATGAAACATTATAAATATATATTCCAATATGATGGTAAATATTTTTTTGAGCATTTTTAATTTCCCTTGTAAATGATGTTGCTATTGATAAATTGTTTTGATGAAGCTCCTCTTTTGTGATTACTTTTACAACATTTTTGTTTAAGAAAAATTTTTCGTCTTCAATTTGACATGCTAATGTTGAAATTTTAGATTTTTTTTTAATAGTTTTTTTGAGAAGATTAGTAACATCCTCAATATCAAGCATTGGTTCATCTCCTTGAAGATTTATTACATATTCAATATTGTCGTCTCTTAACTCTTGATAAGCCTCAAAAATTCTGTCAGTTCCAGTTTTATGATCTTTCTTGGTTAAAATACATTTTCCTCCAAGCTTAGTGACCTCTTCAAATATTTCTTTATCACCGGTGGCAACATAACTTTCTCCAATAAGAGATGATTTTGCAATTTTATAAACATGATTGATAATTGAAATATTATTGATTTTTAATAAAGGTTTATTTGGTAACCTTGTTGCAGCTAATCTTGAAGGGATTAAAATTACTGTATTGCTCATAAACTAAGTATTATGCGTCTTTCAGACGCAATAATTAAATTTAAATTTAGTTTTTTTTTTGTTTAACATGTTATACGAGGATAATAATTAAAAATCATGGACTCATTTGAAATTAATAAAATTATAGCAGCAGTAGTTGTTATTTTTGTTGTTATATTTGGAATAACTAAAATTTCAGACATTATCTATTACGTAGAGAAGCCGAGTCAATCAGCTTATAAAGTTGAATTTGCTGAAACAGATGGCACGAAAGCTTCTGCAGCTGTTGAAGAAGTTGATATTTCTGCTCTATTAGCGATGGGAAGTGTTGATCATGGAAAGAAAGTATTTAAGAAATGTAGCGCATGCCATTCAATTAAAAAAGGTGGAAGAAACAATATTGGCCCGGCACTTTATAATGTACTAGGTAGAAATATGGGTGCTCTAGAAGATTACAAATATTCAAAAGCCCTGATAGCATTTGGAAAAGATTGGACATTCCAAGAGATGAATAGTTTTTTAATAAAACCTGCTTCATATATAAAGGGTACCAAAATGGCTTTCGCAGGATTAAAAAAAGAGAAAGATAGAGCTTCAGTAATTCTATATATGAATGCTAATGCTGATAATCCTTTACAACTACCTTAGTTTACCAAAACAATATAATAGAATACTCTTTTGAACATAAACTCTGTTTAGAGCTTGTTGCCATACTTTAGATTGTTTGCCAAGAAACACTTCTTCTGTGACTTCACTTCCTCTTGGAAGACAATGAAGAAATATTGCATCTTTCTTGGCTAAATTCATAGTTTTTGTATCCACTTTAAAATTTTTAAATGATTTAAGTTTCTTTTTCTTATTTACTTTATCGTTTAATGAAATGATTTTGTCTGTCATTACAACATCGGAATTTTTAACAGCTATTTCCTTTTTATTAAAAATTTTAATTTTTCCTTTTTGTTTTTTTATTAAGGAAATAAGCTTGTTATTTGGCTGATATCCTTTAGGGCAGGCAATATTTAATTTTATAGAAAACTTTATACAAGCTTCTATTAAACTATTGATCATATTATTGTTAGCATCACCTATCCAACATAGTTTTAATTTTGAAATATTTTTCTTTTTAATTTCTTGAATTGTAAAAATATCTGATAAAACTTGAGTAGGATGTGATGATGGGCTTAACCCATTTATTATTGGTATACTTGAATATTTTTTAAATTCATCTAATTTTTTATCCGAGTCTGTTCTCAACATAAAAGCGTTACCATAAGTTGATAAAATTTTAGATGTATCTGCTATATTTTCTCCGCCAGTTCCTAAATGCAATTCCTCTGGTCTTAATGTCAAAGATCCTCCACCTAATTGTTTAATAGCTAAATAAAAACTTAATCTGGTTCTAAGGCTAGATTTTTCAAACATCTGCAATAGAATTTTACCTTTTAAAGGTGCATCTTTATCAGGATCAAGAGTATTTAATCTTTTTCTTTTAGCTTTCCTATTTTTTGCATCAGAAATAATTTTTTTTAAATCTTTTAGGGTAATATCTCTAATATGAAGAAAGTTTTTCATTATTTTTTATACCCATTACAAACTTTATTGATAATTTTTAAAGCTATTTTTATTTCATTTTTATTTACATTTAATGGTGGCAGAATTCTAATAACATTTTCAGCCGCTCTAATTGTTAATAATTTATTTTTCATTAAACTTTGTATAAATTTTGTCTGATCGTGATGTAACTGTATCCCCAAAATTAATCCTCTTCCTCTGATTTCTTTAATAATATTTGGAAAATTATTTTTAATTTTATTTAATTCTGAAATAAAATATTTTGAATTACTTATAACTTTTGAAAGAAAACCTTTTCTAAAAATTTCGTCCATTACAGCATTTCCAACAGACATTGCCAAAGGGTTTCCACCAAAAGTAGACCCATGTGTACCTGGAACCATAGCTTTAGAAACTTTTTTTGTCATTAGAACTGCACCTATTGGAAAACCACCTCCAATTCCTTTTGCAATTGGAACTATATCTGGCTTTATGTTTGCATATTCATATGAAAAAAACTTACCTGATCTCCCAATTCCACACTGAACTTCGTCTAAAATAAGAAGAATTTTTTTTTTATTACAAATCTTTCTAAGTTCTTTAAGGCACCAAGCGGGTATTACTTTAATACCTCCCTCACCCATTATTGGTTCAATCATTATAGCTGCAGTTTTACTTGTAATCTTTCTTTTTAACTCTTTGTGGTTCCCAAACTTAAAATGGTCAAATCCACCTACTTTTGGTCCAAATCCCTCTATCATTTTTTTAGATCCACTTGCATTTATTGCTGCAATAGTTCTTCCATGAAAAGAATTTTTAATACAAAGAATTCTATTTTTTTTTGGTTTACCTATAGAATAAAAATATCTTCTTGCAACTTTTATGGCGGCCTCTGTAGCTTCTGCGCCGCTATTTTGAAAAATTACAGCATCTGCAAAAGTTCTATTTGTTAATTTTTTGGCTAATTCCTCTCCCTCAGGAATTATGAAAGAATTAGAAACATGCCAAAGTTTTTTTGATTGTTTATTAATTGCTTTTATTAAATTGGGGTTTGCATGACCTAAAGAATTAACTGCAATTCCTTGAACAAAATCTAAAAACTTTATTCCTCTTTTTGTGTACAAAAATGACCCTCTACCTTTGTAGAAAGATAAGTTTCTTCTTTTATAGTTTTTAGCTAGAGAACTCATATGTATATTATGATTTAATTTTATAACCTTTGTGTACTAGAAAGTATGCAAAATAAGTAATGATCAAACTTAAAAATGTTAGCAGTGCGATACCGGATGTAACGGATCCATCTAATTGACCAATAAATGAATATCTGAAACCATCTATCATATGAAAAAAAGGATTGTAGTTACTCAGAATTTTTAAAAAATCAGGTAATTTTTCAATACTATAAAAAGTACCACTTAAAAAACTCAAGGGTACAATTATAAAGTTTGTAACTGTACTCATTTGATCAAATTTATCTGCATACAAGCCAATTATAATTCCAAGTGATCCCATTACTAATCCCCCTAAGAACAAATATGCAAACCATAAAAAAAAATTTTGAATTGATAAATCTATAAATAAAATAAATATTAAAGTTGAGGCTGATGCGATCAGCAGACCTCTAGCTGCAGAGGCAAAAGTTATTGCAAATACTACCTCCGATGATGATAAAGGGCTATGCACAACATCAGTAATTGTACCCATCATCTTTCCCATCATTAAAGATGAGCTTGAATGAGCAAAACTTTGTTGAATTACTTGCATCATTATTAGACCACTAGCTAAAAATTTAATATATGGAACTCCTAATACGTCGGCTCTTTGATCTCCTATTGCTAAAGATATTACTGTTAAAAAAAGAATGCTGGTTAGTATTGGTCCAAATAAAGTTTGCCCTGAGACTGTTAAAAATCTTAGAACTTCTTTTTTAAATAAAGAATAAGTTCCTACCCAATTAATAATTCCAAATCTTCTTGCGCCAATTTGATATTTTTTCTGTAATTCAACCATAAGTAATTATTAATAAACTTTTTTTTTAATAATTGTTAAAAAACATAAAAAAAGGCTTGTTATAAACTGTTAATTGTGATTTCAAGATAGTGTTGTAAATTAATTTAATTATACTAAATATAGTATTATGAGTTGGACAGATGAAAAAGTGAATAAACTCAAAGATCTTTGGGGTAAAGGACAAACGGCTAGTAAAATAGCCTTAATAATTGGAGGGGTAAGTAGAAATGCAGTTATTGGTAAGGCTCATAGATTAAATTTATCTGCAAAAATTAAAGTTCGAGCCACAAATTCCCAAAATAAATCAGCACCCTCATCATTCAGTAATAATATAAAAAAAGGCAGTAGAAAACAAAGGTTCAGATCGTTGCTGTTAGATAAAAACTTTGAGCCATCAAAGAATCTCCAGCTAGAGGAATTGAATGACACTACTTGTAAATATATGGAAGGTCATCCTGATGAAAAGGATTCTTCTTTTTGCGGAAGAAAAACTATTGATAAATTCTCCTATTGTCCATTACACCTTATGATAGTGTTTCAGCCAAAAGGTAAAAAAGATGAAGTGGTAGATAAAGATGATGAGTTTCCAAAGATTGTTGAGAAAAAAGTAAAATCTGCATAAATCACTTTAATATTTTATCTTTAGCTTTTTTAAATTCATCCGCATTTAATATCCCTTTGTCATGCAACTCTTTTAGATCTTTAATTTGTTGAGTGATCTCTATATTTTTGTTTTCATGCTTATTGTCTGACTCTAAATTTTTCTCCTCTTTTATTATTTGTTTTGCCTCTACTCCTCTAGTTATAGCTTTAACAGCAATAGACAAGACAAATGCTAGAATAATAAATACGAGTATATATATAATATTTGTTAACATTAATTTTTTTTATCAATTATTTTTTTTGAAAATTGTCCTCCACTAGTCCAATTAAAACTATAACGGTTTATTTCTTCATCAAACTTTTTATTTGCATTAATTTTAATATCAAAGTTAGTCTTATACTTTTTTGAATTTATATTATCATATTTTAATAATTTAAGCTGATCTATTGTTAATAATGGTTTAGGCATTAGTTGAAACAATCTTGCATTAATTTTAGCTAAAGCAAAAGGTAGAGGGAATAGTATTCTTTTTTTTTTTATCGATTTTAAAATTTTTAATAATATGTCTTTAAAAGTAAAGACTTCAGGTCCAATACATTCTATAGTCTCTGAATATATTTTCTTTTTTATGATCTGAAAAATTATTTCAGTAAGATCAGATACATGAATTGGTTTAAATTTAGTTTTTCCACCATAATATAATGGCATCACGGGAAGTATACTTAATAAGCTCATAAATTTTGTTGTAAAATTATCATCTACAGAATAAACAATTGAAGGTTTAAGAACAACAGATCTTGGAAAATTTTGTCTTACCTTTTTCTCACCATTTAGTTTACTAGATGCATACTTACTTTCAGTTGCAGCTTCTATTCCAAGAGCAGATATATGAATAAATTGATCAATTAATTTTTTAGATGCCACACTTGATAGTAAAGATGGTAGCTCAGTATGGATTAAATTGAACTGATTTTTTTTTTTTTCATATAATATTCCAATCAAATTTATACAAATAGTTGACTTTTCCATTAACTTTGAAATATTTTCCTCACTAAATGTATTTATCTCCTCAAGTTCAAGATATCCATAATTTGATTGCGTTTTAATTTGATAACCTTTTCTATGAATACTTCTAGTAACCGCAATAACTCTATAGTTATTTTTTGTAAATTTTCTAATTAATGATTTTCCTATTTGCCCAGAAGAACCAAAGATTAAAATTGAATCCTGCTTTTTCATATATATAAATCTACTAATGAATATAGATATTAAATTACATAAGAATGATTTACCAGATGAAATAGAGTTCAGTGACAAGATAGCAATAGATTGTGAGTTTACAGGACTTAATATTCAAAGAGATAGACTGTGTTTAGTACAGTTATCCAACGGTAAAAATGATGCACATATAGTACAATTAGATAAAGATAATTATAACGCCCCTAATTTAAAAAATGTTCTTGATAATAAAAATATCAATAAATTATTTCATTTTGCTAGAGCTGATCTTCTTTTCATTAAAAAATACCTAGGCGTAGATATTAAAAATGTTAATTGTACTAAAATAATGAGTAAAATTGCAAGAAGTTATACGGATAAACATGGATTAAAAGATTTGATTAAAGAATTTGTAGGCATAGATATAAGTAAACAATTACAAACTTCTGATTTTGGAGGTGAGTTAACAGACAAACAATTAAAATACTGTGCTCAAGATGTAATTTATTTACATAAAATTTATGAATCTTTAGAAAAAATTTTAGAGAGAGAAAATAGAATTATCTTATATAAAGAGACAATAAAGTTTATAAACACAAGGGTCGAATTAGATTTTGCTTCATTTAAGGAAGATATTTGGTCTCACTAAAATGCGTAATAAAAATTTATTAAAAATAGCAAAAGAAGTGGTGAAGCTTGAGGCAGAAGGACTTAAAAAGCTTCAATCTAGTATTGGAAAGTCTTTTGAAAAAATAATTAAAGTAATACTTAGTTGTAAATCTGGAAAAGTAATTATTTCTGGTGTAGGCAAAAGTGGACTAATTGCAAAAAAGTGGTCGGCAACTCTTTCCTCAACAGGTACACCTTCTTTTTTTTTAGATGCTTCAGATGCAAGTCACGGTGACATGGGACAAATAACTTCAAATGATGTTGTTGTTTTAATAAGCTTAAGTGGTCAAAGTGATGAGTTAAAAAATATAATACAATATGTTTCCAGGAATAAAAATGTTAAATTAATTGGAGTAACCTCAAAAAAAGACTCAATTTTATATAAGAATTCTGACGTGAAATTTTTATTGCCTAACGTAAAAGAAGCTGGTCCTGGAAGCTTTGTTCCAACATCAACAACTACAGTTCAAATTGCTTTAGGAGATGCTATTGCTATCGCATGCATGGAATACAAAAAATTTGGAAAATTCGATTTCAAAAAAATTCATCCAAGTGGCTCACTATCAATAAAACTTAAAACAGTTGAAGACTTAATGTTTAAGTCAAATAAAATACCTTTTGTAAAAGAAAATATTAATATGAAAACCGCGCTAGTAAGTATGGAAAAAAAAGGACTCGGTGTATTAATTGTTAAGAATAAAAAAAATAATACAATAGGTATTCTCACTGACGGCGACTTAAAAAGAGTATCTAATAAAAAAATTAACTATCAGAATTTAGAAATAAGAAAAGTAATGAAGAAAAATCCAATTAGTGTTGATAAAGATATGCTCGCAGCAAAAGCTCTTTCAATAATGAATGGTAAAAAAATCACAAGTTTATGTGTACATCAAAATAAAAAAAAAAATAAAACAATTGGTTTTATTCATATTCATACAATTTTAAATGCAAATATAGTGTAGATGTCAAGTAAGTCATTTTTCCAAATTTTAATAATAATTATAATATTATTAATAATGAGTGGAGTTTATTATAAATATTTTGATTCAAATAAAAATATTATTGAAGAAATAACCCTATCTGAAACTGAAAATCAAGATCAATTAAAATTATTAGAAAAGAAAATATTAGACTTAGAGTTAAAAAATAACAAATTGAATAACGAAATAGCAAACAGAAAAAGTGAAACTAATAAAATCTTAAAAGAAAAAAAAGAGGAACAAGAGATAATAAGTAAGAAAATAGATAATCAAAAAAAAGTAGTTGTTGGCAGTGATTTAAAAAAAAGTATTGAAAAGAAAGAGAAAAATTCGCAGAAAAAAATAATTAAAAACCTTGTAAAAGATGTTGAATATATTTCCGTAGACCAAAAGGGAAATAAATTTTATCTCTTAGCTAATTCAGGAAAGTCAAATATTGATAACAATGATATTTTAGACTTAATTAATGTTAGAGGCAAGATTACTTCAGATGAAAGAGATACAATTTACATAGTTTCAGATTTTGCGCAATATAATTCAATAAATTTAAATTCAAAATTTTATGAAAATGTAATAATAAATTATCAAGATAAGCAAATTAATTGTATAAATTTTGATATAAATATGGATACAAATAAAGCAGTAGCTTATAATAATGTGATTATCACAGACCCTAAATCTGTGATGAAAGCAGGTATAGTTGAATTTGATTTAAAAACAAAAGATATAAATATAAATCCTAGTGAAATAAATAAAGAAATCAAAGTTATTACAAACTAATGGCTCTAATAAAAAAATTTAGAATTAAAAAATTTAAAGATCAAAAATCAAAATTAAAATTAGAAAAAATATCAATGTTTTATAACAAAAGACAAATTTTAAATAATTTAAATCTGGTTATAAATAAACAAGAAGTTTTAGGAATGTTAGGACCTAATGGTGTTGGAAAGTCTACTCTTTTTCATATTATTACTGGTTTAAAAGATCCTAGTTTTGGAAAAGTATTAATTGATGAAATTGATTGCACCAACATTCCAATATACGAGAGAGCAACAAAATTTAAACTTGGCTATGTTCCTCAATATGGAGGTTTTATTCAAGATTTGCGTTTAATTGATAATTTAAATCTAGTGGGCGAAATTCATATAAAAGAAAAAGAGATTAGAAAAATAAGAATAGAGGAAATAATTTCTCAATTTGAATTTGATCCTCTTTTAACTATAAAAGCAAAGCATTTGTCTGGGGGACAAAAGAAAAAATTAGTGATTGCGATGGCTCTTATTAACAATCCAAATATTTTACTTTTAGATGAGCCATTTGCTGCACTAGATATTCTTACTATTAAGATGCTTCAGGAAATAATAGTTAATCTCCAATCAGTAAACAAAATTACTGTAATTGTCTGTGATCATCAAGCAAGAGATTTATTGAGTTGTGTAGATAGAGCAATTGTTTTATCTAATGGGGAAATAATTGCATCAGGAAGTCCTGATGAAATAATAAAAGATGCTAGTGCTAAGTCAGCATATTTTGGAAATGAATTTAAAATAAATTAATTCATTTGTGACAAATCATATTTTCATAAAAAATAAAATTCAAAACTTTAATAAAAAAATTAAAGTGGCTTCGGATAAAAGTATTTCTATTAGATCTATACTTCTTGCTTCTCAAGCTATTGGTATATCAAAAATTTCAAATCTACTTGAATCTGAAGATGTGCTAAATACTTTAAAAACTATAAAAAGACTTGGTATAAATTATAAGAAAGCAAGGGATGTTTATTATATTGAAGGTTATGGGGTTAATGGCTTTAATATAAAAAGAAATACACAAATTAATGCAGGTAATTCAGGGACATTGGCAAGACTAATATTGGGTCTTTTAGTTAAATCAAGATTTAAGATAAAATTAATTGGAGATAAAAGTTTATCTAAAAGAGATTTTTCTCGAGTAATTAGACCACTTAGGCTTTTTGGAGCAAATATAAAAAGTAAAAATAATCTACTACCAATTGAAATAAAAGGTACTCACTTTCTAAGACCAATTAAATATAATGAAAACATTGGCAGCGCACAGGTAAAATCTTGTATAATTTTTAGTGCATTAAATACTCCCGGCATAACCAAAATAAATTCTAAAAGATCGAGAAATCATACTGAGCTAATGTTAAAATTTCTTAAATACCCTATTAAAATTCAAAATAAAGGGAAAAATCAAATAATATCAGTTCAAGGTCTCAATCAATTTAATGCTTTTAATTATAATGTACCAGGCGATATAAGCTCAGCTTCATTTTTTATTGTTTTAACTCTTTTGTCAAAAAAATCACAAATTATTATTGAAAATGTTAATGTTAATAAAAGTAGAATTGGAATAATTACTATCTTAAATAAGATGGGGGCAGGAATTAAGCTTAGTAACAAAAAAGTTTACAATGGGGAAGAGATAGCAGATCTCCAAATAAAAAGTAAAAAAAAATTAAATTCAATAATTTGTCCTTCAAATTTAAATAGTTCAGCTATTGATGAGTTTCTAATAATATTTTTAGTAGCTGCCAAAGCAAAAGGAATTTCAAAATTTAAAGAATTAGGTGAAATGAATAAAAAAGAATCAAAAAGATTAGATCTGGCTATAAAATTTTTGAAATTAATTGGCATTAAAGTAAATAGATACAAAAATAATATCAATATTCACGGTAATCCAAATCTTAATTTAACTGGTAATTTTGAGATGAAGAATTTTTTAAAGGACCATAGAATTTTTTTTCTTTCATGTATTGCAGCCCTGACATTAGGAGGAAAGTGGAAGATTAATAATAAAGATGCAATTAATACATCTTTCCCAAAATTTTTAAAAAAATTAAAATATTTAGGAGCAAAGATAAATTGAGGAATAAAAAAAAAAATCTAATAACAGTTGCAATTGATTCGCCAGCTGCAGCTGGTGCAGGAACTCAGGCAAAGTTAATATCGAAGCACTATAATCTATTCTATTTAGATACAGGCAAAATCTATAGATATATTGGATTATTAAAATTAAATAATAAAAAATTATTTTCTTATCAATTAATAAAAAGAAAAATTAATAAAATTAAGATTGGGGATCTTAAAAACAAAAAATTGTTATCAAACGACGTGGCAATATCTGCATCAAAAATTGCAAAAAATAAAAAAATTAGAGATATCGTTCATAGATTTCAACAAGTGTGTGCCTATAGTCCTCCAAAAAAATATAATGGATCTGTTTTAGATGGAAGAGATATTATTACTGTACAAATGAAAGATGCAATGTTTAAATTTTATATTACCGCCAATCTAAGTGTAAGAGCAAGAAGACGTTTTGATGAATATAAAAGTTTAAAAAAAAAAATTACTTATAAAGAAGTCCTTAAAAGCCTCAAAAATAGGGATTATTCTGACAAAAATAGAAAATATGGACCTCTTAAAAAAACAAAAGATTCTGTCTTGATTAATACATCTAAATTAAGTAAGAAAGCGTGCTTTAAAAAGATTAGAGCAGTAATGGATAAAAAACTTAATTATTAATGGAAATATACAAAGACTTATCAAACCCAGAGAGCCTTAAATTTGAGGAACTGTTAAATAGCCAACTATCAAAAAATAAAATAGAAGAAGGAAAGATAATTGAGGGTAAAATAACTAAAATTACCAACAAGTATATTTTTCTTTTTATCGAAGGTTTAAAAAGTGAACCTGTAATAGATGTGAATGAAATAAAAATAATAGGGTTACAAGATAAAGTTAAAGAAGGTGATAATATTTCAGTTTTACTAGAAAAAATAGAGGATAAAAATGGTGATGTAGTTGTATCAGCACTAAAGGCACAAAAAATTAAAGGTTGGAATAAATTAGTAAAATCATATGAAAATAACGAGCTGATAAATGGTAAAATTACCCAAAAAACTAAAGGTGGAGTTATAGTTGAACATATTGAAACAGGTTCACTGATGTTTTGTCCTGGTTCGCAAATTTCTGATAAACCAATAAAAAATATTGATCACTTAATTGGTGTCGAACAAAAGTTTGCACTTATTAAACTTGATATGGTCAGAGGAAACAGTGTTGTATCAAGACGCCAAGTAGTCTCTTCTAATAAAAAAGAAGATAAAGCTAAAATTATAGAGAAATTTAAGGTTGGAGATATAATAAAAAATGCTGTTGTAAAAGGATACTCATCTTTCGGTTGTTTCTTTGAAGTTACAACAGATGAGGGAAACATAGATACACTTTGCCACCTTCAGGAAATAAGTTATAGCAGAGTAAACCATCCTGATGAAATCTTTAATATTGGTGAGCGTCATGATTTGAAGGTTATATCAATTGATATGGAAAAATTACAAGTTGGTTGTTCAATCAAGCAACTTTCTCCAGACCCTTTCGAACATATATCAAATTATCAAATAGGGAGCCAATATAAAGTTAAAGTTGTAAAGATCACTGACTATGGTTGTTTTTGTGAATTAGAGGCGGGCCTAAGTACACTGCTTCATAGTAGTGAGATGAGCTGGACGAAAAAGAATATTCAGCCAAAAAAAATGTTTAATGTTGGAGATCAAATAGATTGCGTGATTACTGAAATTGATAAAGATAAAAGAAGGGTGGCAATTTCCCATAGACTTACCCAGGAAAATCCTTTTTTTAAACTTGAAAATAGTTTTCCTGTCGGCTCTGATATAGAAGGGGTTATAAATAATATTAATGAATATGCAATTTACCTAAAATTAGGAGACTTTGAAATTGATGGATTTTTACATTCAAATGATTTGTCATACACAGGAAAACCAGAAGATGAGCTAAAAAAATATAAAAAAGAAGATAAATTGAAAGTAAAAATTCTAGAAATTAAAAAGACTGAACAAAAAGTCAGAGTTGGTCTAAAACAATTACAAGCTGACCCATTTAATTGGTTTAAAGGTAAAAAAGTTAATGATGCAGTTACTGTAAAAGTCACTTCATCTGATAATAAGGGCTTAATGGTAAAACCAGAGGGATGCGAAATTGAATTTTTAATAAAGAAATCACAAATAGCTATGAGTGCATCTGATGCTAGACCTTCACGTTTTGTAGGAGGTGAAAGAATAGATGCAGCAATAGCTGAATTAAATTTTGAGAAGAGAAAAGTGTCTTTAAGTATTAAATTACTTGAAGAAATGATGAATGCCAAAGCAATAAAAGAACACTCAAGTCCATTAAGTGGAAAAAATCTACCTTTCTCCTCGCTTTCTGAACAATTAGATGATAAAAAAAAGCAAAAGGATAGCGAATAAAAATTGTCAGTCGTAAAATCAGACTTAATAAAACAATTAGCAGACAATTATCCAAATTTCATAAAAAAAGATTTAATTAGACTATTTGAAATTGTAGTTAATGAAATTCAAGATGCTTTAAAAAGAGGAGAAAGAATAGAGTTAAGAGACGTGTTCGCAATTGAACCTAGAGTTCAAAAGGCAAGGGTCTCAAGAAATCCAAAAACTAATGAAAAAGTAAATACACCAGAAAAAAAAGCAATACTGTTTAAAATGTCAAAAAATTGGGCAAAAAATATTAATGAAAAAAAATAAAATTTTTATTGCATGTGATAGTAAAAATATAAAAAAAATCAAAGAAATAATTAAGAAGACAAGGTGTTCACAATTAAAGATTGGATACAAGTTTGGATTAGAATTTTTAAATTCAAAGGGTAGCAGAAACTTTATATCAAAATTAAAAAATAAAATTATATTCGGGGATTATAAATTCTCCGATATTCCAAATACTTGTGCATCAGCAATTAAAGCCGTTAAAGATTTAAATTTTAACTACATAACAATTCATATAAATTCTGGTCTCGAGGCACTTAAAGCAGCTAAAAAAGTTTCAGGCAAAACAAAATTAATTGGAGTAACAGTTCTAACTTCATTAGATAATAAATCTTTAAAAGAAATTGGCTTTAATAAGGATGTAAAAAAAGTAGTACTTAGGCAAGCTAAATTAGCTAACAAAGCTAAGTTGGATGCCATAGTATGCAGCGCCCAAGAAGTAAATATTGTTAAAAAGGTATTTAAGAAAGAGATAATAACTCCAGGTATCAGGTTTAACTCAAAAACAAATGACCAAAAAAGAGTTCTAACACCAAAACAAGCATACAAAAATGGAAGTGATTGGTTAGTAATTGGAAGGCCAATTACAAAAGGTAACATTAAAAACAATCTTAAAAATTTAATAGATCATTTAAGATAATGATTAAGGGATTAAAAATTTGTGGGATCTCTGATCTTGAAACATTAAATTATATTTTAAATCATCAATATCCCCCAAAATTTATTGGTTTCATTTGTAATTACAAAAAAAGTAAACGATTTGTAGAATACAAAAAGTTAAAGATACTAACAAATGTTGAAAAAAAAAATACTAATTTTGTTTGTGTCTTGGTTAATCCAGATGATGAATCACTAGAAAAGATAAAAAAACTTAATTTTGATTATTATCAACTATATGATGTGGATCCAGAGAGAACAAAAATGATAAAAGATAAATATAGAGTGAATATTATCAGCGCTCTTACAATTAAGTGTCAGGGAGACGTTGATAAATATAGAAAATATTTAGGAATTGCAGATATAATTTTATTTGATGGAAAAGGATACGAAAAATCATTAGGATTTGATCACAAGTTATTAAATACAGTACCTAACTCAATAAATAAAATGATTGCTGGAAATATAAAAATAGAGGATATTTCTAGCTTTAAAAATACCAACACATTTATAGATCTAAGTGGTGCTTTAGAAAATAGAGAAGGAAAAAAAGATATTACAAAGATTAACAAATTATTGAATTTAGCTATTTAAAAATGAAATTAAAAAAAGGAATTCCAGTCATAGATCAAGGAGATAGGCTTGGCTTTTGGGGTGGAAAATTTGGTGGAAATTTTGTGCCTGAAACACTTAAAAAACCTATAGAAGATCTAGAAATACAATTTAATAAATTAAAAAATGACAAATACTTTATAAGAGAAAGAGATAAATATTTCAAAAATTGGATTGGAACACCGACAAGATTTATTAAGTTAAATAATTTAACAAAACATGTTGGTGGAGCACAGATTTGGTCAAAGGTTGTTTCTGATGCTAATGGAGGAGCTCACAAAATATATAATGCAACGGTACATTGTTTATTAGCAAAAAGGTCAGGAAAAAAAGTAATAATTGGAGACACCGGAGCAGGGTACGCTGGTAAGATGTTAAGCATGGCTGCTAAGAAATTTGGTCTAAAATGTAAAATTTTTATGGGTGCAAAAGACATAAATAGACAACAACCAAATGTTAAAGCAATGAAGAAAAATGGTGCAGATGTAATTCCTGTATATTCAGGAAGTCAAACACTTGTGGATGCTGTTTCTGAATGTATGAGATTTTGGGTTGCAAATTGTGATACAACTGCAATGTGTGTTGGCAGTACAGTTGGTCCTGCAATTTTTGTTCGAATTTGTGGTTGGAGTACTAGTCAAATATCCAGAGAGCTTAAGGTTCAATTAATAAATGAATTTGGTGAAGTCCCTAAAAAACTTAAATTATATAATTGTGTGGGAGGAGGTTCCTCAAGTTTTGGTTTTTGGAATGAATTTATGGATTATGATAAAAAGCAAGTTGAGTTTATTGGTGTTGAAGCAGGAGGACCAACTAAAAGCAAAAGACATGCGGCTCCTTTAACTTATGGTTCCAAAATAGGTATACTTCATGGTGCAGCTCAATATGTAAATCAGGACAGCGATGGTCAGATTGAAGAAACCGAGTCAATATCTGCAGGTCTTGATTATCCTGGAATTTCACCACTTCATTGCTTTTTAAAAGATACAAAGCGCGCAAGATATACAGCAGCTAGTGACGAAGAAGCTTTAAAGGCCTATCAAATAGTTACAAAATATGAAAATTTAAGACCATCTCTCGAACCAAGTCATGCATTCTCTGTGGCTCTCAAAGAAAGCAAAAAATTTAGCAAAGACACAATAGTAATTATAAATAGTTGTGGAGATGCATATAAAGACCGTGGAATTTTAGAACAAAAGTTGGGGAAGAAATATGTTAAATCCAATTAGCCTTGCATTTAAAAAAGCAAAAGAAGACAAAAGACCAGCGTTACTTACTTACACTGTAGCTGGTGATAGCTCAAAGAAGCAATCTTTAGAAATATTAAAAGCAATTTCAAATTATGCTGATATTTTAGAAGTTGGTGTACCTCATAACACTCCAGTAGCAGATGGAGGCCAAATTCAAACTAGTTCTTATAGAGCAATTAAAAATGGTATCAAGATGAATGATATTTTTAAAATTGTCAGCGATTTTAAAAAAAGTAAAAATTCAAAACCAGTAATATTTATGGGTTACTACAATATGATTTTCCAATATGGTGAAAATAATTTTTTAAAAAAATGTAAAAAATCAGGAGTTAATGGTTTAATAGTAGTTGATTTACCATGGCCAGAAAACAAAATTTTTTCAAAGAAATGTAAAAAAAATTCAATTAATTTTATACAATTATTATCTCCTACGACATCGAATAAAAGACTCAAAAGTATTACAAAAGATTCTCATGATATGATTTACTATATCAGCATGCTGTCTACTACGGGAGGAAAGCTAAAAGTTTCTCCAAAAAAAATATTATCTAATTACAATAAAATTAAAAAAATAAGTCCTAAAAAGAATTGTGTTATCGGTTTTGGGATAACTGAGAAAACTATATCAAATTTTAAAAATACAGATGGACTTGTTGTAGGAAGTCAAATTTGTAAAGAAATTACTAGAAGTTTAAGCAATAGACAAAATCCTGTCATAAATGTAAGTAAGATGGTTAGTAAATTAAGAAAAAAAATATCATGAATTGGTTAACAAAAGCTATAAATTTTGGAGAAAAAATAAAGAAGGTGCTTCGAAAAAGACCTTCGAAAGAGGATATAGCAAATTCAGATTGGACCAGTTGTTGTAAAGGTCCAATATTAAAGAAAGATTTAGAGAATAATTTGTGGGTTTGTAATCTTTGCGGAAAACATCATAGAATTAATTGTAGACAAAGATTTGATATAGTATTTGGTAAAAACGCATACCAAATTTTAGAGTCACCTATACCCACAGAAGATCCTTTGAATTGGGTTGATACAAAATCTTATAAAGACAGGCTTAAAATTGCAAGGAAGAAGACAAACCAAAATTGTGCAGTAATGATTGCTAAAGGAAAAATAAATGGAATAGAAGTAACAGCAGGTGCAATAAACTTTGATTTTATCGGAGGTTCGGTTGGTGCTGCTGAGGGAGAAGCAATAATTTATGGAGTACAACATGCAATAGATAATCAAACGCCTTACTTATTTTTTCCTTGTGGAGGTGGACAAAGAATGTTCGAGTCTACAATTGCTTTAGCAAATATGACTAGAACAACACTTGCGATAAACGAACTTAAAAATAATAATTTACCTTACATAGTATGTTTTACGGATCCTACGGCTGGTGGAATAACTGCCTCTTTTGCAATGTTAGGGGACATTCATCTGGCAGAACCTGGGTGCCTAATAGCGTTTGCAGGTAAAAGGGTAATTCAAGCGACTGTTAAAGAAGAATTAAGCTCTGATTTTCAAACTGCTGAATTTGTTGAGAAACATGGCTTTGTCGACAGAGTTGTTCAAAGAAAAGATATACAAAAAGAAGTTGGTAATCTTCTATCGATATTACTTAGAAAAAATTCTGATATACATTTAGAAAACTTAAATGAAACTTCAGAAAATAATATCCAAACTAGAGAAGCATCATAAAAAAAAACTAGATTTATCTCTAGGAAGAACTTTTAATCTATTAAAAAAACTGGGTGATCCACAAGATAAATTAAAAAACGTTATCACAGTTGTTGGAACTAATGCTAAAGCAAGCATGTGCTATAGTCTTAAGTCAATACTAAACCAGGGTGGATACAAAACTAATCTTTACACTTCTCCCCACCTACTTTCTTATACAGAAAGATACGTTTTTGAAGATAAGGAGATCAATGAAGAAGATTTAATAGAATTACTGACTGATGTTGAAAAAACTTTAGCAGATGACAATGCAACATTATTTGAAATTTTAACATGTGCATTTTTAAAATATGCTGAGAATTTCAAAGATAATATAAATATAATAGAAGCAGGATTATTTCATCAATTTGATAGTACAAATGTATTTAAGGAAAATTTAATGACACTCATTGGTGTCATTCATAATGATCACTTTCAATGGCTTGAAAATAAATCAATTGAAGGGGTAATATATGAAAAAACAGCTAAGCTTTTAAACTCAAATATATTTGTTAATAAACAAGTAAATAAAGAAATAAGAGATAAAATAGATAAATCTTTAGAAAAAAATACTTCTAATAAATATTATTTTGGAAAAGACTTTAATATTGCAAAGTCTGAAAATGGATTTATTCAATATCAAGATGGATTAGGAGAATTAGTATTACCTGAACCAAGTATTCTTGGTGATCATCAGCTTTATAATATTAGTACCTCAATTGCTGCATCAAGAAAAATTTTTAATATTAAAGATGAATATATTAGAAATGGTATCAAAAATATTTCATTAAAAGCGAGACTTGAAGAGATAAAATCCGGCAAATTAAAAGATATTGCTGGAAATAATAAACTTGTAGTAGATGGTGGTCACAATATTAGCGCAAGTCTTTCTATCGCTAATTGGGTTAAAAATCAAAATGAAGAAGCAAACCTTATCGTAGGTATGATGAAAGACAAAGAGCATGTAGAATTTATAAAAGCTTTTGAAAATATAGTAAATTCAATTACTTTAATCGATATTCCTAATCAGGATGGAGCAATATCAAAGGAAGATTTTAAAAAAAAGTTAGATAATTCAAAATTAAATCTAAAACTTTCTAATGGCATTGAAGAAAGTATAAAATCGCTATCAAAAAATGAAAACACTATAATACTGTGTGTTGGTTCGCTATATCTTGCTGGAGAAATTTTAAGCTTAAATTAGATATTTTCTTTTATCCAAGAAACAATTTCACTTTTTGGAACCGCTCCGACCTTAGTTGAAACATGATTTCCATCTTTCATCAAAATCATAGTAGGAATTCCTCGAACACCATATTTTGTTGGCGTATTTGGCTCTTCATCAATATTATGTTTAGCTACAGATAATTGGTCAGACATTTCATTTGAGATTTCTTCTAGGCTGGGAGCCACCATATGGCATGGACCACACCATTCTGCCCAAAAATCACAAATTAATATCTTATTATCTTTAACTAATTGATCAAAGCTTTCGTCTGTAGATTTTACTGTTGCCATATACGTTTTATATAAATTAATTTTATTTATTCAATAGTTAAAAATGCGTAAATTTAATTTTATACATCAAACATTCTCGTATTTTTTTTGAATAGACATTGCATAGGTATTAAATTCATCTAAGAGAGCTAATTTCTCGTTGTCATTTTCATTAGTATATTTCTCTCTTAAAGTATCAATTTCATTATATAAAGTAGGTATTGTCCACCATTTCTCTTTTCTTTCACTTAATATTCTTTTTGCAATTTCTCTTCTGATAGATTTATACATTGACTCTGGTAAAACTTCTGGGGCCTCCTGAAATATTATTTTTTTACCAAATCCAACTAATCTATCATCATCAAATTTATCTAATAAATTTAATTTTTCTTTCCATGGTGCTGCATGCCAAGTTGGGAAAAGAGCAGTATCTTTGTTTGAAGTAAATTTTGTATAAATACTTTCTTCTGCATAAATATCTTCTTGAGATTTCGATTGTTCTTTTTCCTCTGCTACTTCTCTTAAAGCTGTTAAAATATTTTGAGAAAACTGTTCATTATTTTGAACAAATTCTGCTCTTTTTTTAATTACGTTTTTATCAAGTTTGTTATAAGGTTCTACATTCATTCCATACTTTCCATCAATTATAATAGGTGCTTTGTTTGCGCGTATAGTTCTTAAAAATTTTGGAGATTTTTTCATCTCTGTTTTTAATTCATTTATTGATTTATTTATTAAAGGCTGGATTTCAGTTCTTAAATCTATGGAATAATACCATCCTTGGTAAATTGGGTGCATACAATATTTTGGGTGTAGTGGTACAACTAAATGAAGTCTGGATTTACCATAATAATATTCGTTTAGAGTTACCACTTCTCCCTTTTTCATTATAGTTTCTGTATCTGATTTATTTGCGGTTCTTAAGAATAAGTCCCAAGTATGCTCTTGTTTTTTTTTAACAATATTTAAAATTTTTGCAGTTAATTCGGCATCAGCAAGTGCCGAGTGAGCATCACTTGCATCAATTCCTTGCATTTGAGCTAAAGATGCTAGTTTAAATACAGGATTGTTTTTTTCATTAATTTCTGTTTCTAGAATTGTAGGATCAACTGCATAAGCAGCTCTTGCAATGTTTATACCATCATGTCTTTTATTGGGCGCTGCATTAGTAATATAAGGATATCTAATATTTTTAAAAAACTCTTTCCTTATCATCTCTTCATCAAAATTAAGGCTACTCCAACCTAAAAATATTGCAGGACTCCATTTTTTAAAAATTTTTTCAACTTCCCCCAACATTTGATAATGACTTAGGTTTGTTTGAGTAAGTTGTTTTATCGATGTCTTGTTGACTATTAAGGCCATAGCCTGAAATATTTCCCCTTCAGGCAGACTGCACCTTAAATTAAATCGGTCTTTCTCTTTGAAGTTTTCATCTACTAAAATTCCTCCGATTTCTATTATGCTACCGAAATCAGTACTCGCACTTGATGATTCTATATCCCAAATTGCTAAATTCATATTTTTAACCTTAAATTAGCTAAGTTTTGATGGGTTTTTGGAAAGTTTTTTAGGACTAAACCGTTGCATCTAAACAAGTAGCTTCTAGTTAGTTTTATCTCTTCTATGAAATGGTCTGTTAAAGTCAAGCTATATTATTCATCTCATAAAATTTTTTGACTCTGCCTAAGAATAAATTTTGATACATCTCTAATTCTGCACCTTCTATTTTAAATTCCTGAAACAAAATATCTTTTGTACAAAGTAAAATTATCCCAGCTTTCATCTTTGTTCCATAAACAACGTCATGAGCTAGAGTATATGCTCCAAGTTGTAAAAAATAATCTTGAATATAATCTGTTTTTTTCGGTTTATTACTTTGTTTAAAATCGATTACAACATCATTTCCCTGATAAACACCAATTAAGTCAGCTGTGCCTGCATATTGTTCAGGATAATACAACGTTTCTTCAATTCCATAAATTTCATCTAATTTATTATCTATACCATTTTCAATTATTTCTTTGGCCATATTTTTATATTGTTCATTACTTTCAAAAAAACTTTCATTGATACGTCCTCTTAAGTAATCCTCTATATATGAGTGCATTGATGTACCTCTTGAAGATGCTTCTGTTTTAATTCTATTAGCTTCTTTAAAGCCTACCCTTTCCCTCCAGTTCGCTAAAGCAGCTTTTTCTTCCTCAGATTTGGTAGCGCTTAAAATTGTTGTTACGCTTGGAAGTTTTTCCTCTCCTAAAAAGTATTTCCTATAACCATCCTCAATTGACCTTGTGGACTTTGGATAATTAAATTTATTTTTCCATTTCATGCATTTCTTATATGAGAAATTAAATTTAAATTAAATTTATTTTTTGGCTTGTCTAGGAAGATCTTCAAGTTTTTCTACATTGTCTGTTTTAAGAGCTTTTTCGAACTGCTCTGGATCTTTTATGTTTTCCAAAGTTCTCGTAATAGATCTTGCATCCATTCCAAACTTATTAACAACAGCAATTGCCTCTTCTAGTTTTTTATTCAAGACTATAATATTGTCAAAGTGTCTTGAAAACCGTGTGCTAATAGTTTTTAAATGAGTATATATTTCAGTTGCTCCCTTTTGGACTTTGAGCGATTGAAAACCCATGTGCAAAGACTGCAGGTAAGCAGATAAAGTGTTTGGTCCACAAATTACAATTTTGTGTTTCCTCATTAATTCTTGAGTTAATAATTCTTTTGTGCTTGGATCTTGATACTCAGTCAATTCTTTATATAAACTCTCAGTTGGTGCATAAACGATAGCAAAATCGGTAGTTTTTGGTGGGACTATGTATTTTTCATTTACACTTTTAGCTTTAGTTTTGAAGGCTGATGCTAATTTTGCTCTTGCATCCGCAACAGCTCGTTTATCATCTGAATCATAACCATCAGTAATTGCCTTAAATTTTTCAACTGGGAAATGGGAGTCTAGTGGAACCATGACATCACCTTGAAGTTTAATTGCAAATTCAACGTTTTCACTTGTATCCTCTTTCATTTTAACATTAGTCATGAATTGAGAGGCTGGTAATAAATCTTTAATTAAAGCATCCAAACTAAATTCAGCAAGTGTTCCATATTTTTTAACCCCTGCTAAAATTTTACTAATACCCTCTTGGCTCTGATTCAATAACTGTACTTGTTGGTTAAAATTACCAACTTTTTCATCTACTTTAGTTAAAGCTTCTGTCATATCTTTAGTGACACCTGTAGAAAGATTATTAAATGAAGTAGACATTGAGCCTAATGAATTATTAATAGTATTATTTAAAGTTTCTTTTAAAGAAACGATTTCTGACTTTAAATTTGCTATTTCCTCAACTTCTTTATTCTCAGTCTCTTCTTTGGGTTTTGTCCTTAAATTTAGGTATAAAACTCCTAGAGTTGCACCAAGCAATAAAAGTAAGATTATCAATAGAATCGTATCCATAAATTTAAGATAATAGTGAGAGTTAAGAGCTAAGCAAGTTTAAAATTTTCTTCAAACCTTTTTTGTTACTCAATTTTTTATTAAACATTAAAATTGCAGTACTTTTAAGAATATTTCCATCTTTTAAGACTCTTAAATTATTCGCACGTAAAGTTTCACCTGTACTAGTTATATCTGATAAAATTTCTGATGAACCAGTAAATGGATATACCTCTGTTGCCCCAAGAGATGGGACTAATTTAAATTGAGTTACACCTTTTGAGAATAAAAACTCTCTAGTTAGATTTGGATATTTTGTTGCAACTCTCATTCTACTTTTCTTTTTATCTTTAAAATCAAATGAAATTTCCTCTAAATCAGCTAGTGTCTGAATATCAATCCACTCGTCTGGCACAGCTAATACTAAAGTTGCATGTCCATACTCTAACTTTTTAGCAATAGTGACTTTGTTTTGTATATTTAATTCACCCTCTTTTAATAAATCATATCCTGAAAAACCAATATCTAGAGATCCATCACCCAATCTTTCTATGATCTCTCTCGCATGAAGATAAATAATTTTAATATTTTTATTTCCTTTAATATATCCAAAGAGATCCCTATCGCCTCTTTCTGATAGAATTCTTAGCTTTTTACTTTTAAATATATTTAAGGTATCCTTTCTTAATCGACCCTTGCTTGGAATACCAATTTTAATCATTTAAACTTATTGCGCCTCCAACTGCTGGGATTTTTTTTGAAGATCCTAAATCAGAAATAAGATTGTCATAACGACCTCCATTAACTTGAATTTTTCTAGAGTTTGAATTTATCGTAATTTTAAATACCATCCCAGTGTAATATTCCAAATGTCTTCCAAAAGAAGATGAAAAATTTACATTTAATTTTGAAACCTTATCTTTTGCGATTGGAAAATAATTTTTTCCAACAGTTAGATTAATTTTATTTTTTTTAAAAAAAGCATTAAGAATAGTTGCTGCGTTACTCATTTTGCAGTTAATTTTTAAGTATTCCCTTATAATCTTTACTACATTTTGACCTTTTATTTGTCTTCTAGGATCTTTAATTTTATTATCAAATCTGATTAATATTTCTCTTAAGGAACGTCCTGCTATATTTCTGTTTTGGTTTTGTTTAAACATTTTAAAAAATCTTTTTTTATCCAACTCAACGATAGTTTCATCAACATCTGAATTTGTCTCTAGTCGTCTCAATAATTCATTAAAATAACTTTCTCTCCAAAAATGTCTTTGCAATCTAAGTTTCCACCTTTTTGGAATATCTAATTTGTTTATCAACAAGTGAAAAATTTCTACATTTCCAATTGTTATACTCCCAGACTTATATCTAAATTTATTTAAAACTTTAATACCAGTATTTATTATTTGCCTGTCATCTCTCTTTTCATCTTTTGATCCTATGATCTCAAAACCTATCTGATCTCTTATAATTTTGTCATTTTTTTTCTGAACTTTTCTGAAAGCTTGACCATTATAATATACTTTTGAATAACTCTTTTTTTTTTGATTAAGATATTTGATACAAGAGGCAATAGTTAAGTCAGGTCTTAAACAAATTTCCTTTCCATTCTGATCTATAAATGAAAAAATTAAACTTCTAAATGACTCCCCAGATCTCTCAAGAATTAAATTGGTTGGAATTACTGTATCTAAATCTATGTAATCAAATCCACTTGATTTTAAAGATTTGAGTATATTTTCAGATAAGTTTTTTGACTTCATCGATTAAATCTTTCATAGGAATTGTTTTGTTGTTCTCACCCTTTGCACCTTTTAAATTTTTAATGGTCACTGTATTATCTTTAAATTCATTTTCTCCACAGATTACTGCAACTGGTAATTGGCGTTTGTTAGCAAAAGTAAGCTGCTTACCAAGATTTTTTTTAGTATCTAAAAATATTTCTGAATTAATATTGTTTTGTCTTAAAAGATCTAAAATTTCGTAGTAGTTTTTTAAGTATTTTTGATCCATCACACATACTAAAACTGGTTTTTGTTCGTCTAATTGAAACTGATCTAATTGCATTAATGCAAACAAAAGTCTATCTACACCAAAACTTATACCTGTACCCGGAATATCAACTCCTTTAAATCTTGATATAAGTTTTGCATAAGCTCCACCTGAACAAATACTACCAATATCTACCTCTTTACCTTTACTATTTGTAACTTTAAAATTTAAATTAGTTTCAACTATAAAATCAGAATAATACGCTAAGCCTCTGACAATTGTGAAGTTGGTTTTGACTTGATCTAAGTTTAATCCATATCCAAGGACCTCAAAAAAGTCTTCTAATTCCTTGATTCCTTCTTGCGATAATGAATTTTTTAGATTTTGTTTCAGTTCATTTAAATCTTTAATTTTTAAATAATCTAATATTTTAGAAACCTGCTTATCATTTAAGTCTGCACCTTTTGTTATAGCACCACTAGTATCTTTTCTTTCCTTTCTCAAAAGGTCTTCTACACCTTTTATTCCAAATCCAGGCTTATCAAGTTTATCAATTGCCCTAATAACTTTTAATTGTTTTTCCTTAGTTATTTGTAATTCATCTAGTAAACCTTGAACAATTTTTCTGTTACTTACATTGATCGTAAACTGATCTTTCTTTAATCCACATTCTAAAAGTGTTGCTGAAATTAAATTACAAAGTTCAGCGTTAGCTTGTGATGAACTAACATTTCCTACAATATCAAAATCTGCCTGCAGAAATTCTCTATATCTTCCATTGCCTGCCTTTTCGTTACGAAATACATTTTGAATAGCATACCTTTTATAAATTGATGGTAATTCTTGATTATTTTGAGCAACAAATCTTGCTAGAGGACTAGATAAGTCATATCGAAGAGTAATACTTTTATCTCCATCTTTAAATGAAAATACATCAGACATAGGATTAGCTTCATCTTCTGCTATAAAAGATCCTATATTTTCACTTATTTCGAACGATGGTGTTTCGAGTGGTTCAGCACCATACTTAATAAAATTATTCTCAATTACTGTTAACAGCTTTTTTTTGAGAAGAAGTTTTTTATCCCAACGATCTTCAAATCCTGAGGGCAACCCAGGTATTAATTTATTTTCTTTATTCATTTTTTGGTACCCTGGCTTGGAATTGAACCAAAAACTAAAGTTCCACAAACTTTCGTGATAACCATTTCACCACCAGGGCCTGTTGTTGTTTTATACTAATTAGAGTTAAATTTAAATTTTAAAATAGTTAAATAGCTAGCTGCAAGCCAGCATGAAAATGATGTCTTTTGTGAGATACGAAATTTTTACTATTTTTAATCATGGAGGTTAAATAGCATTTTAGACTTAAAATGCAAGTATGTATTGTATAGGAATATTCATAGGGTTTACCTACTTTTATTCCTATACAAAATTTTAAATGAAATAAATTTTAAGAAGTTTTCTTTAAATTCACTGCGCTTGGACCTTTGTCTCCATCCTGAATTTCAAATTCTACAGCGTCGTTCTCATTCAAAAAACGAAGTCCTGCTTCACGAACTGCGCTTGCATGAACGAAACAATCTTTTTCTCCGTCTTCTCTTTCTATAAACCCGTAGCCCTTCTTACCGTTGAACCACTTTACTTTTCCTTTTAATGTACTCATACTTTTCTTTTACTCTTTCTTTATTATATTAAACTTAGCTAAACTTCAGCTAGCGGGATAGTTATTAGATTTTAAAATTGAATGCAAGCATTTTTGCTACAAGGTTTTATTTCTTAAATGGTGGCTTCGGCGGGACTCGAACCAGCGACACAAGCCTTTTCAGGGCTCTGCTCTACCAACTGAGCTACGAAGCCATTATTTAAAACCTAAAAATAATTCTTCCTTTTGTCAAATCATAAGGTGTTACCTCCACTGTTACATTATCACCTTGAAGAACTCTAATCCTATTCTTCCTCAACTTTCCAGCTGTGTGAGCTGTAACAATATGATTATTTTCAAGCTTTACTCGGAACATCGCATTAGGCAATAAATCGATCACTTTACCTTTAAATTCCAATAAATCTTGTTTTGACAAATTTTGTTACTCCTTATTTATTCTAGATTTTATACTCAAAGCATGACCTTTTAATTCTTCATACTCAGCGAGATGTGTAGCGTATTCTCCTATTTTCTCAACACCTTTTTTTGAGAGAGTTATAAGGCTAATTTTTTTATAAAATTCACTTAAACTTAACCCTGATGAAAATTTAGCTGACGCATTAGTTGGTAATACATGATTTGTCCCAACAGCATAGTCGCTTAATGCCATAGGAGAATATTTTCCTATACAAATACTTCCTGCATTAACAATTTTATCTTTATACTTTTTATAATTGCCGACATTTATTTCTAAGTGTTCAGGAGCTATCTCATTAATTGCATCAATAATTTGTCTATCATTATATACTTTTAAAATTAGTCCATTTCTTTTTATACTTTTAGTGGCAATACTTTGTCTTGGTATCTGTTTTAATTTTAATTCTAAATCTTTCTTAAATTTGTTAATCAAATTAGAATTTTTAGTTATCAATATACATTGAGAATTTGAATCATGTTCGGCTTGACCAATCATAGATGTAGTAACTTCATTTAAATTAGTTTTGCTATCTGCTAATATTGTTATTTCAGATGGGCCAGCAACCATTCCTTCAATACCTACATCTCCAAAAACTTGTCTTTTAGCTCCAGCAACAAAGATATTGCCTGGTCCAACAATTTTATTTACTTTTTGAATGTAAGCCAAACTACCTATAGCTTGTGCTCCTCCCATTGAATAAATTTCATTAATTCCTAATTTTTTTGCTGCATATAAAACTGCAGGATTTAATTTTCCATTATTTTTTGGATTTGCTAGTACAATTCTTTTAACACCTGCAATTTTTGCTGGTATAGCATTCATCAATAGAGTTGATGGTAAGTTTGCTGGGACATAAATACCAACCGATTGAATTGGTAAATATTTATACTCAATTTTATTGTTAAGATTATCTTTATAAAAGATATCTGTAGTTTTTTGTAAAGAATGAAATTTGAGTATCCGTATGTAAGCAAAATCTATAGCTCTTTTAATCTTGGGGTCTAAAGATTTGATTGCTTTATTAATTTGATTAATACTTGGCTTAATTTGACTATTTTTACTAAATTTTTTCTCATATTTTAAAAGACTTTTATTTTTATTGTTCTTAATATCTTTTAAAATTTTAGATATTATTTTATTTTCATTTCTTTTTTCAGACCTTCTTAGATCTAAAAATTTTGTTAAAATATTTAAGTAATTTTTTTTATTACAATTAATTATTTTTATCATTTGCTATTTTTTGATCCTCTAGTGTCACTTCAATTACTTCAGCGGCAAGAGTTATAATTCTATTTTTCGAAAATAACATAGTTATTTCAAAATTCTCCCCTTTCTTAAAAATATCAATTGTTAATAGTTCTAATGTTAAATTAGTGTCATTTTGGTCTATATTCTTAGATTTTGACGAATTAATAAATTCAAATTTGATAATACTATTTATTAATTTATTTTTATTTTCCTCTTCTTTACTAAATCTTGCTATTGAAATTAGGAAAATTTTGTTAGAAGCTAAATATTTAACATCGTCAATATTTACTTTACCCTCAGAGCAGCAAGCTGAAATGATATGAAGATCTTCAGGAGTTTGTGCAATTATCTTTTTTAAATACTGGTTTTCCATCAATTAACACGTCGAATGTTTACCCCGACTTTTCTTAGCTTATTCTCTATATTTTCATATCCTCTATCAAGGTGATAAATTCTGTTAATTGTAGACGAACCTGTGGCAACTATTGCAGCTAAAACTAATGCAACCGAAGCTCTTAAGTCACTAGACATTAATTCAGCAGCTTGAAAGTTAGTATCACCTGAAATAAATGCCTTATTTTTTTTTATTATAATCTCAGCACCTAATCTTCTTAATTCAGCTACATGCATAAATCTATTTTCGAAAATACTTTCAGTTATTGAACTTTTACCTTTAGCCTTACAAAGTAGAACCATAAACTGTGCTTGTAAATCTGTGGGAAAGTTTGGATATTCTTTAGTAACTAAATTAGTTAAGTTTTTGATTTTTTTTGGACCAGATATATGAATTTGTTTTTTAGCTACTTTAATTTTTGCTCCAACTCTTTTTAGTAATGATAATTCTGTTTTAATAATTTTTGGATCAAAATTGTTTATTTTAAGATTACCTCCAGTTAAGCACGCTGCTACACAAAAAGTTCCTGTTTCTATTCTATCTGACATCACAGAATAACTTGTGCTTTCTAAAGATTTAACGCCTACTATCTTCAAAGTACGTTTGCCTATAAATTTTATTTTAGCACCACCTGATTTTAAAAAATTTATTAAATCAATTATTTCTGGTTCAATCGCGCAGTTTCTAAGAACAGAAATTCCATTTGCTAAACATGCAGCTATAATTGTATTTTCAGTTGCTCCAACACTAACTTTTGAAAATCTGATTTTTGCACCTTTGAGTTTTTTTTTCGTATGTGCATGAATATAGCCTTTCTTAATATCATATTTCATTCCAAGTTTTTTAAGCGCATTCAAATGATAATTTACAGGTCTTGCCCCTATAAGGCAGCCACCAGGTAAAGAAGTAATAGACTTTTGATGTTTGGCAACAAGTGCTCCTAAAACTAATATTCCAGCTCTCATTGTTCTAACAAGTGAATATGATGCAAAATAATTTTGCTTTTTTTTCTTTGTTATTTTAACAATTTTTCTATTTTTATTAAATTTTATTTCTGAACCAAGAGATTTTAAAAGATTTATCATTGTATCAATGTCTTTCACACGAGGTAAATTTTTTACTATGACTTCTTTTTCGAATAAAATTGTCGATGCCAAAATTGGTAAGGCAGCATTTTTTGAGCCTGAAATTGAAATTTCACCCTTTATTTTACAAGGACCCTTAACAATAAATTTGTCCATTTTTATATTTTTGGAAGTGTAACTCCCTTTTGACCCTGATATTTACCATTTCTATCTGCATATGAAACAGCTGGATCCTCATTGCCCTTAATAAAAACAAATTGAGCAACTCCTTCATTGGCATAAATTTTTGCTGGTAACGGTGTTGTATTAGAGAATTCTAATGTTACATGTCCCTCCCAACCTGGTTCGAGAGGTGTGACGTTTACAATTATTCCACATCTTGCATATGTAGATTTTCCTAAACATATAACCAAAACATTTTTAGGAATCTTAAAGTATTCTACTGTTCTTGCTAATACGAATGAATTGGGTGGTATTATACATTCAGATGAGTTTTTTGTAATAAAATTTGAAGATTTAAAATTTTTTGGATCTACAATTTCGGAATTTACGTTGGTAAAAATTTTAAATTCATCAGAAACTCTCGCATCATAACCATATGATGAGACACCAAATGATATTTTATCTCCTCTAACTTGTTTGTCTTCAAAAGGAGAGATCATGTCATTTTCTCTGGCCATTTGTATAATCCACTTATCAGATTGAACTGACATTATTTATTTTTTTTCTTAGTTTTTTTTTGAAATTCTTTTCTTTTTTTTAAATTTTTTCTTAAAGCAAGTTCAAGTTTACTAAAATTATTCTTTTTTGAACTCATTATTTATTTTTTGTCAGGATTTGTAAGATGATCAAGTGTTATAACCTGATCAAGAGGAATTGTTTTGTCTTCTTCAATTTTTACTGGGCCAGTTTTAACCTGTTTTTTTGCTCTTTTTTCTGCAAGCTTTTTCTCTCTTTTAGCTTTTTTCTCCATGAGCTTTGCATTTTTATTTGCTCCATATGTATAGTGAATTCCCATAACATTTTCCTTAAATAGATATAACCCATTTTTAAAAAAAAATAAGGCAATAATTTGAAAAATTTTAATTTATACACTAATTATCATTAAAAAATGCCCTTGTAGTTTTAATGTTAAAACAGGCCCTTGGTAAGGGTCAGTTACGAGTTAGATTCTCGTCGAGGGCACCACTATTATTTTGTATAAAAATTTTTTTTTAACAAAAGCCCAATTATAACTAAAACTATAATTCCCAGAATTGGTAAATAAATATCAGGAGAAAAAATTAATTCTAAAATACTTGGTACCTCAGAGTTTTCCTCCAATATCTTACTCAAACCAGCACCAAGAGATGCTCCAACAAATAATTGTGGGGTCATACCAATTATTGATCCTAGAAAGAAATTTCTAACCTTAACATTAAATATTGTAGGTAAAATATTTGAAATGAAAAAAGGAATACCACCTATAAATCTATAAATTAAAAAAAAAACAAACTCATTTTTTTTAAACTTTTGAGTCAAATTACTAAATCGAGACGAAAATTTTTCCTCAACCAAATCTTTAAAAAAATAATTCGCAAAAATATAGAGAAATGTTGCACCAATAGATAATCCAAATACTATGAGTAAAGTTCCTAACCACTTTCCAAAAATAAAACCACCAACTAGAAATACTGGCGATCCAAAGCCTAATAGGAGAACCCAGATTATGGTACCTATTAAAAAAATAATACTTGATAAAAAAATATTACTATTTTTAATATTATCTAAAGCTTCTCTATTTTGTCTTATTAATTCATAACTTGAAAAATCCTGAAAGGAGAAGTTGTTAAAAAAAATCAATAAAAAAATAAATACTATCAAAATGTAGGCAGAGCCTAAAAATAGTTTAATTTTTTTTTCTTTATTCATTGATTTTTAACTTATTAAAAATCGCTGTACTTATATATATATATTTGTATAACTACCGAAATTTAACATTAATTTAACAACAATGAAACGTACATATCAACCAAGTAACAGAAAAAGAAAAAAGGCTGTTGGCTTTAGAGCTAAAAAAAAAACAAAGGGTGGAAGAAAAGTATTAAAAAGAAGAAGGGCCAAAGGAAGAAAAAAATTAACAAACGCTTAATGAAAAACAAGATTGTTAGCCTTTCTAAAAACGAGGATTTTAAGTCTATTCTGAGCGGAAAAAAAATTTCTAACAAATACTTAACAATTTTCTTTAAAAAACTTTCTGATAAAAATAATAATAGATTAAATATTAGTTTTGTAGCCAAAAAGAAAATTGGAAATGCAGTAACAAGAAACAGAATTAAAAGAAGACTAAGAAATATTATGAACGAAGCTGTGAAATCAATTAACATTAATCTTAATTACTGTTATTTATTGATCGCAAGAATATCTGTTAGCAAAGATCCTTATGAAAAAATAAAAAACTCAACACTAGAAGAATTTAAAAAAATTAAATGACCAATACTATTAAATTTTTAATGATCAAGATGATAAGGCTTTATCAAATAATTATATCTCCATATCTAGGAAATAATTGTAGATATCTTCCAACATGTTCTGATTATTTTATTGAAAACATAAAAGAAAATGGAATTTTAAAAGGAAGTATTAATGGATTTAAAAGAATACTTAGTTGTCATCCGATAAAAATTTTGGGTGGTGGAGAAGGATTTGATCCAGTTAAAAAGAAAAAGTAATTTATGGATACAAAAAATGTAATTGCCGCAATATCTCTGAGTGCAGCCGTAATAATACTTTATAGTCTATTTTTTGCTCCAGCAGTAGTAGACCAAAAAGATATTTCAAATGACAAAAATACTACCAGTGAAAATTCTTCAACGGATGCACCATCATTAGTTCAGGACGAAGAAACAATTAAAATATCTAGAAATGATGCTTTAAAAGAAAATGAAAGAGTTTTTTTTGAAAATGACAAAATTAAAGGCTCAATTTCATTAATTGGGTCTTCAATAGACGACTTAACTTTTAAAAATTATACAAATACCTTAAATGGAGATGATAATGTAATCTTATTAAATCCTAAACAGTCTAATAATGGATATTATGTAGAGACTGGTTGGGCAACAACTAGTAAAAACATTGACTTGCCAAATTCAAAATCTTTATGGAATATTGAAGGAAATAACAAACTTACACCTAATTCCCCAGTAAAATTAAGTTGGACTAACAGTCAAAATATTAAATTCTTAAAGGAAATAAGCATAGACAATCAATATCTTTTTAACATCAAACAAACAATAATTAATAGTTCGGATAAAACTTATAACTTTTATCCATATGGACAAATTATTAGAAATGTAGCCCCTGATGTAACTAATTTTTATATTTTGCATGAGGGTTTAATTGGAGTTTTTGATGATCAATTAGTTGAAGAAGATTATGATGATATCGAGGAAAAAAAATATTCTAAAAATGCACAATCTGGGTGGCTAGGTATCACTGATAAATATTGGCTTACAAGTCTTGTACCCGAAAAAGATAAAAGTTTTAGATCTGATTTTGATTACAAAAATAAATTTAGAGCAAATTTTATTGAGACGAATGCAACAGAAGTTGGTGCAAACGAGACAAAAAGCAACTCAATTAGAGTAATAATTGCTGCAAAAGAAGTAAACGTTATTGATGGATATGCTGAGAGTGAAAATATTAATAAGTTTGATTTAGCAATTGATTGGGGATGGTTTTACTTTATTGTAAAACCTTTATTCTTTGCAATTCAATATTTCTTTAATCTAGCTGGCAATTTTGGAATAGCAATTATAATGATAACTGCTTGTATAAGATTAGCATTTTTTCCACTTGCAAATTACTCATTTAGGTCCATGGCTAAAATGAAAGTTCTTCAGCCAGAAATGACAAGACTAAAAGAGTTGCATAAAGAGGATAAAATGAAACTTCAACAAGAGATGATGGCATTATACAAAAGAGAGAAAGTTAATCCAATAAGTGGGTGTCTTCCAATTTTTATACAGATACCTTTTTTCTTTGCAATTTATAAGGTTTTATTTGTAACAATTGAGATGAGACATCAGCCATTTTTTGGTTGGATAAAAGATTTAAGTGAAAGAGATCCTACATCCATATTTAATTTATTTGGACTAATTCCATGGGATCCCCCTTCTTTTTTACTGATAGGTGTATGGCCGTGCTTGATGGGTGTTTCAATGTGGATGCAGCAAAAACTAAATCCAACGCCTCCCGACCCTGTTCAAGCAAAAATATTTATGTTCTTTCCATTATTTTTAACTGTAATACTAGCTCCTTTCCCAGCAGGACTAGTTATTTACTGGACTATAAATAACATATTAACAATGGCACAACAGTACATAATAATCAAAAGAACGACTGTCAAAACTGTTTAATAGAAATGGAAATAGAAAAAATAGTACCAAAAGATGGTCCTTCCATCGAAGAGGTTAAAAAATACATAGATAAATACAAAAATGAATTAATAGTTATTAAATATGGAGGAAACGTTTTTATTGATAGAAATATTTTTAACAATTTTATTTCAGATATAAGTATTCTAAATAAGTTAGGATTATCAATAATAATAGTCCATGGAGGTGGCCCTAGAATTAAAAGAGAGTTAGACAAATCAAATATTCAATCAAAATTTATTAGAGGTTTAAGGGTTACGGATGAAAAAATTATTAATATAGTTGAGGATGTCCTCATTGATTTTAACGAGGACATTGTTAAATCTTTAATTGAAAAAGGATCAAATGCAGTTTCGATAAACACAAAAAAAAATAATGTTATTGAGATTATTCCAGAGGCAGAGGAACTTGGATTTGTTGGAAAGCCAAATAAAATAAGTATAAATATTATAAAAGATATAATTAAATCAAATTCAGTTCCAATTATATCACCTTTAGGAAAAGGTAAAAATAATCAAACTTATAATATTAACGGAGATACAGCTGCTGGTGCTATAGCTAAATCTTTGAAATGTAGAAGATTGTTATTAATGACCAATGTTGAAGGTGTACTTGATAAAGAAAAAAAGCTTATTGAGGAAATTACGTCATCTGAAATTTTAGAGATGATAAAAAATGAAATAATAACAGAGGGCATGATACCTAAAATTAATACCTGCTTAGATGCAATAATGAATGGAGTTACTGGTGTCGGAATTATTGATGGAAGAAAAAAACATTCAATTCTTTTTGAATTATTCTCAGATAAAGGTGCTGGCACATTAATAAGAAAATGAAAAATATAAAAAATATTTTATTTGATTGTGATGGTGTCCTTTATCAGGATTTAGAATCTGTATTTGGTCAAGTAAGTAAAAGAATGACGCTATACATTTCTGAAAAATTAAAAATTAACTTGGTCGAAGCTAAAAAATTACAAACTGACTACTTTCATAAATATAATACAAGTCTAAATGGATTAATGATACATCACGATATTCCTCCTAAAGAGTTTTTAAATTTTGTTCATGACATTGACCTATCTTTTATGGAAAAGGATTTAGTTTTGAGAGGTGAAATAGAAAAGTTGGATTTAAGAAAGTTCGTTTTTACCAATGGTTCTAGTGAGCATGTTAGTAATATAACTAAACATTTAGGGATTGATGATCTATTTGAGGATGTATTTGATATAGTTGACGCGGAATATAGCCCAAAACCTGCAGCAAAAGCATTCGATCTGATGGTAAAAAAATTTGATATTGACCCAACAGAAACAATTTATATTGAAGATATTGCAAAAAACTTGTCAATTGGAAAAGAAAGAGGAGCTACAACTGTTTGGCTAATCAATAATGAATATTGGGGCAAAAAAGAATCTGATAAAGACTATATTGACTATAAAATAGAAAATCTCTCTTTATTTTTAAAAGAAATAAGGTTATTAAAAAACTCATAAATTATGAGTGTAGAAAATGTAATAAATGAAGCTTGGGAAAAAAGGGATGAAATAAACCCCTCTTCAGATCAGTCTTTAAAAGATACCATAAATCAAGTTATTGAAGATTTAGATTGTGGAAAATCACGAGTTGCTGAAAAAATAAATGGTGAATGGATAACTCATCAACATTTGAAAAAAGCAATCATGTTAAGTTTTAGATTATATCCAATGGAAAATTTGAATGGTCCATATAGTAGCTGGTATGACAAAGCTCACTTACTAAAGGGTAAAACTGCTGGATGGACAAAAGATGATCATGAAAAAGCGGGTTTTAGAATGGTGCCTAACTCACCAGTAAGAAAAGGAAGTTTTGTTGGTAAGAATGCAGTTTTAATGCCATGCTACGTTAACATTGGGGCATACATAGACGAAGGAACAATGATTGATACATTTGCAAGAGCAGGAAGCTGTAGCCAAATTGGAAAAAATTGTCATATCTCTGCTGGTTCAGGTGTGGGTGGAGTTTTAGAACCTGCACAAGCTTTACCAACTATTATTGAAGATAATGTTTTTTTAGGTGCAATGTCTGAAGTTGTAGAAGGTGTAATTGTAGGTGAAGGATCCGTCCTGAGTATGGGAATGTATATAGGACAATCTACTAAAATTGTTAATAGGAAGACTGGAGAAATTACTTATGGAAAAATTCCTCCTTATTCGGTTGTAGTTCCAGGTTCACTTCCTGATAAAAATAACCCAGCTGCACCCTCACTATATTGTGCTGTAATAATTAAGCAAGTAGATGAGAAAACAAGATCCAAAACTTCTATTAACGATCTCTTGAGAGAATAGTTTTGATGAAAATTATAAATGAACTTCAATTAGCAAAAGAGCTAATTAGATTTCCAACTGTGACCCCTATAGATGCGGGAATAATGAAATTTTTGGAAAAAAAATTAAAAAAACTTGGATTTAAAACTAAAATTCTGGAGTTTAAAGAAAAAGGAAATGCACCGGTCAAAAATCTATATGCGAGATTAGGGAATAAAAGTCCTAATTTTTGTTATGCGGGACATCTTGATGTTGTTCCTGCTGGAAATTTAAGAGATTGGACAGTAAATCCGTTTAAACCATCAATTAAAAAAGGACATTTAATCGGAAGGGGTGCAAATGACATGAAAAGCTCTGTAGCTGCTTTTGTATCAGCTACAAGTGTTTTTGTTGAAAAAAATAGAGGATTTAAAGGATCGATAAGTCTTTTAATTACTGGAGATGAGGAAGGTGTTGCCATTAATGGAACCAATAAAGTTGTGAACTATTTAATGAAGAAAAGAGAGAAAATAGATTTTTGCTTGGTTGGAGAGCCAACTAATCCAAATAAATTAGGAGAAATGATTAAAATTGGTCGTAGAGGGAGTATGAATGGTCGATTAACAGTCACAGGAATTCAAGGGCATGTAGCATATCCTCATAGAGCAAATAACCCTTCGACTGCTCTAGTTAGAATACTTAAAGAACTAAAAGATTTACGATTTGACAAAGGCACAAAGGATTTTCAACCGACAAATCTTGAAATTACAAAAATTAATATAAATAATACTGCAGATAATGTAATTCCAGGTCTTGCGTGTGCTTCGTTTAATATAAGATTTAATAATATGCATACTTCAAATTCCATTAAAAAAAAGATTAATAAAATTTTAAAAAAAGTATGTAATAAAACTAAATCTAAATATAAAATTGATTTCAGTGTTTCAGGTGAAGCTTTTCTTACAAAGCCTAATAGTACAACATTTATGATACAAGATGTTATTAAAAAAGTTACTAAAATAAAACCTAAACTTTCAACTACTGGGGGCACGTCAGATGCAAGGTTCATTAGGAAAATTGCTCCTTGTTTAGAATTTGGCTTAGTAGGAAAAACTATGCATAAAGTTGATGAGGCTGTCTCACTAATTGATTTAAAAAAATTGAGTTTAATATATTCAAAAGTATTAGAAAATTATTTTAAGTGAAAACTGGTCTAATCACTTCAGATTCTTATAAAAACCATAATACTGGAAATGGTCATCCAGAAAAAATTGATAGAGTTACTGCTATAATTGATAACTTTAAAAAAGTAGATAACAAAAATCTTATATGGAAAAAATCAAATGAGTTTGATGAATTTTTTTTAAATAAAACCCATTCATTAGATTATATTAATCATGTTAAACAGTCTTTTCCAAAAAAAGGTTTAGTATTTTTAGATGGTGATACAATTATTTCCCCTGGTAGCAAAGATGCTACTAAAGATGCAGTCGGTTCAATTATTACAGCAATAGATGGGGTACAAAACAAAGAATTCAAAAACGCTTTTTGTGCTGTAAGACCTCCGGGCCATCATGCGGAAAAAAATAAAGCCATGGGATTTTGTATTTATAATAATGTAGCTGTTGGTGCTAATTATCTAATTGAAAAGTATAAATACAAAAAAATTGCAATAATTGATTTTGATGTTCACCATGGTAATGGAACTCAAGATATTTTTTATGATAATGAAAAGGTATTGTATGTTTCTACCCACCAATACCCTTATTACCCCGGCTCAGGTTCACATAAAGAAAATGGAAAATTTAATAATGTATTGAATATTCCACTAGAAGCTGGAACAGCATCTGAAGTATATTTAAATGCATATGAAAATGTTTTAAACAAGATAAAGCAGTTTAAACCTGAATTTTTGCTATTTTCTGCGGGTTTTGATGCGCATATTGACGACCCGTTAGCACAAATGAGATTAAGTACAGAAGATTTTTACAAAATTACCAAAAGGACTTTAGAACATTCTAAATCTTTTTGTAATGGTAAGGTTGTTTCAATTCTTGAAGGTGGTTATGATCTTAAAGCATTACAAAGTAGTACCCAAAGACATGTTGATGCGTTGATAGAATTTAATTGATAATATTTTTTTAATCAATACACACAAATATATGAAACTATATAAGATTAAAAAGTCTGATATTGATAAAAAAGGTAAAGGACTTTACGCCACAAGAGATATAAAAGAAGGTGAAAAAATAATAGATTACATTGGAAAATTAATTACAAAAAAACAAACTGAAAATTCTGATAAATACGATAACAGTAAGCCAATATATTTGTTTACAATAAATAAAAGATATGATCTCGATGGAGATTTCCCATGGAATACAGCTGGTCTAATAAATCACTCTTGTGAAAATAATTGTGACTACGATGGTAAGGGACTTAAAATTTGGGTTAAGGCTATAAAAAATATTAAAAAAGGTGAGGAATTAACTTGTGACTATGGATTTGGTTATGACAAAGATTACAAGCAATTTCCTTGTAAATGTAAGTCAAAAAATTGTTGTGGTTATATTGTAAGAGCAGAATCAAGGTGGAGAATTAATAAAAAATTCGCAATGGGCAATAGGAAAAATTAGTATAAGACTTTTTTCAAAAATAATCCTTCTGGGGGTGCTGGCGGTGCGCATAAATTTCTATTTTTGGATTTAATAACACTTATAAATTTTTTTAATGTCCACTTTTCTTCACCAATATATTTTAAACAACCAACCATTGATCTAACTTGTTGTTTTAAAAATGATTGAGATCTAAACTCTAACTCAATTTTGTTTTTTGTCTTTTTTATTTTAACTGATTTAATAGACCTTATTGGGCTTTTTGAATTACATCCAGATGCTCTAAAAGTTGAAAAATCATGAGTTCCAATTAACTTTTTTGCTGCTTTTTTCATTATCTCTAATTCGAGATTTTTAATAACAAACCATCCTCGCTTATTTTGAAGGATTGGTTTACTTAATTGGTTGAAAATAACATATTTATAAATTCTTTCTTTCGCAGAAAAACGTGCATGAAATTTCAAATTTTTTCTTTTTATTTTTAAAATGGCTATTTCGTATTTATTTAAAAAATAATTAATTGATTTTAAAAATTTATTTAAATTTTGGATTTTTTCAGTGACATCAAAATGTGCAGATTGCTCAATTGCATGAACACCGGTATCTGTTCTTCCTGAACCAATAAGTGTAATTTTTTCATTTAAAAGATATGAGATTTTTTTTTGAATTAATCCTTGTATAGTTTTACCTTTTGTTTGTACTTGCCATCCTATAAAAGAAGTTCCCACATATTCTATTAGAATTTGATATCTGAACATGTTTAATTTAAATCTGTGCCTTTTGTAATTTGGCTACCACGCAGAAATTCCTTAGTTTTTTGAACTGTTTTACCTTGTCTTTGTATCTCAATGACCTTTATTGAATTTTCACCACAACCAATTTCAAAATTATCTGATAATACATATCCTGATTTTCCACTTAAAATTGATTTTTCTGCTTTTAGTATCTTATATCTTTCACCTTTAAATTCAAACCAACCTCCTGGATTAGGATATAGGCCATTAATTTTTCCTATGATTTTTAAATTACTATCCTCCCAATTTATTTTTCCTTCTTCTTTTTTAATTTTTTTTGCATATGTAGATTTACTATGATCTTGCTCTTTAAAAGAAACTTTATTATCCAATATATCATCGATATTTTGTAGAATTTTTTCAGATGCTAAATTACTTAATCTTTGAGAAAGATCCTCACTATTTTCATTTTCTAAAATATTTATAGAATATTGATTACAAACGGGACCAGAGTCTAAACCTTCATCAATTTTCATTATAGAAATACCTGTTGATTTCTCACTGTTCATAATAGCTCTTTGAATGGGAGCAGCACCTCTTAATTTAGGTAAAAGTGAATAATGAATATTTATCCATCCATATTTTGGAATTTCTAAAATATCTTTTTTAAGAATTTGACCGTAGGCAACAACAATACCCAAACTTATATTTTGTTTCTTAAGAAAATTTTTTTCTTCAGTATTATCTAATACAATTGGAGTTCTAACAGGTATATTTAATATTTCAGCCATTATATGAACAGGTGACTTATTTAATCTATGCCCTCTATTCGATGCTACAGGTGGTTGAGTATAAACAACCTCAATATCAAAACCATTTTGGTACAATGACTTGAGTATTTGCCCAGAAATAGTGGGTGTACCCATGAAAGCAATTTTTTTGCTCATTAAACAATAATTCTATCAGGAGGATTTTTTCTTTTTGATAATTTTTTAACAATCATTGTTTTTTTCAATTTTGACAAGTAATCTATAAATAAAATTCCTTCAAGATGATCCATTTCATGTTGTATACAAGTTGCAAGAAGGCCATCGGCTTCTAAAATTTTATTTTCTCCATTATAATCTAAATATTTAACCTCACAATATTTTGGTCTGTCAACTTCTGCAAAATAATCTGGGACAGACAAACATCCCTCTTCATATGTTGTTTTTTCTTTATCTTTGTTTTCAATTATAGGGTTTACAAAATACATTGGATTTTTCTTTCCATCCTTTGAAATATCCATCACTATAATCCTTTTAGGAATGCCAATTTGAATTGCTGCTAATCCAATACCATTAGCTGCATACATTGTTTCCAACATGTCATCCATTAACTTTCTTTCTTCATTACCCACTATTGATACGGGTTTTGAGATTTGTCTTAAAATCTTGTTAGGCTCAGTTATAATTTTTTTTATTGTCATGATTGATTGAAGTATTTTAAACTTTTAATGGAAGAATTTCCAACAATAGTTCATTTCTCAGGCTAATTAATTTTGTTCTATTCATAATTTCAATTACAAAATTTAGTGACTCACTGTTTAATTCGTTCAATTCTTTTTCACCAATAATCTCAACTAATTTTAATAGTATCATGCCCGACTCCTTATTCTCTATCATTTTGTCAATTTCTGAATTTAATTCAGATTTATATTGAGAGAGCTCATCAATTTGATCTATTTGAATTCCATCTGATCTCAATGATTGTAGTAATAGAATATCTTTAAAGTCGAAGGAGTAATTTTTATCTTTTTTCATCTTTGACAACAAATTGTCAGTCAATTTTTGTGTTTTAGGTAAACTTTGCTTATTCAAAAAATAATTTAATACTTTTGATTGATGAAAAACTTCATTATTAAACTTAATTTTATTTTTTCTTTTTTCTTCAGTAATTAAATTAGTTTGGTAGAATTCAGAAAACTTTAAAGGAATTTCATTTTTATCCATTTTTTTTAACAACTTAGATAATTCATCGTCAAATGATTTTTTAAAATTTGAGTTTTCAAAGGAATTATTCAATTTTGATAATAATGAAAGTTTATTTTCAAGATTATCTGTTAGTAAAAACCTCTGATACATCAGAGCTCTTCCTTCATAATCTGGCAAGTTTTTTAATGCGTCTTCATAATTAATAAGGTCATCAATCTCAAATTGGAATTTTTTGTACAAGTTTAATAGATCTTTTTCATCAAAAATACCTTCACTGGTTGCTTTCTCTAGAAACTTAACCTGATCAATATCACTGAGATTAAAATCATTTAAATTTTTAAGTAAATTCGAGTTAGACAAATATTTCCAAATAAATTCATCAGACTCTACAGATGGATAGTATAAAAAATTCTTGTCTGTTTTATGAGATAGGTGAAAATAAAGAACATTTTCATCAGACAATATAAAGTTATTATCCTCATATCCCATTAATACTTCAAACTTTTTAACAAAAAAGTCATTTAAAGAGTCTAGCTCAGAGTTAAGATCAAACAACAACTGAGCCTCATCCTTTTTATTCTGAGTTATTAAACAATAAATTTTGAAATATGTTAAATATTCATCACTTATTAAACTCAAACTATCAATAGCGGAGCAAGAATTTTCTATTTTGTTTAATGACAAGTAATAATCAGCTACGTGTTTTATGAGTCTTTCTTTATCTTTTATTGATGAATTTTTTTGAATAAATTCTTCAACTAAATCAAAATCTTTTTTTTTAATTAGATGGTCCAGCGTGAAATTTTCAAATTCGTTTAATGAAAAATTTTGATTTGGAATATACGAGTTTGTTAACAATGCTACATCCATTAACCTTTCAGAAAAACTTGATAATTTTTTAGACTGTATTTTTTCTAGTAACTTTTTAATTTTTATTCCATCTGTTTTTGACCACATATCAAGGTTTAGATCATTATCATCAGGGTCAAATAGTCCAGCTAATAAAATATTAGAATTGTCTAAATTTTGATCTACTACAATACTCTCATCAGAAAGTTTTACTTTAACGCCTTCAAGCTGGTCTGTATTGATAGATGTATCTACATTATTGTTTGACTCAGTATTTTTAATTTCTTTTTTTTCTATTTCAGACCAAATCTCTTTAACTTCTTGAGCCTGAGCAGATAGTACAAACAAAAAAAAAGAGGCAGAAAGTAAAATCTTACTTAATAGTTTTGAAATTTTCATTTGGTAAAATTTTTTCAATTTGTTTAACTGGAGCAGGTAAATTAATTTGGTTAATTACAATAATACCAAATACAATTATGAAAATGGCTATTATAATTTTTAAAATTGTCCCTAAACTAAAAAATTTGTCTTTACTTGTATTTTTTGTAAATTGCATATAATTTAATAATTTCAAAATAAGACATATTTGTGTTTTTTCAATATAGAAACTCATGAAATCAAATAAAAATATTGTATTAATTGGAATGATGGGATCCGGAAAATCATCAATTGGAAAAATTTTGTCAAAAAAATTAAACTTAAATTTTATTGATATTGACCAAAAAATCGAAGAATCTGAGGCGTCTAAAATATCAGAAATTTTTAAAAAATATGGAGAGAATTATTTTCGTAAGATTGAAGAAAATATATCTTTAAAATTTCTTAGTTCAGAAAATTCAGTAATATCTTTAGGTGGAGGGGGTTTCATAAATGCCTCAATCAGAAAAATGTGTAAGAAAAATTGTTTATCTTTTTGGCTAGATTGGAAAAATGAGACAATAATAAAAAGGATATATAAAAGTAAGAAAAGACCATTGGCAATAAATCTTACTAAAGTTCAAATTAACAATTTAATTAAAGAAAGATCAAAATTTTATAGCATGTCGAGTCACAGAATTAATTGTGATAAATTAGACAAAGTTGAAATTATAAATAAGATATTAGATATTTATGAATACAAATAAAATTTCAATTAAAACAAGCACAAAGAACTACTCAATTATAATCGGAAGAGATTTAATAGGTAAAATTGATAAAATTTTAAAAGCTAATCTTCTAAAATTCGATAAATGTTTAATAGTTACCGACAAAAATATTCCTCACAACTATAAAAAACTTTTATACAAAAAGTTAAAAAAAAATTCACTTTTTAAAATGGAAATAATGGCGTCAGAGAAAAATAAAAATTACCGAACAATTGAAAAAATTCATACAGTTTTATTTGAAAACAGATTTAATAGAGAAGATTGTGTTATTGCTTTTGGTGGGGGAATTATTGGAGATATAGTTGGTTTTGCATCTAGTACATTTAAAAGAGGTATAAAATTTGTAAATATTCCCTCAACTTTACTTTCTCAGGTGGACTCATCTATAGGTGGTAAAACAGGTGTAAATAATAAATTTGGAAAAAATTTGATTGGAAGCTTTTATCAACCCAATTTAGTAGTTTCTGATATGAATATTTTAACTTCTTTACCTGAAAGGGAAATTATTTGTGGATACGCTGAGATATTAAAAAGTAGTATCATAGATAATTTTAATAATTTTCTTTATTTAGACAAAAATTTAAAAAAAATTTTAAAGTTGCAATCACCTTTCATTGAAAGATCCATAATCAAAAGCTGTAATTTAAAAAAAAGAATTGTAGAAAAGGATGAAAATGAGGAAAACTTTAGAAAAGTATTAAATTTAGGTCATACCTTCGCTCATTCTTATGAGTCTACTTTAGGTTTTTCTAAAAAATTAAATCATGGAGAAGCTGTAATTTTAGGCATTAAAAATGCGGTAGAATTCAGTTTTAAAAGAAAAATTTTATCAAAACAAAAATTTAATATTATTTTAAATCATATTAATAGAATTGAACCGAGACCAAAAATTGAAAAATTATTTAAAAAAAAACACGTTTCTAAAATTATGAATTATATGAGAAACGATAAGAAAAATAATAAAGATAGCATTAATCTAATTTTGATTAAAGATTTTGGGAAGTTAATAGTCGACTTTCAGATTAGTCCTTCAAATTTAAAAAAATATATTTCTGACAGTTTAAAGTAATTTTATTTGTAATGAGTGGATATAATTTTTTAATTCGTTATCTAAAATTTTATAAATAAACCTTGTTGAATGTAACTTATTCTTTTTCTTTAACTCGATAGACTCAATAGAAATAACAATATGAAATTTTCCATTTTCGTTAGATTTATGATTTTTGTGTAGGAATGACTTGTCCTCTATATAAACTTTTGAAATGCAATCCTGCGACAAAATCTTTTTTTCTAACGTTTCAATAAGTTGATTAATATTCATATTATAAAGTATTATATATCATGAAAAATATATGTGATTGGAATAATTGTTCAGAGGAAGGTCTTTTTAAAGCACCTAAAGAAAGGGATAACAGCAAAGATTATAGATTACTATGTTTAAATCATGTAAGAGAATTCAATAAAAGTTGGAATTATTTTACAGGTATGAGCGATCAACAAATAATTGATTTTTTAAGGTCTGACATGACTTGGCACAAACCAACACAAAGTTTTAGTTCGACTGATAATTTTTTCAAAGTTCTTTGGAGCAATGCTTTGAAAGATGAGATGGATAAATTTAAATTTAATAATGACTTTAATAATATGAATAAATTTAAATTTAATAACAATGATTTAAAAGCCTTTAATATATTAGGAGTTAGTGTTGGATTAAAATGGGAAAAAGTTCAAGAAAAATTTAAAAAGCTTGTCAAAAAATTTCACCCTGATATGAATTCTGGAAATAAAAAATTTGAAGACAAGCTTAAAGTAATAACTTTAGCTTATACTCAATTAAAAAACACATATAAGGAAAAAATTGACACCAAATATTAACCATACACCGGACATTAAGCTATCTATTAAACAAACTTTTAATATCGAAAGTGATATGGAAGTTGATGCGTTTTCAAAATCAAGTGAGTATGTCCCAGAAATCGATAAAACTTATAAGTTTGATAAAGATACAACATTAGCTATTTTGTCAGGATTTTCTTTTAATAAAAGAGTCTTAATCCAAGGATACCATGGAACTGGCAAATCGACTCACATCGAACAAATTGCTGCTAGACTTAACTGGCCTTGTATAAGAATAAATCTCGATAGTCATGTTAGTAGAATTGACTTAATAGGTAAAGATTCAATTGTAATCAAAGATGGTAAACAGGTAACTGAATTTAAAGAGGGAATATTACCTTGGTCAATTCAAAATCCTGTGGCCTTAGTTTTCGATGAATATGACGCTGGTAGACCAGATGTAATGTTCGTTATTCAGAGAGTACTTGAGTCAGAAGGTAGCTTTACTCTATTAGATAAAAATAAAGTAATTAAACAAAATAAATTTTTTAGGCTTTTTGCAACAACAAATACTGTGGGACTAGGTGATACAACAGGACTATATCACGGGACACAACAAATTAATCAGGGACAAATGGATAGATGGAATATTGTTTCTACATTAAACTATCTTAGTTTAGATAAAGAAATGGAAATTATATTAGGTAAGAACAAAAATTTAAATAATCCTAAAGGTAAAGAACAAGTTTCAAACATGATAAAAGTTGCATCACTTACAAGAAAAGGATTTATGGCAGGTGATATATCTACAGTAATGAGTCCTAGAACAGTTTTACATTGGGCAGAAAATTCTGAAATTTTCAAAGATATAGGATATGCATTTAGGGTAACATTTTTAAACAAATGTGATGATGCTGAAAAAAACACTATTGCTGAATATTATCAAAGATGTTTTGGGGATGAACTACCAGAATCAATGATCAATATTCAAATTTGATGAACAAAGAAGATAGTATTAAAGAAAAATTCAAACAAGCCCTTCAATCAACATACAAAGTGATTTCAGATGACTATAACGTTATCAAAAACAAAAAAAATGACGAAAAAGTTTATGATGTTGGGGAAATTGACAATATTAATGATAAAAATCAATTTAAGAAACTAAGGGCTGAAACAGACTCTGAGGCATTAAAAATAAGATTTTCAAACAGAAAATTATTGGATAAAAATAATCCACAAAATCCCTCTTGCAGAACACTCTACCAGCTAGCAGAAAAGGTGAGATATGAACTACTTGGTTCAGAGATGCTAAAAGGAATTTCCAAAAATTTTAAAGAAAATTATAAAAATAGACTTCAACATCTTAAACAAGAAAAAATAACAAAAAAAGAAGATACAAATATTGTTGATGCTTTTGAAATCTATATGACAAATAAATTTTTTAATGTCGAATTGTACCCAGAAAATAAAGAAATTCTTAAATTTTGGGAGAAAGATTTTAATAAGTCAATAGACAAACACTTTGAATTTTTAAATCAAAATCTAGAAAATCAGGAAGTGTACAATGCTAAATTTTCTGAAATTTTAGAAAGTATGGATATATTCGAAAATGATGACACAACTGAAAAAGAAAATGAAGAAAATGATGATACGCAAGATCAAAATAATTCTAATAACAATGAAGACAAAGATAATAATGACTCTAGCAAAACAAGTGAAGATGAAAATATAAGCCAAGGAATGGATAGCGAGGATGACGTAAATGAGTTTAGACTTGAAGATCAGCTTGGTAGTGAAAATAACGAGGATACCGAGTCAGAAAATGTTATACAAAAAAAAAATTTAAGTTTAAGCGATAAAGAATATAAAATATTTACTACTGAATTTGATGAAGTTGCGAAAGCAGAAAGTCTAGATACAGCTGAGGAAATTCAAAAACTCAGAAAAAATTTAGACCAACAGCTTACAAGTTTTCAAGATTTAATTACTAAATTAGCAAATAAATTACAAAGACAATTAATGGCAAAACAAAATCGATCATGGGAATTTGATCTAGAAGAAGGATTGCTAGATAGTTCAAAATTACCTAGAATTATAATTGATCCATACAATTCCTTATCATTTAAAAAAGAAAAAGATTTAGACTTTAAAGATACAATTGTGACTCTTTTAATTGATAATTCTGGTTCGATGAGAGGAAGACCAATAACAATAGCTGCAATATGTGCTGATATTTTATCCAGAACCTTAGAAAGATGCTCGGTTAAAGTTGAAATACTAGGTTTTACAACTAAAAATTGGAAAGGTGGTAAAAGTCGCCAGGAGTGGAATAGATTGGGCAAAATAAAAAATCCAGGAAGACTTAATGATTTAAGACATATAATTTATAAAGGTGCTGATTCTCATTGGAGACAATCAAAAAAGAATTTGGGTTTGATGCTAAAAGAGGGTTTATTAAAAGAAAATATAGATGGTGAAGCTATAACGTGGGCATTTAATAGATTAAAAAAAAGAAAAGAAGAAAGAAAAATCCTTATGGTTATTTCAGATGGAGCACCAGTAGATGACTCAACATTATCAGTTAATTCAGGAGACTTTTTAGAAAAAAATTTGAAAAAAATTGTTAAATTTATTGAGAATAAAAGTGAAGTAGAAATATTAGCTATAGGAATTGGTCACGATGTATCTCGATATTATAAAAAAGCAATCAAAATTTCTGACGTACAAGAACTTGGAGATGTAATGATAGATCAATTAAGTGGACTATTTGAAAATAAAAAACTACACTAAAGACTAATTAAATCTTTATTAGACCACTCTATTTTAATTTCTGCACCACCTCTGGTTTCTGAATTCCTAATTAATAGTTTTGCCTTATTTTTTTCTAACAAAGTTTTACCTATAAATATTCCCAAACCCAATCCTGCTCTTGATTTATTTTTAGATTGTAATGATTTTATATATGGATCTCCAATTTTGGTTAATATGTCTTTAGGAAATCCTGAACCATCATCTTCGACCGATATCGAAGAGTTTTCGCTGTCACTCGTTATTGAAATATAAATATTTTTTTTTGCAAACTTATTTGCATTTCCAATAAAATTTCTTATGCCATAAACAACTTCAATTAATTTTGAAATTTCGAATGAATTATAATTCTGCTCAGTATTTATGATAAAATTTTTATCTGATATTTCTTCAAAAGAATTCACAATTTCTTTCACATAGTTATGCAGAGTGATATCCTTGTCTATAAAGTCATCTTCAACTACAGGATTTAAAGACAATTTTTTTAATATTACATTGCATCTATCAACTTGGCTTAAAAGTAATTCAACATCTTTTTTTAATTCTTTATTATTTTTAAAATTGTTATACAAATCTTGAGAAATAATTTTAATTGTGGAAAGCGGTGTACCTAAAGAATGGGCAGCCGCTGCAGCTTGTCCACCTAATGAAACTAATTCATTCTCCTTAGAAATAACTTCTTGAATTTTATCTAATGCATCTTTTCTGACTTTTGACTCATTTCCAAACGTTAAAGCAAAAAAACTCAGGAAAATAAGTGCAATAATTAAGGCTAAAGGTACTGAATAATAATAGTAATTACTAAAAATATATTCATTTAATGGTGAAGGTAATTCTTGATGATAGAAAGTAAGAAGAATAATAGAAGATATTGTCAAAATTATTAGTAAGATGTTTGTTTTAATGCTTAAGCTATTTGAGGCAAATATACTTGGTATTATTAGGAATATTGAGAATGGATTTATGGTACCACCTGTTAAATAAAGCAAAAAACTTAATTGTATAATATCAAGGGTAAGAAATGTTAAAGATATTTTTTCTTGTAACTGATTTTTTTTAAAAAAATAAAATAAGAAAATGTTACTTAAAGCACCTAGGAAAACTATAATATTTGCTAGTAAAAAATTGAATTCAAATTTAAATAAGAATGCAACAGTATTTATAGTTATAAATTGACCTATTACACCTATCCACCTTAAGTTGACATATGTAATTTTATTTAAGTGCGATGATTTGGAATTGCTACTTAACTCCATTAATTAAATATCTAAATTAACAACATTTATAGCATTATCTACAATAAAATCTTTTCTAGAAGCAACATCATTACCCATTAATGTTTGTATAAGATTTTGATCTTTTTGAAGATTTTTTGAATATTGAACTTGAAGTAAATTTCTAGTCTCTGGATTTAATGTAGTATTCCATAATTCTTCGGGATTCATTTCTCCAAGCCCTTTAAACCTTTGAATATTCAATTTAGATTTTTCTAATTGTATCATTCTATCAAATTCTTTCGATTTTTTCTTAACTTTTTTTATATCCTTAGAATTTTTGATTATATAATTTTCAAGATCTTTCTCATCTTTTATATAAATACCTTTAGAACCTTTATTTATTTTGAAAAGAGGTGGTTGGGCTAAATATACATGACCTTGTTCTATTAATTTATTAAATGGAATATTATTAAAGAAAGTTAAAAGTAGTGCTCGGATATGTGAGCCATCAACATCTGCATCAGTCATGATTATAATTTTTCCATATCTTAAATCCTCTAAATCTATTTCCTCTGTTTTAGGATCTAATCCAAGAGCATTTATCAATGTAACAATTTCATTTGAAGAAATCATCTTTGACAATGATTTTGTTCTTAAGTCACTTTGATTTCCATTTTTTTTAGACCCATTCATCTCTGTATATGTATTTAAAATTTTTCCCCTCAATGGTAGTACTGCTTGATACTCTCTATTTCTTCCCTGTTTAGCTGATCCTCCAGCAGAATCTCCCTCTACTATAAATAATTCTGTTCCCTCTTGTTTTGAATTTTGACAATCTGCTAATTTTCCAGGTAATCCAGTTAGCTCTAAAGCCCCTTTTCTTCTTACATTTTCTCTTGCTCTTTTAGCTACATCTCTTGCTACTGCTGCCTGAATTATTTTTGATAAAATTATCTTAGAAATTGATGGATTTTGGTCAAACCAAATTGATAATTTTTCATTCACTATACCTTCAACTATATTTCTTACTTCTGATGAAACTAATTTGTCTTTAGTTTGAGAAGAAAATTTAGGATCTGGAATTTTTACAGATAAAACGCAGGTCAAACCCTCTTTAACATCATCTCCAGATAGTAGAACTTTACTTTTTTTTAACAAATTTTGCTCCGATGCATATTTATTTACAACTCTTGTTAATGCACTTCTAAAACCTAAAAGATGAGTTCCTCCATCTTTTTGATAAATATTGTTAGTATAGGGGTAAACATCCTCATTATATCCTGCATTCCATTTTAATGAACATTGAACATCGATATTACTTTTAATTCCTTCGATATAAATAGGCTTTCTAAACAAATCATTATCATTCTTATTTTTTAATTTTTCTCTTTTTTCATCTAAAAATTCAACAAATTCGTTTATGCCACCTTCAAATTTAAATTCTTGAGTCTTTATTTTTTTTTGGGTTAGATCATTAAGTATGATTTTAATTCCTTTATTTAAAAAAGCCAATTCACGCATTCTTTTTTGAATAATTGAAAAGCTAAATTTTGTAGAAGAGAAAATATCTTTTGAAGGTAAAAAATTGATTTTTGTACCAGTATTCTTTGACTTACCTGTTACTTTAAGTGGAGTTTTAGTTTCTCCATTCATAAACTCGACAAAATGTTTTTTTCCATCTCTTTCAACATATAATTCTAATTTTTGTGAAAGAGCATTGACTACAGAAACTCCAACACCATGTAGACCTCCTGAAACTTTATAGGAATCGTGATCGAATTTACCACCAGCATGTAGTTGTGTCATTATGACTTCTGCCGCTGATTTTTTTTCTTCTTTGTGAAAGTCAACTGGTATACCTCGACCATCATCTTGAACTGTGATTGACCCATCAGAATTTATACTTACTTCAATTTTTTTACAATGACCTGCTAATGCCTCATCAATAGAATTATCTACAACCTCATAGACCATATGATGTAAACCAGTTCCATCATCTGTGTCACCAATATACATACCAGGTCTTTTTCTTACTGCCTCAAGACCTTTTAAAACTTTAATAGAGTCTGCTTGATAAGTATTGGTATTATTATTTGTCATTAATTTTTATAAGGAATTAGTCTTTTATACCATTTTTGAAATTTTTAATAAAATCTCTTATAACTTTAAGCTTAAATTAGTAAGCAACATCAACAATAATATCAGATTTTTTAAAAAAATTTTCTATTATTAGAATTTTTTGAATAAAAGCCATTTTTAGGTTGAAAATTTATGGCGGAGAGAATGGGATTCGAACCCATGATAGAGTTTCCCCTATACACGCTTTCCAAGCGTGCGCCTTCAACCACTCGGCCACCTCTCCATTTATTTCTCTTTAGTTATCTTGAGCACACCTATAAATGCCTCTTGTGGGATCTCAACTTTTCCAAATTGTTTAGCCCTTGCTTTTCCTTTTTTTTGTTTTTCAAGTAACTTTCTTTTTCTATCTGTAGCTCCACCACCATGTATTTTTGTGAGAACATCTTTTTTAAAACCTTTAATTGTTTCTCTTGCAATAATCTTTCCGCCTATTGCGGCTTGGACTGGAATCATAAAGTTATGTCTTGGAATTAAATCTTTTAATTTCTCACATACCTCTCTACCAGTCTTTTGAGCAAAGTCTTTATGTATCATCATAGCTAGAGCGTCTACTGGCTCGGTATTTACTAAAATACCCATTTTAACAAGATCTCCTTCTCTATGGCCTATTATTTCATAATCGAAACTAGCATATCCACTTGTCATAGATTTCAATCGATCATTAAAATCAAATACTATTTCATTTAATGGTAATTCATAATTTACAACTGCTCTATTTCCAGAGTAACTTAAGTTTGTTTGAATTCCTCTTTTATCTTGGCATATTTTCATTATAGGACCAAGATACTGATCGGGAGTAATAATAGTTGCTTTGATCCAAGGTTCTTCAATAAATTTAATCAAACTTGGATCTGGTAAACTTGATGGATTTTGTAAATCTTTTATCTTACCATTATTCATATGGATCTTATATACAACGCCAGGTGTTGTAGTTAATAAATTTATATCAAATTCTCTTTCAAGCCTTTCTGTAACTATTTCTAAGTGCAACAAACCTAAAAAACCACACCTAAAACCTAAGCCTAAAGCTGAAGAAGACTCAGGCTCAAAAGAAAAGCTAGAATCATTTAATTTTAATTTAGCTAATCCATCTTTTAATTTTTGATACTCAGAGCTATCGACTGGAAATAATCCACAAAACACTACCGGTTTACTTGGCTTAAAGCCAGGTAATGACACTGATAATGGTTTAGAAGCGTCACATATAGTATCTCCAACTTTTGTCTCTGATAATATTTTTATTCCTGTTGTTATAAAACCAATCTCTCCAGAATTAAGTTCATCAACATCTTTTGGTTTGGGTGTAAAAACACCAACTTTCTCAACAAAATATTCCTGATTTGTAGACATCATTTTAATTTTCATATTGTTTTTAATTTTTCCATCAATTACTCTTACTAAAATGACTACACCTAGATAAGTGTCATACCAACTATCTACTAATAAACACTTAAGTTTTTGATCTTTTTCACCTTTTGGACCTGGCAGAGTATGGATAATTTGCTCTAGAATTTCATCAATTCCTTCACCAGTCTTTCCAGAACATGGAACGGCATTGGATGTATCAATACCTATTACATCTTCAATTTGTTTATTTGTTCTATCAATATCCGAAGCTGGTAAATCAATTTTATTTAAAACTGGTATTATTTCGTGATTTATATCAAGAGCTTGATAAACATTTGCTAATGTTTGAGCTTCAACCCCTTGAGTACTGTCTACAATTAATATTGAACCTTCACAAGCATACAAAGATCTACTTACTTCATAGCTAAAATCAACATGACCTGGGGTATCTATAATATTTAGAATATAATTTTTGCCATCTTTAGATTTATAATTTAATTTTACCGTTTGAGCTTTAATAGTTATACCTCTCTCTCTTTCAATATCCATTGAGTCAAGCACTTGAGCTTTCATTTCTCTATCTGTCAAACCACCACATTTATGTATAATTCTATCTGCTATAGTTGATTTGCCATGGTCTATATGGGCAATTATTGCAAAATTTCTAATATTATCAATTTCAGTGGACATTTAGGACCTAATTTTTGCGCCGGACTTAGTCTCTACAGTTGAAATAATTAATTTATTAATTTTTTCAAGATCACTCTCTTCTAAAGTCTTTTCAGATGATTGAATTGTTACATTTAGAGCTATCGACTTTTTGTCTTGAGGAATATTTTCACCCTCATAAATATCAAAAATTTTAATAGATCTTATTAAATTTTTATCGATTGATGATATTATTTCTATTAAATCTTGTGCCTTAAAATTTTTATCTACAACAAATGCAAAGTCTCTTTCTGATTTTTGATAATCTGAGTATTCAAAATTTGTTTTTAAGTCTTTAATCTTAATTTTATTCTCCTTTAGATAATCCATATAAATTTCAAAACCAACCAGACCTTCAGTCTTAATATCAAGTTTTTTTAAAATATTTGGATGGATTTCACCAAAAAAAGCAACAGGCTCTATCTCATCCTTATCGAGATAAATAGAACCAGATTTCCCTGGATGATAATATGAAGGAGATTTATCTCTTACAAAAAAACTTTGCCTGTCATATCCAGCTTCGACTAGTGTCTGAATTACATCCTTCTTCACGTCAAAAACATCAACTACCCTGTCTTTTTCGTTCCAGTTTAATCTTGATATTTTTCCTGATTTAATTGCACCAATTACTGTCAATTGTTCACCAGGCTTATTATCCTTAAAAATTGGTCCAATTTCAAACAGCGAAATATCTTTGAATCCTCTATCTAAATTTTTCTTTAAATAAAAAGTCAAATTTGTGAATATCGAATTTCGTAAAACATCTAAGTCTGAGCTTATTGGATTTACTATTTTTATTTCTTTTAGATTTTCTCTAAAAAGTTTGTTTATTTTTGAGTCTGTGAATGACCATGTTACAGTCTCAAAATAACCTTTGGATGCCACAGAACGTTGAAGAAAGTGAAAGAGTTTTTGTTGTGTGTTTAAAGTATCTTTTATTTTAGTTTTTTCAGGTTGTAATGTTTCTATGTTCTCATACCCTTTAATTCTTACTATTTCTTCGACTATATCAATTGATTGGGTTATATCAGGTCTCCAAGTGGGTATTTTTAAATCTAATTCAAATTTTTCCTTAGAAACTTCAAATCCTAAATCAGTTAAAATTTTAATTATTTCGTTATCATTTACTTTAAAACCAGTTATTTTTTCAAATAAAGAGATGTTAAATTTAATTTTATTCTTTTCATGCTTATCTGTTTTTTGAATATCAAAATTACTAATTTTACCACCACAAATCTCAGATATCAATTCAGCAGCTTTTGACAAACCTAATTCGATTGATTGAGTATCAATTCCTCTTTCAAATCTGAATTTTGCATCAGTATCAATATTTAATAATTTTGAAGTTTTTCTAATTGATCTAGGAATAAAATAAGCAGATTCTAATAAAATATTTTTAGTATTCATTTCGGTTCCAGAACGTGTTCCTCCAATGATTCCTCCCAAGCCTAAAACTCCAGATTTATCAGAAATAACACACATATCATCACCTAATTTATACTCTTTGTTATCAAGAGCTTCGAAAGTTTCACCCTTTTTTGAATTTCTTACTATAATTTCTTTGTCAATTTTATCTGCATCATATGCATGAAGTGGTCTATTTAAGTCTAACATTACATAATTTGTAATATCAACAATTGCTGAAATTGGTTTTTGACCAAGTGAAATAATTTTTTCTTTAAGCCATTTAGGACTTTCTTTATTAGTAACACCCTCAATTAAGCAACTACCAAATACCGTACAACCTTGATTTTTACCTTTTGTAATTGAAACTTTAATTTTTTGTGACCCATTATTTTTAATATTTTCAAGTGAAATTTTTTTTAATTTACCAGCCCCAGCAGCAGCAAGATCTCTAGCTATACCTCTTACCCCCAAGCAATCAGGACGATTAGGTGTAATTGATAAATCTACAACTTTTTCAGTTTTACTATTAAAAAAGTTTTTACCAATTTTATCAGAGTATTTACCAGTTGGTAGTTCTGTTATTCCTTCGCTTTCATTTGATAAATTTAGTTCAGATTCTGAACACAGCATTCCATAAGAAGTAACCCCTCTAATCTTGCTAACTGAAAGCTTCATGTTATTTTTTGGAATTATTGATCCAGGACCTGCATAAATAGTCAAAAGATCTTTTTTTGCATTTGGTGCTCCACATACTACCTTAACAGTATTATTCAATCCAATATCAACATCACATATTCTAAGTCTATCTGCATTCGGATGTTGTTCAGCATTAATAATTTTTGCTACTTTAAAACTGTCTAAACTAGAACTTAGATTTTCAAAACTCTCAACTTCCAGACCAATATTTGTTAGTTTTTCAATTAACTCACTATCTTTTTTTTGGGTGTCGAGGTGCTCTTTTAACCAACCTATAGTAAATTTCATCTGCTAAGACCTCTATAATTTGATGGAACATCCAATGGATCAAAGCCAAAATGATTAAGCCATCTATAGTCAGTCTCAAAAAAAGCTCTTAAATCATTAATTCCATATTTAAGCATTCCAAGTCTATCTATACCAATCCCAAAAGCATAACCTTGGTACTTGTCTGGATTCACTTTAACATTCTTAAGCACATTGGGATGCACCATGCCACAACCAAGAATTTCTAACCATTTATCTCCTTCACCAATTACTATTTTTCCATCTTTTATCTCATAACCAATATCTACTTCTGCAGATGGTTCAGTGAATGGAAAGTGACTAGGTCTAAATCTCATTTTTATTTTATCTACCTCAAAAAATGATTTTATAAAATAATTCAAGCATCCTTTTAAATGACCCATGTTTATGTCTTTATCTATATGAAGGCCTTCGACTTGGTGAAACATAGGAGAATGAGTTTGATCACTATCAGATCTATATGTTCTGCCTGGAGCTATAATTTTAAATGGAGGTTTTCCATTTAACATAGTTCTAACCTGTACTGGAGAAGTATGGGTTCTTAATAATAATTCTTTATTATTATCTAAATAAAAAGTGTCATGCATATCTCTAGCTGGATGATTGTCAGGCGTATTTAATGCAGTAAAATTATAATGCTCATTCTCTATATCTGGCCCTTCTTCAACACTAAACCCAATTTCTGAAAATATTGATGATATCTCGTCAATTACTTGTGAGACAGGGTGTATTTTTCCTCGACTAAATTCTCTCTCAGGTAATGTTACATCTACTTTTTCATTTTCAAGTTTAGAGTTAATCTCTTTTGTTTCAATTTCTTGAAGTTTAGAGTCTATCTTATCTTGAAGTTCGTTTTTAATTGAATTTAAATCTGATGCAAATTTTTTTCGCTCATCAGTTGGTAAAAGACCTAATTTTTTAAAAGAATTAGAAATCTTTCCATTTTTACCAAACAATTCTGTTTTTATTTGATTTAAACTTTCAATATTCAAATCATTATTTAATTTATTCAAATAATCATCTTTGATTTTTTTAATATCGGACATATTTGTAGAATATTTGTAAACTCTAGAAAAACAACAATGAATATTAATTCAATGCTGCTTGAGCTTTTTTAACTATAGTTTTAAATGCTTCAGGATTATCATAAGCAATTTCAGCAAGTATTTTTCTGTCAATTTTAATACCAGATTTGCTTAATCCATTAACAAAATTGGAATAAGTCATACCTTCAGCTCTTACACCAGCATTTATTCTAGTAATCCATAGCGATTTAAAATCTCTTTTTTTATTTCTTCTGTCTCTGTAGGCATACTGCATGGCTTTTTCCATAGCCTGTCTTGCAGCTCTTATAGTGTTTTTTCTTCTGCCCCACTGACCTTTAACAGCTTTCAATACTTTTTTATGTTTAGCTCTGCTTGTTACACCTCTTTTTACCCTAGCCATTTTATCCTCTTAAGTTATACGGCATGTAAGATTTTACAATTTTTCCATCTTGTTTAGATAGTACCGTAGTTCCTCTTTGCTTTCTTATCTGTGAATTAGTTCTTTTTATCATACCATGTCTTTTACCCGCTTGAGCAGTTATAACTTTTCCTCTTGCAGATACTTTAAATCTTTTTTTTGCTGAACTTTTTGTTTTTAATTTAGGCATAATTTTTGTGGGGGTTATACAAATATTGTTATTAATTTACAACTACAAATATAGCTTATAAAGGCTGAATAACCATAATCATTTGCTTGCCATCAAACTTTGGCTGAAGTTCTACACGTCCAATTTCTTCCATATCTATTTTTATCTTATCCATAAGCTCATGCCCTAAACTAGAATGCTGAAGTTCTCTACCTTTGAACCTAATTGTAAATTTTACCTTGTCACCTTTTGCAATAAATTTTTGTGCATTTTTTATTTTAAATGAATAATCGTGAACTTCTGTAACTGGTCGTAATTTAATTTCTTTTAGTTCAATCTTTTTCTGTTTTTTCTTTGCTTTGTTTGCTTTCTTTTGTGCATCATATTTATATTTTCCCATATCCATTATTTTACACACAGGGGGTTTTGCATTGGGAGCTATTTCGATTAAATCTAAACCTTCTTCCTTGGCTCTACTAATAGCATCTTGTAAATTTAGAATTCCTAAATTATCACCATCACTTGCAATAACTTGAACATCTTGTGAAGTTATTCTTTGATTTGTTCTAGGACCTCTAGATTTTGTTCTTCTCTGGAAATAATTTTGTTTAAAATCTGCCACTTAGATTGAAGGTGCTTTATTAAGAGCAGAGTATTTTTTTAAGAATTCTTTTAAATCCATAGTTTCTTGTTTTTTAGAGTCCAATCTTCTAATAGTTACTGTGTTACTGTCAACTTCTTTTTTTCCACATATTAGTAACATTGGAACTTTAGTTAATGAATGTTCTCTTATTTTATAATTTAAATTATGATTTTTTAAATCTACTTCAGAGGAAATCCCTGCTTTTTTTAACTGGCTATTTACTTCTTTTGCATAATCATCAAAATCACTCGAGATAGGAATTACTATTGTTTGAACTGGACAAAGCCAGAAAGGTAATTTCCCTGAATAATTTTCAATTAAAATTCCAATAAACCGTTCTAATGATCCAAATAAAGCTCGGTGAAGCATTACAGGAACTTTTTTATTTCCATCGCTATCAACAAATGAGGCGCCTAATCTACCTGGTAAGTTTAAATCTACTTGCAAAGTTCCACATTGCCAATCTCTTCCAATTGCATCTCTTAAAACAAATTCTATTTTTGGACCATAAAAAGCTCCTTCGCCCTTATTAATAGAATATTCTAATTTTGTTGCTTTAATTGCTTCTAATAAAGCGGCCTCTGATTTATCCCAAACTTGATCGTCACCAACTCTTAATTCTGGTCTATCAGAATATTTTAAAATTACTTCTTCAAATCCTAAATCTTTATAAATTTCCAAAATTAAATTAGTTACAGTTAAACATTCTTCAGTAATTTGTTCCTCAGTACAGAAAATATGTGCATCATCTTGAGTGAAAGCTCTAACACGCAACAACCCATGTAGTGCACCTGATGGTTCATACCTATGAACCTTTCCAAATTCTGACATTTTAAGTGGTAAATCTCGATAACTTTTTAAACCTTGATTAAAAACTTGAACACAACCTGGACAATTCATTGGTTTTATTGCAAATACTTTTTCATCAGGTGTTGTAGATGTATACATATTCGCTCCAAATTTTTCCCAATGACCAGATTTCTCCCACAGTGAGCGATCTAATACTTCTGGAGTATTTATTTCTTGATACCCTGCTGTTTCTTGTTTCATTCTCATATATGAAATAAGTTTTTGGAATAAACTCCAACCTTTTTGATGCCAAAATACAGATCCGGGACTTTCTTCTCTGAAATGGAACAAATCCATTTCTTTACCAATTTTTCTGTGATCTCTTTTTTCGGCTTCTTCTATTCTATTTAAATAATCATCTAACTCTTTTTGCGTAGACCAACTTGTTCCGTAGACTCTTTGCAACATTTCATTATTAGAATCGCCTCTCCAATAAGCACCTGAGACTTTTGTTAATTTAAAATATTTGCCAATTTTGCCAGTTGAACTTAAATGCGGGCCTCTGCATAAATCATGCCAATCTCCATGAAAATATAAGGACACATCTTCACCTTCTGGAATACTTTCTATTATCTCAGCTTTATATATTTCTCCCTTTTTTTTAAAATGTTCGATAGCATCATTTCTTTTCCAAACCTCTCTGTAAGTTTTTTCATCTCGATCTACTATTTCTCTCATTTTGTTTTCAATTTTTTCTAAATCTTCTGATGTAAAAGGTTCTTTTCTTGCAAAATCGTAATAAAAGCCATCTTCAATAACTGGCCCTATTGTAACTTGTGTCCCAGGAAATAATTCTTGAACTGCCATAGCGAGTATGTGAGCAGTATCATGTCTTATAGTCTCTAACCCTTCTTTATCTTTTGATGTAAATATCTTAATTGAAGAGTCTTTGTAAATACTATGATTTAAGTCTTTTAATTCTCCATCAACGCTTATTAATAAAGCTTGCTTTGACAGAGACTTGCTAATTTTTTCTGCAACTTCAAATCCTGAAATACTTTTTTCAAAATTAATTTTTTTTCCGTCTGGTAATGTAATATCTGGCATTAATTAAATAATTTTTTGTATTCTGAATAAGTAGAAAAACACATTTTTTCAACATTAAATTTTTTTACTACATTTTCTCTTCCATTATTACCCATTTTACTTATTTCATTGGGGTCCATATTCATTACTTTAATTATTTTTTCAGATAATTCATCAGAGTTTCCTGCTTCAAATAAAATACCAGTTTTTCCATCTATCACAGTTTCATTAGATCCACCTAAGTTACTCGCTACAATCATTTTCTGCATAGATTGGGCTTCAACTGATACCCTGCCAAATGCTTCTGGCTCTATTGATGCTGAAATTACTATATCTGAAATTTTGTAAGCCAAAGGCATATTTTTACAATGGTCTATAAATCTAATTTGTTTTGTAAGTCTATATTGCTCGACAAGTCTTATAAGTTTTTTTTTGTAAAGGTCCCGCCCCTGATCATTACCGAGAATAACTGCAATAAATGCATCATTGCCTAATTGAACATTTACTTTATTTAAAGCTTCTAAAAACATTTCTTGACCCTTCCAAGCAGTAAGCCTACCAGGTAATAAAATTATTTTTTTACCAACAATCAATTCCCAAGATTTAAATAAATTATCTTCATCAGCTTCTAGAGTCGTAGAAGCATCATAATAATCTGTGTTAATACCACGAAAAATTGAAAGTAATTTTGTTCTATTAGATAAATATTCTGAATAGTTTTCTTTAATATGTGAAAATATAAAATTTGATCCTGCAATAATTAAATCTGATCTGACCATAACTGAGTTATAAAATTTTTTTATATTGCTATTGAAATTGTATGTTCCATGGAAAGTAGTAACAAATTTTCTTCTAGTAATCTTTGTTGCTATTAAACATGACCAAGCTGGTGCTCTGCTTCTAGCATGAACAATATGAATACCATTTAATAAAATAATCATTGAAATAATTATAGAGTTTAAAAGAATAAGTATTGGATTTTTAGATTGAACTGGGAGTCTTATTACTTTAACTTTTTTTTTATCAATAAATTTTAATAAATCACCACCACTTGTTATTAAATAAGAACCAACATTATTTTCTGGTAAATAATGGGCAATATCATAACAACCGGTTTCAGCTCCACCGTAACCTAGTTTAGGAATTACTTGAAGGACTTTTAATTTAGACTGCATGTGGTAATAATATTATAAACTTGGTCAACTTTATTACTTTATATGAAAAAATATAAATTTCTAAGAATTTCTAAATATAAAAAACTAAGATATATAGCAAATAATTATAAAAAAAAACTTTACGTAGTTTTTTTACCTGGTTTTGCATCCGATATTGACGGTGATAAGCCAAAGAAATTTTTAAAGTTTTCTATTCAAAATAAACTTGGATTTTTAGCTCTGGAATACTTTGGTCATGGAAGATCATCGGGAGAATTCACAAGAGGTAACATCACTAAATGGTCAAATGACGCGAGAATTACAATAAGTAAAATAGTTAAAAAGAATGACTTTATAATAATTGGATCAAGCATGGGCGGCTGGATTTCTTTGTTAATGCATAGATACTATAGTCCACAAATTAAAGGTTTTTTAGGAATTGGATCTGCCCCTGAGTTTCTTACAAGAATTATGTGGAAAAAATTTCCAAAAAAAACGAAAAGTGAAATTTTGAAAAAGGGTATTTCAAAAATTAAAAATGGTGATTATGAGTATTTAATAACAAAACAGCTAATTTTAGACGGTAAAAAAACCAGCAATAAAGTTCTTAACAGAAAATTATATAATACAAATCCTGTAACTATGGTTCATGGACAGAAGGATGAGGTGGTTCCAGTAATGTATTCGAGAAAAGTTTTGAAAATTTTTCCTAAAGCAGAAAAAAAACTACTAGTGATAAAAAATGGCGATCATAGCCTTTCTTCAAAAAAAAATTTAAATATTATTTGTAAAGAGTTAAAATCTATTATCAAAAAAGTTAACTAGCTTTTCCAACTAAACTTTTATTTGTAATAGGGTTTTCTAATTTATTTAACATTTCTTTAGGGCAAACTTGTAAGAAATTTTTAATTTCATCGTCAAAATTTTCAATAATCTGTGCTGATAAATTTGAATTAGTTTCCTCATTGTGTTTTAGAACTAAATCTTTTAGATAGTTTTTCCAGTATTCTGTCTCGGGAGTTTGCCAAACTATTGTTTCAGGATTAGCTTTTTTTGCAAACTGGCTTTTTGGGTCATATATAAATGCCATACCACCAGTCATACCAGCTCCAAAATTATCGCCTACCTCTCCCAATATTACTATTGACCCACCTGTCATGTACTCACAACCATTTGAATCACATCCTTCTATGACTGCAGTAGCACCCGAATTTCTAACAGCAAATCTTTCACCTGCCTGTCCAGCTGCAAAAAGATATCCTGATGTTGCTCCATATAAGACTGTATTTCCTATAATAGTATTTTCATTTGAAATTAAATTACTTTCATCTCGAAGTTTAATCACGATAGATGCACCAGATAGACCTTTTGCAACGTAATCATTTGCATCTCCCTTTAATATTAGTTTAAGTCCTTTAACACCGAAGGCACCAAAAGATTGACCAGCGGAACCTTTAAAGTTAATAGCAAAAGTATTTTCCCCTAATTTGTTATTTCCAAATTTTTTATAGAGATTATACGAAATTCTTGTTCCAACAGCTCTATCTGTATTTTCAATTGAATAAACATTTTCTAACGGCAATTTTCTGTTAATTAAACTTTCTATTTCAGGCCAAATTTTTTGGTCTAAAGTATCCGGTACTTCATTTATTATAGGAGTTTCACAATATCTTTTGTTTGTGCCTGGATCAGCTTGAACAAATAAAGGATTTAAATCTAGGTCATCTAAATTCGGTGATCCTTTGCTTACTTGTCTTAGTAAATCTGTTCTTCCAATTACTTCATTTAAATTTTTAAATCCTAAACTTGATAAAATTTCTCTAACTTCTTGAGCTATAAAAGAAAATAGATTTACTATTTTATCTGGAGTGCCAGTAAATTTTTTTCTTAATTCATCATCTTGAGTACAAACTCCAACTGGACATGTATTAGAATGACATTGTCTCACCATAATACAACCCATTGCAACTAGCGCTGTTGTTGCTACGCCAAATTCTTCAGCTCCCATCATTGCAGCTATTACAACGTCTCTTCCTGTTTTAATTCCTCCATCAGTTCTTAATGTAACTAGGTGTCTTAATTTGTTTAAAGTTAATACTTGGTTTGCCTCTGTTAGTCCCATTTCCCATGGAATACCAACATATTTAACGCTTGTTTGTGGCGTGGCACCAGTCCCACCATTATGACCTGAAATTAAAATTATATCTGCTTTTGCTTTAGCAACACCTGCAGCAATTGTTCCTATACCTGAAGAGGCAACTAATTTTACACCTACTCTTGCCTTTGGATTAATCTGCTTTAAGTCGTAAATAAGTTGAGCTAAGTCTTCAATTGAGTAAATATCGTGATGTGGTGGTGGCGATATTAAGGTTACGCCAGGCGTAGAATGTCTTAGTCTTGCAATTTCCTCTGTTACTTTAAATCCTGGTAATTGACCACCTTCTCCAGGTTTTGCTCCTTGAGCAATTTTGATTTCAATCTCATTACAATTATTTAAATAGTTAATAGTTACTCCAAATCTTGCAGAAGCAATTTGTTTTACCCTAGAATTTGCGCTATCACCATTATCTAATACTTTAAATCTCTTTTCATCTTCTCCACCTTCTCCGCTGCATGAAGCACCTTTAATTCTGTTCATTCCCATTGCAAGTGTTTCGTGTGCCTCTTTTGACAAGGCTCCATGAGACATACTTCCACTTCCAAATCTTTTCATTATCTCAGTAATTGGCTCCACTTGGTCAATATCAATTGCCTCCTGATTTTTAAAATCAATTAAATCTCTTAAACTAATTGGTTTTAAACCATAAATACCCTTAGTATATTTTTTATAAGTTTCATACGAATTTGAGCCGACAGCTGCTTGTAAAAGATGAATTAATTTTCCTTGATATTGATGTGTTTCACCATTTTTTCTATATCTGTAAATTCCACCAATTGGTAAAATGTTTGAGTGAATATCAAACGCATCTTTATGTATAGATCTTATTTTTTTTTCAATACCAGTTAATCCTATTCCAGAAATTTTAGATAACACTCCTGGAAAATAATCTTTTACAATTGTTCTACTCAATCCAACTGTTTCAAAATTACATCCACCTCTATATGAACTTAAAACTGATATACCCATCTTTGACATTATTTTTAATAGTCCAAGATTTACTGATTTAATATATCTGGTTACACACTCATCAAATGAGAAATTACCAAAAAGTTTTTTTGAATATCTTTGATGCAAACTATCAAATGCTAGGTAAGGATTAACCGTTGTTGCTCCAACACCTATTAATGTTGCAAATGAATGGGTGTCCAAGGCATCTCCTGTTTGTACATTAATTGATGCATAGCCTCTCAAGCCTAATTTTATTAAATGAGTATTTATTGCACCAATACATAAAAGCATTGGCATTGGTAATTTTGTTTCAGATATATTTTTGTCAGATAAAATAAGTTGAGTATTACCCTCTCTAACTGCTTTTTCAGCGTTATTTTTTAATAATTCTATAGCTTCTTCTAAACTTTCCTCAGTGTTGAATGTACAATCTAAAATTTTATAGTTATCTCCAAAATACTTTATAAATTTTTCAAACTGAGTGTTTGATAAAATTGGACTATCTAAAACATAAATATTTTCCTCGGTAAGATTAGAAAAATCTAGAATATTTCCTAAATTTCCAAATCTTGTTTTCAAGCTCATCACTTTATTTTCCCTAAGAGAGTCGATCGGGGGATTGGTCACCTGACTAAAATTCTGTCTAAAATAATGATAAAGAGGCCTGTATTTATCTGATAAAACTGCAAGGGGAGTGTCATCTCCCATTGACCCAGTTGCTTCTTTAGCATCCTCTGCCATTGGATGCAAAATTAACTCCAAGTCTTCAAGGCTATAACCAAAACAATGTTGTATCTTTTTTAAATCAGAGCCTGAAAACTCACTTTTTTCATTTTCTATAGTTAATGATTTATCTAATTCAATTATTTGATTATTGAAATGTTTGTATTCTTTAGACAAATAATTCTTTATTTGATTATTTGTATAAACTTTTCCTTTTTCAATTCTCACACCCAAAATTTCTCCTGGTCCTAGTCTTCCTTTTGAAACAATTTTCTTCTCATTTAGGTCAATCATTCCTGTCTCAGATCCTGCAAATAGAAGTTTATCTCTTGTAATTGTATATCTAAGAGGTCTAAGTCCATTTCTGTCACTACCTACAATAACCCACTCATTGTCAGTTGCAGCTATAGCAGCAGGACCATCCCAAGGTTCCATTGTACTATTTAAAAAGTTGAAAAGTTGTTGATGATCTTTTGGAAGAACTTTGCTTTTTTTTGACCAAGCATCTGGAATTAACATAAGTTTCGCTAATGGAGCTGAATGTCCAGAAATATTTAATAATTCAAATACATTATCTAAGGATGCAGAATCAGAATTACCAGCAGGGATAACTGGTTTTAAATTTTCCATATCATCAAACAAAGGACTAAACATTTCTTCTTCGTGAATTCTCATCCAATTTATGTTTCCTTTCAAAGTGTTTATCTCTCCATTGTGAGCAATCGATCTAAAAGGTTGAGCTAAATCCCAACTTGGAGCTGTATTAGTAGAAAATCTTTGGTGGAAAATTGCATAACGTGAAATGAAACGCTCATCTTTTAAATCTGGATAAAAATCAGATAAAGACTCTGCTAAAAACATTCCCTTATAAATTATTGATTTCGAACTGAATGAACAAATATAAAAATTGTTTAATTGATTTTTTAAAGCCTCTTTTTCAATTTTTCTTCTAGTTTCATAAAGAGCTCTTTCTAAATCTTTACCGTGAATTGACTTATCATTATGAGTAAAAAGAACTTGCGTAATTTCAGGTCTAGTTTGTTCTGCCTTTTCACCTAAAACAGACGGATCAACAGGTACTTGTCTCCAACCATAGATATTAAAATTCTTTTTTGTTAATTCACTTTCTACAATTGATCTGCATTGCTCCTGTCCTCCAAAGTCGTTTCTTGGTAAAAAAATCATCCCTACACATAAATCTGAGTTATCGTGCTCGTGACCTGTTATTTCAATTTTTTCTGCAAAAAAATCATTTGGTATCTCAATATGAATACCTGCTCCGTCTCCAGTTTTACCGTCTGCATCAATTGCACCTCTATGCCATACAGCTTTTAGAGCCTCAATACCGTATTCGACTACTTTTCTTGATTTTAGATCCTCAGTTGATGCAACAAGTCCTACCCCGCATGCATCATGCTCCATAGTTTCATCATAAACATAATTTTTTTTTAAAAGTTTGCGATTTTTGTTTTGGATATCCATTATGCAACCTTCATTTTTTGCTTTGATTGAAGATAGCTTTCGATTGAAGTCGCAGCATCTCTACCGTCTTTAATAGCCCACACAACTAATGATGCTCCTCTTACTATATCTCCAGCAGCAAACACTCCTGGTATACTAGTTTCTAAAGTATCAAAATCAGCTTTTATTGTTCCCCATTGTGAAACTTGTAATCTAGGTTCCTGAAATAGAACTGGTAAATTCTCTGGATCAAAACCTAAAGATTTAATCACGAGATCAGCATTAATTTCAAATTCTGAGTTTTCTTCTGCAACAGGTCTTCTTCTACCACTTTCATCTGGATCTGTTAATTTCATTTTATCTACAATAATACTATTTACTTTATTAGTACCTCTAAACTCTTTTGGATTACTTAACCAAATAAATTCTACACCTTCCTCCTCAGCATTTCCTACTTCTCTCGCAGATCCAGGCATATTTTCTCTATCTCTTCTGTAAAGACATTTTACAGATTTGGCTTTTTGTCTTACTGATGTTCTTACACAATCCATTGCCGTATCTCCACCACCAATTACTACTACATCTTTACCTTCAGCATTTAATGTTCCGTTGTCAAACATTTCAACTTTATCGCCTAAGCCTTTTTTGTTTGAAGCTGTTAAGAATTCCATTGCAGGAAAAATATTACTTAGATCATTTCCAGGTAAGTTAACCTCTCTTGCTTTGTAAACACCTGTTGAAATTAATAAGGCATCATGTTTTGATTGTAATTCTTTCAATGTAGAGTCTTTACCAACCTCAAAATTATGAACAAATTTTATTCCACCTTCTTTTAAAAGTTTAATTCTTCTCTCAACCACATGTTTTTCTAATTTAAAATTTGGTATTCCATATATCAACAATCCACCTGCTCTGTCATACCGATCATATATTGTTATTTGATATCCCTTTTTTCGCAATTCTTCACCACAAGCTAATCCTGCGGGGCCTGCTCCAATAATTCCAACACTTTGTTCATTTTCAATTTTTACATTTATTGGTTTTACCCAGCCATTTTCCCAAGCTTTATCTGTTAGATATTTTTCAACTGAACCAATTGTTACTGTTCCATGTCCCGATTGCTCAATTACACAGTTTCCTTCACATAACCTATCTTGTGGGCATATTCTTCCACAAACTTCCGGCATATTATTGGTACTTTGGGATAAATGGTAAGCTTCTTCATACCTTCCCTCTGCAGTTAACTTTAACCAGTCAGGTATATTGTTACTTAATGGACAATGAACCTGACAAAAAGGAACACCACACTGTGAGCACCTGCTCGATTGTTCTTTAGCTTTTTCATGAATAAACTCTTGATAAATCTCTCCAAAATCCTCTTTTCTCTGAGATTTATCTCTTTTAGGTGGATTTTGTTGACCTATATCCACAAACTTAAGCATTTTATTTGTCATTTGAATCGGCTTATACATCAGAAGCATAAATCCTTAAAGTATTACTAGGTAATATATGCTGACATATATTTTCGAAAAACATTGATTTTTCTATATTTTCTATTTTATGCATAGTTGATATGCATTTAAAAGATTGCCTTATTTAGGTAATCTTTTAACTATCTATTAAAAGTCCTTAATGATTTCAAAATATATAGAAGCATCAATTTTAGCGTTTGTACAAGGTTTTTCGGAATTTATACCAATCAGTTCCTCTGCCCACCTTATAATTATATCAAAAATATCAAACTTTAGTATTAGTTCGCTTCAACTTGATATTAGTCTTCACTTAGGTTCCCTTTTGGCGATTATTTTTTATTTTAGAAAAGATTTAGTAAATATTTTAGGAAATAAGTCTTTATTATTACTTATAATTTTAGGTTCTTTACCATTAGTTATTGTTGGTTATTTAATTTATACATCGGGGCTAATTGAAAATTTAAGAAATTTAAAAGTTATAGCATGGACAACTTTGCTATTTGGTATTTTATTATTTATTGCGGATCGATCTAGTATAAAAAATAAAATTGATACCAGTTTAAATTTAAAAAATATTTTACTTATTGGTATTTTTCAAATTTTAGCTGTTATACCAGGTGTAAGCAGATCAGGTATAATAATTACAACCTCAAGGTTTTTAAATTTTGATAGAGTAGATTCTTCAAAAATATCTTTTTACTTATCAATACCTGCATTAGCGGGAGCAAGTATACTTAGTTTAAAAGATGTGGTAAATGCAAACATTGATTTGAACATATTATTTTTATATTCAATAATATTTTCGTTTATAGTTTCTTATTTAACAATAAAATATTTTTTAATTTATGTTAAAAATTTTAATTTAAATATTTTTGTTTATTACAGAACTTTTATTGCTTTAATTCTTTTTGTAATTGCTTATAGCTAATTTTTAGAACTAGGTGAAATTTGAGAAGAAATTACTGCAATCAAAATTAATAAACATCCAATCATGTTATTAGTACTTAAAAATTGATTGAGAATAATCCATCCTGCTACTGCTGCAAATACTCCCTCAAGAGAATAGATAATTGCTGCTGGTGCCTCTTCTATGTTTTTTTGAGCATACATTTGTAATGTAAAGGCTATACCGCCTGATAATGCTCCTGCGTAAAGAATAGAACTACGTTCCATTAATATTTTTGAAATATTTATTTCTTCAAAAATAAAAGAAAAGATTAACGAAAGTGTTGCAACAAATAATGCTTGAAGTGCAGCATAAAACATTGGAATATCAAATTCTTCCATGAACTTACCTGCAAAAATTATATGCAAAGCCCAAAATACTGAGCACAATATAACTAGACCATCACCTAACATAATTTCTGAGTTAGAAAAATCACTTAGAAGGTATACACCAAGGATACAAAGACCAATTGCTGGCCATATACTCCAATGAACTTTTTTGGAGTATATGAAAAATAACAAAATCGGAACTATCGGTACGTAAAATACTGTAAAAAAAGCTGCATTTGCAATATTTGTATATTGGAGAGCAGTTTGTTGTAAAAAAGTTCCCAAAAACAGGGATACTCCCATGAAAACTAAATATTTTATAAAAAGTTTTGATTTTGAAAGTATTTCTAGTTTAATTTTCTTCCTCTCAAATAATAAGGCAAGTGGTAATATTGTAAAAAAGCCAACAATAAATCTTGCTGAATTAAAAGTTAATGGACCGATATTATCCATACCAGTGTCTTGAGCGATGAAAGCTGTTCCCCAAATAAAAGTTGTGACTAGTGCACAGACCATTGAAAGGGATTTTGTCATTATATTTAATTAGATAATTTTATTAATTAATTTATTCCGTTTAACTTACAAGAGCTGTCAAAATCCTCTTTGTTAATATAACATCCAGACATTTTTCTAACTCCATTAAACGATCCTCTACCGTGAAGTATTCGCCAATTATTAAATATTAGAAGTTCTCCAGGTTTAAGGATATGTCGCCACTGATAATCTTTATTATTAGCAATAAGATCAAATTTTTTTATCGCTTCATAAAATTTTAATGTTAAATCTTTTTCAAATCTAAATGGTGCTCGATCATAATTATTAAAACTAACTTGAACTATTTCATTATTTTCATTTAACTTAAATATTGGTCTTTCAGCCTCAAGATAAACACCATCACCGATATAATTTCCCTTAACATTTATTTTTGTCATTAATTCATACATCGGCTGGTTTTCTTTTTTTATTTTTTCTGCTATTTTTAATCCATCAACCATAATCGACTCACCACCTCTAGCATTATATTCACAACATAGTAATAATTGTAATCCTGGAGCATCATTACTATACGTTGAATCTGTATGAGGTCTTAGTTCTTCTTGAGTGTATGCACTATCTGCTTTATTTTCATCTGACTCAAAACTCCATAGCCCTCCAAATATAGAGTTTCTTACATAACCAATTCTATTTGCAATTGTTTCAACAGATTTTAAATTGGTTTCACAATTTTTAATTACTGAAAATCCATAGTCATGAAGATTTTTCAAAAAATTTTTAAATCCTTCATTTGATAAAATTGAATTATAATCTAAAAAAATTTCTTCTTTTATTTCATTAGCTTTCCAGATTTTTAAATTAGATTTAACTTCTTTTTTCTTTTTTATTTTATTATTAGTTAGAAATTCAAATGAATATTTAACTGGTTTTTCTAAATCAGGCCATGAGACACACAAATATTTTCCATTTTCAATTATTTCTGCCTTTTTAACTTTTAAATTTATATCTAATGCTGCTGTATATGTTTTCCTTTGGCTAGACCTTTTATCCCAATTTTGCTCATCTTTTGCATGATCTCTTAGCCAAATATTAGGAAAAATTTCAGAATTTTCTCCATTAAAATGGACGTGCACATCATCTGCCAGTATTTCAATTTTAGTAATCATTTACTCAAGTTATATGCAAAATTAGACCCAAGATTATCTTTTAATTCGTTATTAAACTTCGCGGCCTCAGCACCATCTATAATTCTGTGATCATATGAGAGAGATAGTGGAAGCATGGTTCTTGGAACAAATTTACCATCAATAAATACCTGTTTTTTATAACTTCTACCAACACCAAGTATAGCAACTTCTGGAAAATTAATTATTGGTGTAAAAAAAGAACCACCTATGCCACCTAAGCTAGTGATAGTCATTGATCCTCCAAAGAACTCTTTTTTATCAATTTTTAAATTTCTACAATCATTACTTACTTTTTTTAATTCCTCACTTAACTGATTGATATCTTTTTGATTAGCATCTCTAATTTTAGGAACCATAAGTCCATGTTGAGTATCAACTGCGATACCAACATGAAAATACTTTTTAAAAGTAATCTTTCCATTTTCAATATCATCAATTGATGAATTAAATGATGGAAATTTTTTTAGTGAAAGTACCAATGCTTTTATAATAAATGCAAGAGGAGTAATTTTTATTCTTTCTCCTGTATAATTATCTTTTATTGAGCTTCTAAATTCTTCCATTTCTGTAATATCAGCCTCATCATGGTTAGTTACATGTGGAATGTTTGTCCACGAATTTACAAGATGTGGAGCTGCTATTTTTTTTACTCTAGGAATATCTTTAATTTCAACTTCCCCAAAATCTGAATGTTGATATTCGCTTTTATTAATTTTTTCTTTTTGTCTTTCACTATTATTCTGAGGATGATTGATTCTTGATGAGACAAAGTCTTTTAAATCTTTTTCAACAACCCTACCTGATCTCTCTGTTCCCTTAACATTATTTATATCTACTCCAAGTTCTCTTGCAAATTTTCTAACTTTTGGACTTGCGGATATTTTATTTGATTGATCAGACATTTACATTTTTGTTGGCATGGGTTTGTTTTTATCAATTTTATATTTTTTGAATGCATCTTCAGCATACTTTGATGCAACAAGCTGTTCATTGGCTAAAACGCTAAGGCCATAAGCAACTATGTGTTCTTTATCTACTTCAAAAAAATTTCTTAAGTTTTTTCTTGTATCACTTCTTCCATATCCATCCGTACCTAATGAATAAAAACTCTTTTTTGTAAAAGGTCTTATTTGATCAGCATTTATTCTCATATAGTCAGTGGCTGTAAGGATAGGACCTTGTTGTTTTCCTAAACATTCCTCTACATATGATTTTTTATTTGTTTCTGCAGGATTTAGAAGGTTAAATCTTTCAACTTCCATTCCATTTTTTCTTAACTCATTAAAACTAGTAACGCTCCAAACTTCACTATCGACCTGATATTCTTTTTTAAGAATTTCTGATGCTGCCATCATTTCTCTTAGTATTGTTCCAGAGCCTAATAATTGAATTTTTGCTTCTTTAGAACTTGATGTCTCTTTAATTTTGTACATTCCCTTAAGAATTCCATCCTCACAATCATCTGGCATTGCAGGGTGGGAGTAATTTTCGTTCATTGTTGTAATATAATAAAAAATATTTTCATTTTTTTCATGCATCCTTCTTAAACCTTCTCTAAAAATCACAGCTAATTCATAATGGAATGTTGGATCATAAGAAATACAGTTTGGAATTGTTGATGCTAACAAATGACTATGACCATCTTGGTGTTGAAGACCTTCTCCTGCAAGTGTTGTTCTTCCTGCAGTCGCACCAATTAAAAAGCCTCTCGCTTGACTATCTCCTGCAGCCCAAGCAAAATCTCCAATTCTTTGAAAGCCAAACATTGAATAGAAAAGATAAATTGGTATCATTTCAATATCATGATTTGTATATGCTGTTCCAGCTGCTATCCAAGAAGACATTGAACCAGCTTCTGTAATACCTTCTTCTAATACCTGACCACTTTTTTCTTCTCTATAAGATGAAAGTTGTGCTGAGTCCTCTGGCTCATATTTTTGACCTTCATGAGCGTAAATACCTATTTTTTGAAAGAAACCCTCCATTCCAAATGTTCTAGCTTCATCGGGAATAATTGGAACCAATTTTGGTGCAACATTTTTATCTCTCAAAAGATTAGTTAACATTCTTACTAATGCCATTGTTGTAGACATTTCTTTTTCGCCAGTAGACTTTTTCATAAAATCAAAAATATCTTTAACTGGGGCTTTAATCGGTTTTGAATATGATGTTCTCTCTGGTATAAATCCACCAAGATCTAATCTTCTTTTTTTTAAGTATTTAATTTCTTCAGAGTTTTCGTCTGGTTTAAAATATTCAATATTTTTGACTTGAGAATCTGTTAAAGGAACATCAAACCTATCCCTGTAATACATTAAATCATCAACATCCAATTTCTTTTGTTGGTGAGTAGTATTTACACTTTCACCACTTTTACCCATACCATAACCTTTTATAGTTTTAGCTATTATGACTGTGGGGCTTCCTTTGTGATTAACCGCTTTATCATATGCAGCATAAACTTTGTGTGGATCATGGCCTCCTCTATTAAGTCTCCAAATATCAGTATCTGACATTGATGAAACTAATTCTGTAGTTTCAGGGTATTTGCCAAAAAACTTTTCTCTCACATAAAGACCATTTCTTGCTTTAAATGCTTGATATTCACCATCTACGGTCTCATTCATAATTTTTACTAAATGTCCTGTTTTATCATTTGCTAAAAGTGAGTCCCAATAAGATCCCCAAATAACTTTTAGAACGTTCCAGCCACCTCCTCTAAAAATACCCTCTAATTCTTGAATTATTTTTCCATTTCCTCTTACTGGACCGTCTAATCTTTGTAAGTTGCAGTTAACAACAAATATTAAATTATCTAAATTTTCACGCGCCGCTAAACCAATTGCGCCAAGTGACTCAGGTTCATCCATTTCTCCATCTCCAAGAAAAGCCCAAACTTTTCTCCCCTCATCTTTAATTAATCCTCTATTGATTAGGTATTTCATAAATCTTGCTTGATATATTGCTAACATTGGACCAATACCCATTGAAACTGTTGGAAACTGCCAAAAGTTTGGCATTAGCCAAGGATGAGGATAAGATGAAAGTCCACCAGTTTTTACTTCTTGTCTAAATCTATCTAACTGCTTTTCATTTAGTCTTCCCTCAAGAAAAGCTCTTGCATACATTCCTGGTGCACTATGTCCTTGAAAATATACTAGATCACCTCCGAATTTATTATTTTTTGCTCGCCAAAAATGATTCATACCAACATCATACAAAGTTGCAGCTGATGCAAATGTTCCTATGTGACCGCCAAGTTCAGGATATTTTTTATTTGCTCTTACTACCATCGCAGCAGCATTCCATCTAATTAATGATCTTAACTTACGTTCTATGTTTTGGTCTCCAGGTGATCTTTTTTCCTCTTCAGGGGGTATCGTATTCACGTAAGGAGTAGTTTGAGTATGAGGAATTTTAGACCCAGCTTTATAAGATTGATCAATTAATTGTTTAATTAAAAAATGAGCCCTTTCAGAACCGTCATTTTGCAGAACTGCACTTAAGGAATCTAACCACTCTTTAGTTTCAACAGGATCAATATCGTCGTTACTACTAACCATTTTAACTTCATTAATTAATCTTGTTTGCTTGATTTGTTTTGGCTCTGTTACTTTTGTTTCAACTTTTATCTCAGATTTAGTTGCAGTTTCTGCTTCCTCTATCAATTTCTCTGTTGAAGGCGGAATTTTTTCGTCTAAAGTTTTATTAATTTTGTCATGTTCATCTTTATTTTCTGAAGAGATAGTTAATATCAAATCACCTTTTGAAACTTTGTCCCCAATTTTTACATCTATATTTTCAATTGTGCCTTCATATTCAGATGGTACTTCAACACTTGATTTGTCACTTTCTAAAGTGACAACAGGGTCATTTTTATTGATTTTGTCGCCTTTTTTTACAAGTACTTCGATTATTTCAACGTTTTCAAAGTCTCCTATATCAGGAACTAATAAATCTAGATTCATTTTTGTAATATATATATCAATATTTGCTAAAAAAATAATTTACATTATTAATTATGTATAAAAACTGTATAAATTGCGCCTGTAGCTCAATTGGATAGAGCGCTTGGCTACGGACCAGGAGGTTCTGGGTTCAACTCCTAGCAGGCGCACCAAAATGGAAGGATAAATGAAAATATCACTTGAAAAATCTGTAATATATTTCTTTTGTTTAGTTTTATTATTTATACTAATTATGACAATAATCCTTTAATGAAAAAAAAATTTGAACAATTAAGTAATAAGCCAAGCTATATGAAACATAATGGTGGTTTATTGTTTAGATCTATTACCAAGAAAAAATTTGAGTTTAAAACTAAGATTAAAAAAACACATTTAAATAAAGCTGGGATAACTCATGGTGGTTATATTTGTACAATCATTGATGCTGGAGCAGGTACTGCTTGTCATAGAGCAAGTGGAAATAAACCATGTGTAACTATTTCATTAGATATAAAATTTATAGCTCCCTCTAACATTGGAGATGAATTATTGGGAACAGTAGAAATTCAAAAAGTTACAAAGTCAATGGTATTTATAAATTGCAAACTCAAGTATAAAAATAAATTAATTGCAAGCGCAGTTGGGATTTGGAAAATTTTAAGAAGACCACTTCCAAATGCAGGTTTGGGTGGTTAATATTCACTAATTTTTTAATTCAATTAAATTTTTAAATTGCTTCAAAGATTCTGGGTTGCTTAATGCCTGAATATTTTTAATTTTATTTCCTTCAACTACGTTTTTTACTGCCAACTCTACAATTTTATTATTTTTAGTTCTTGGAATATCAGTAACTTCAATAATTTTTGATGGTACATGTCTTGGTGAAGCTTGAAACCTTATATTTTTTTTAATTTTTGCTATAAGGTCTTCATTTAAACTATTGTGTTCATCTAAAACTAAAAATAATACAATTCTAATATCATTATCCCAAGATTGACCTATCACGATTGACTCTTTTATTTCCTTAAATTTTTCTACTACAGAATATATTTCAGCGGTACCTAACCTTGCTCCTCCAGGATTTAGTGTGGCATCTGATCTTCCATAAATTATATATCCTCCATTATTTTTTCTTTCAGCAAAATCACCATGATGCCATACATTTTTAAATTTCTTAAAGTAGGCATTTTTGTATTTTTTATTGTTTGTATCGTTCCAAAATAATTTTGGCATTGAAGGAAATGCAGATTTACAAACCAATTCCCCTTTTTTGTTAATTAAAGATTTTCCTTTTTCAGAAAAAACGTCCGTATTCATTCCTAAACCATTATTTTGAATTTGCCCCCTATAGACTGGTGAATATATATTTCCTAATACGAAGCATGAAACAAGATCTGTTCCTCCAGCTATTGATGCTAAATGAACATTTTTTTTTATATTTTTATAAACATAATCAAAACCGTCAGAGGATAAAGGTGATCCGGTGGAACAAATAGTTTTTAGATGCTTTAGTTTATATTTATTTTTGATGTTTAAATTATACTTCTTTATTTGATCAATATATTTAGCACTTATACCTAAGAGTGAAATTTTTTCTTTCTCAGCTATTTTAAATAATAAATCATTTCTTTTATGCATAGGGAAGCCGTCAAATAGAACAATAGAGGCCTTTGATGCCAAAAAACTCATCAACCAATTCCACATCATCCACCCACAAGTTGTAAAATAAAATACGTTATCACCTGGCTTTACGTTACAATGAAGTTTATGCTCCTTTAAATGTTGCAATAAAACACCACCAGATCTATGACAGATACACTTTGGTTTACCTGTGGTTCCACTCGAATATAAAATTGCTAACTCTTTATCAAAATCAAATTTTTTAAATGAGAATACTTTTACTTTTTTATATTTTAACTTATTGTAATAGAAAATTTTAACTCCTTTGATCTTTTTTTGTTTTAAGCTTTTTTTGCCAGGATAATTAGTAATTAGAACACATTTAATAGATTTAATTTTTTTTAGAATAGCTGGTAATCTTTCAAGTACATTAATCTCTTTACCATTATAATAATATCTATCTGTAATTATTAATAGTTTTGGTTTAATTTGAGAAAATCTTTCTATAACGCCTTGTGCACCAAAGTCTGGAGAACATGATGACCAAATGGCTCCTATTGCACTAGTTGCTAAAAAACTCTCAACTGTCTCAATTTGATTTGCTGTATATGCTGCAATTCTATCTTTTTCTTTGATATTATTTTTTTTAAAAAAATAAATTAATTTTAAAGTATTATTATTTAGTTCCTTCCAAGATTTTTCTTCTCGATATCCATTTTCACTAATAAATGTAACAGCTTTTGAATTATCATTTTTTGACAATAAATTTTCTGAATAATTTAATTTTGAATTTACTAAAAATTTACTTTTAATAATTTCTCTAGGAAAATAAAATTTATCATTTTTAATACCTTTGATGTCTGAAAATTCCCAAATAGAAGACCAAAAAAGCTTTGGGTTCTCAATTGTCCAATTATACAATTTTTTATAGTTTATCTTAGGTGTATAATTAAATTTTTTTGCTAAAAATTTTTCAAATTCAAATAAATTTGATTTTAATTTTGTTTGAGGATTAGCTTCCCATAGTTTCTGAGACATAAAAAAATATATTTAATTTTTTGGAATTATGATAACCTTAAAACATTAAATAATAAAAATGAGAACTTTTTTCCCAATGATTCGGACTAGTTTTAGCCTATTTTTGTTCTTTAGAGATAACAATATATAGTATTGGTAAAAAAAATCACACCAAAGCTAGAAATGACAAAACATAAAATTACAGCAGTACTTGGACCTACAAATACTGGAAAAACATTCCTAGCAATTGAAACTATGCTTTCTTTTGATTCGGGTATGATTGGTTTCCCATTAAGACTTTTAGCAAGAGAAGTTTATGACAAAATTATAAAAAAAGTAGATCTATCAAAAGTTGCTTTGATTACAGGCGAAGAAAAAATAATTCCATTAAATGCAAAATATTTTCTTTGCACTGTTGAGTCTATGCCATTGGATAAAAATTTAGAATTTGTTGGTATAGATGAAGTACAAATGTGTAATGACCACGAGAGAGGTCATATTTTTACAGATAGATTGTTAAATATGAGAGGTGAAAAGCTTACTATGCTAATGGGCTCAAACTCTATAAAAAAAATTATCCAAAAACTTGATGATGATATTGAATTTAAAAATAGAGAAAGGCTATCTAAATTATCTTTTGCTGGTCACAAAAAAATTTCAAGAATAGAGAGAAAAAGTGCTGTAATAGCTTTTTCTACTGAAGAAGTATACGCCATTGCAGAATTGATAAGACGTCAAAAAGGTGGGGCTGCTATTGTTATGGGCTCACTTAGCCCCAAAACAAGAAACTCGCAGGTAAGTTTATATCAATCTGGAGATGTTGATTATTTGGTCGCAACTGATGCAATTGGAATGGGAATAAATATGGATCTAGATAATGTTTATTTTTCAAATTTAAAAAAATTTGATGGCAAAAAATTAAGAAATTTGAATATTTCTGAAATTGGACAAATAGCAGGTAGAGCAGGTAGATACTTAAATGATGGTATATTCGGCACAACAGGTGAATGTAAAGAAGTTAGACCTGAGGAAATTGAAGCATTAGAATCTCATAGCTTTCCAGATATACAAACTATTTTTTGGAGAAACTCAAAATTAAATTTTAGAAACAAAGTTTCATTATTAAAATCTTTGGAAGAGAGACCCCATAAAGACTGGTTAAGACGAATAAGTGAATGCCAAGACGAAAAGGTATTGAAATATTTTTTAAAAGAAGCAACTAACATTGAAATTCAAGATAATAGTGAAGTTTTACAAATATTATGGGAGTGTTGCCAAATACCTGATTTTGTAAAAAAAACTTATGGTCATCACTTTGAAGTTGTTAGTAAAATTTTTAATTTTTTAACAAGTAAGAATAAAAAAGTTCCAAATCACTATATGAAAGAACAGTTATCTTTATTGGATAAATTAGATGGAAACGTTGACTCTTTATCTAATAGAATCGCCAATGTCAGAACTTGGGCTTATGTGTCAAATAAATCAAACTGGGTTGAAAATCAAGATTATTGGATAGAAAGAACTAAAAATTTAGAAGATAAGCTATCAGATAGACTTCATGAAGAGTTAACAAAAACATTTATAGATAAAAGAGCAAGTGTTTTAGCCAGAGGTTTAAAACAAGATATAATTTTTGAAACAGAGATAATTAATGATGAAGAGGTAATGATAAACGAACAGTTTATTGGTCGTTTAAAAGGTTTAAAATTAGAATTAGATCTTAAAGTTGATACATTGGACGCTGATGTAAAATCACTAAAAAAGGCAGCAAGGCAAAACGTAGTTCCTCAAATTATCAAAAGAATAACTCAAATAATTGATACTGGCTTAATTGAATTGAAAAATGATTTTAAAATTTATTGGAACAATAATCAAATAGCTAAATTAATTCCAGGCTCAGATTATCTAAATCCACAAATTCAATTAATTATTGATGAAATGATTGAAAATAGTGAGAAATCAAAACTTAATTCTTATTTACAGACCTGGCTCAAGGATAAAATTGAAACAGAGTTAAAAAGTCTAATAGATTTGAAAAATGTTAAGGATAACAATTCAGAAATAAGAGCTTTAGCTTATCATCTTTACGAAAATAATGGAGTTGTTAAAAGAAATGAGGTTTTAAATTATTTAAAAAAACTTAATCAAGATGAAAGAAAAAAATTAAGAAACTTAGGTGTAAAATTTGGGAGATATCATGTTTTTTTGTTTAAATTATTTAAACCAAGTTCAGTTTCCTTGAGAATTCTCTTATGGAAAAACTTTAATGAGAAAAATTTTGACTTCCTGCCACCAACTTTTGGATTAAATTTTTTAGAGGAAAAGAAAACACTAAATAAAAATTTAATGCTCATTTGTGGTTTTGAAAAATTTGAAAATTTGTTTGTTAGGATAGATATTTTAGAAAGATTATTTTTAATGATTTTTAATACTAAATCTGAGAATAAAATCAAAGAGATAAAGTTAATTCCTGAAATGTTGAATTTGTTAGGTTGTAATAAAGAAAATTTTGTGAAATTAATTAAAAATATGAATTATAAAACTTATGAAAAAGATAATAATCTTCACTTTAGATATATTCCATTAAGAAAAATGAATAAAAAAGACACTAATAAGAATATTAATGACAATCCTTTTAATGTCCTTTCACAACTTAACTTAAAATAATGTTTAATATTTTTAAAAAAGAGGAAAATGAAAAAGAAAATAATCATCCATCAATAATAGCAGTTGCTTGTTTACTAATTCATTCAGCTAAAATTGATGAAAATTATACAGATAAAGAAAAAAAAATTATAAAAGATGCAATTATTGAGATGGGCGCTGAAACTGAAGAAATAGATAAAATTATTAATGATGCAGAGGAAAAAGAAAAAGATTCAAATCAGATACTTGATTTTACTAGAGAAGTTAAAAATATAAATGAGGAAGACAAAAAAATCATAATAGAGGCATTATGGGATATAATATATTCAGATGCAGATGCTGATATGTATGAAACAAATCTAATGAGAAGATTGTCTGGTCTTCTTTATCTTGAACCAAAAGTTGTAGGAGACATTAAAGAGAAAGTCCGGCAAAAAAAAACATGACATATTTAGTTAATGAAAAGTGCATCAAATGTAAATTGATGGATTGTGTTGAAGTTTGTCCAGTCGATTGCTTTTATGAAGGGAAAAATATGCTTGTAATTAAACCCGATGAGTGTATAGATTGTGGCGTTTGTGAGCCAGAATGTCCAGTAGACGCCATAATATCAGATAATGACGACAATGATGGAAAATGGATGGAAGTAAATAAGAAATATTCGGACTTATGGCCAAACATTAGTGAAAAAAAAGATCCTCCATTGGATCATGAACAATTTAAAGATGTAAAAGATAAGTATGAAAAATATTTTAAAGAAAATCTTGAATAATAAAAAAACTAAAAAAGTAGTTAAAAAAAAAGTTAAACCCATTAAAAAAATAATTAAGCAAAAAAAAGTTTCCAAAATAAAGAAACCTAAAAAAATAACAAAAGAGATAAAAAAAAAAGTAATAAAAGACTTAAAAAAAAAAGACAAAATTGAAGTTAAAAGCGACCCATTAAGAATACCTAAGACTAACGAGCAAAAACCTGAAATTAAGAAAGTTAAAAAGCAAGATACAGAAAAAAGAATATTTAAAGTTAAAGATTATGTCGTTTATCCTAAACATGGTGTAGGTCAAATTACAGAAACTAAAAAAATCAATATAGGTGGAATTGATGTTGAGACGTATATTCTTAAGTTTGAAAAAGATAAGGCAAATGGAATGGTGCCTGTTAATAAGCAATCTCACTTGAGACCATTAGCAACAATAAATCAAATAAATAAATGTGTAAGTATTCTAAAAAGCAAACCAAAAATTAAACGATCAATGTGGAGCAGAAGGGCTCAAGAATATGAAGCCAAAATATCATCAGGTAAAATTTATGATTTAGCTGAAGTAGTTAGGGACCTCAATAAAGGCGATGATATTATGATTGATCAGTCTTACAGTGAAAGACAATTATTTGAGAAAGCATATGATAGACTATTAACTGAATTTCAGATTGTTATGGGATCAAGTTTAGAGGATGCTCAGAAAAAACTTGATAAAGCTTTAAAGAGAAATCTTGAAAAACAAGCACAGAAGGTTGAGGAAAAACCAGTGGTAGAAGAGCCATTAAATCAAGAATTAACAGAATAAAAAAAACGCTTCCCACGCAAGCGCCATGAGAAGCGTAATCAATTAAAAAGAATACTAAACTATCTTCTTTTCTTCTTCTTAGCTTTTTTCTTAGCTTTTTTCTTAGTTTTCTTTTTAGCAGCTTTCTTTTTTCTTTTAGCCATCTTTAGCTCCCTTTTTTTATAAACGAATCTTTATGATTCGTTAATAACTAATTTTTATTTTTTTTGAATAGTTATGTCAAACATATAATTTTTTTAAAAAATTATAAAAAAATTATTTTTTTTTATTTTTTGATTAACTTAAAAAAGTTAACTAAATCGCTATTAATAAAGTGTTTTTAAAAAATTTTAATAAAGTTTTTCAAATTCTTTTTTATATTTTTGAACAATTTTGTATCTTTTAAGTTTTAAAGTTGGAGTTAGCATTCCATTTTCAATTGAAAATTTTTCATTAATAATAAAAAATTTTTTTATGTTTTCAATTTTAGAAAGGTTTTTATTCAAATTTTCTAATTCTTTTTCTATTTGATCTTTTTGTACATTTGAATGCTCCTCGGATAAAACTAATAAAGCAACTAAATATGGTTTATTATCTCCATAAACAATAGATTGATCAATAAATTTGGAGTTTGATAACTCGTTTTCAATTTTAACAGGAGAAATATTTTCACCACCAGGTGTAATCAAAATATCTTTTTTTCTATCAGTAATTTTTAAATAACCATTTTCGAAAATTCCAATATCGCCTGTATGTAACCAACCATTCTTTAAAACTTTATTAGTTTCTTCTTCATTATTCCAATAACCTAACATTACATTTTCACCTTTAACTAAAATTTCTCCATCTAATGCTATTTTTACTTCATTACCTTTAAAAGGTGGTCCCACAGTCTCAACTCTAATATCATCAATTGGGTTGCAACTCACAACTGGAGAGGTCTCAGTTAGTCCATAACCTTGTAACGTAGGAAGACCAATAGCATTTAAAAAAATACCAACTTCTTTATCAAGTGCTCCACCGCCAGAAACGAAAGTTTTAAGCTCGCCTCCAAATTGACTTTTGATCTTTTTTCTTACAATTTTTTCTAAAATAATATCAATTAATTTTTCTAAAATTTTTAAAGGTTGTTTATTTATCTTTTTGGTTCCTAGTTCTAACATTTTTAATATTAGTTTTTTCTTTAATCCTGTTGCTTTGTTAAAACTTGCATTGATCTTTTGAAATAAATTTTGGTAAAACCTAGGCACTGCAGTCATCAATTGAGGTTTACAATCATTCATATTTTTAATCAATTTTTCAATACTTTCTGCATAGAATATTTTTGCTCCAACACTTATTTGAACAAATTGAACAGTGTGCTCATAAGAATGTGAAAGAGGTAACCAAGTCAAGAATCTAGTCTGATATGTTAGTAAAGGTTTTAATATATCGAGTGCACCATCACAATTATTTAAAATTCCACCATGACTTAAGATTACACCTTTTGGATTACCTTGCGTTCCTGAAGTATAAATAATGCAAGCTGGATCATTTCTGTTAATTGATAAGTTTGGGACACTTAAATCTTGATAATCTAAATTAGAAAATAATTTATTAACATTAATATAAGTTTCGGAATTTATGTCTAATTCTTCAAAAGAAAATATTTTAACAACAAAACTTTTTCTTTTTATAATTTCTTTTACTTTATTAAATTGTTCTTGATTAGAAACAAAAATTAATTTTGGATTACAATTTTCAATTATATATTCATAATCCATCTCTGCATAAGTTGTATAAGCTGGAACAGTAATAGCTTCTGATAACATTACTGAAAGATCAGTTATAAACCATTCTGGTCTATTTTCAGATATTAATAAACATCTATCACCTTTATTTACATATTTTTTAATTTCTAACGAAAGTTTTTTAATTGATTGGAATGTTTTTTCCCATGTAAAACAATTACTGGCGTCTTTTAAGGATGTTAAAAGAATATTGTTTTTTTTTTGTTTTTTATAATTGATAAAAAATAGTTCAACTAAATTATTAATATTTTGTGTACTCATAAATTCTTGGTGGGCAAAGAGAGAATCGAACTCTCACAGTATTGCTACTATTGGATTTTGAGTCCAACGCGTCTACCAGTTCCGCCATTCGCCCAAAGCTTTGCATATTTTAACTAATAGTATTAAATCATTTATTATATTAAAAGAAAATATGTTTAAAGAACTGTACAATAAAACTATTAAACTAGCAGGTCATAAAAGATCCAAATCTATTTTGGGATTTATATCTTTTATTGAAAGTTTTATATTCCCAATACCACCTGACGTTTTGATAATTCCTATGACAATAGCTCGAAAAAATGAATGGATTAGAATTGCATTAATTGCAACTATAGGATCTGTTTTGGGAGCTTGCCTTGGGTATTTTATAGGGTATGTTTTTTTTAACGAAATTGGCATTAAAATTTTTGAGATTTATGGTGTTGATGATACTTCATTTTTAAAAGATAAAGTGTCTTCAGAAGGTGGCGTTATAGCCTGGATAACTCTCCTAGCAATTGCTGGCTTTTCACCAGTCCCTTTTAAGTTACTCACAATCACTAGCGGTTTTATAAACTTTAATATTTTGTATTTTATTATCATTTCAATAGTAACGAGAGGTTCACGTTTTTTTTTAATAGCATTTTTAGTTGGAAACTTTGGACCTACAATGAAAAAAATTATTGAAAAAAAACTTCTTAAGTTCTCAATCATTTTATCGATTGTTCTAATTATTTTTGCTTATTTTATATATAAATTTTTAAATAATTTTATTAATTAAATATGATCCTATTTCCTAATAGAAAAAATTTTTATTTAATTATTTTATCTATCTCATTAATTTCAATAATTTCAGCTTTATACATTGAGTATATATTGCAGTATCAACCATGTAAATTATGTATTTATCAAAGGTTACCTTACCTAGCTGCAATATTTGTAAGCTTTATCGGGTTTAATTATTCGAATAATGATCAAATTTTAATAGTTACAATTATGATATTTGCTTTGAGCGCTATACTATCTGGGTATCATTTTGGAATTGAGAATAGTATATTTGATGAGCTATCAGCCTGTACAAATGGGTCATCAGATATTTTAAATAAATCGAAATTATTAGAGTCTCTTAACAAAACTATGCCTGTTAACTGTAAAGATGCTACTTTTGAAATTCTTGGAATTTCACTAGCGGCAATTAATACAATTTTATCAATTTTAATTGTTATTTTTTCTATTAGAACATTGGTCTATGAAAAAAACTAATAAAAAAAAATTAGAAGAGTTTATAAGAGTAGATCACGCTGGAGAAAGAGGTGCAATTAAAATTTATGAGGGTCAACTGCTTGCTTTAAATACTATTGTAAAAAATGACGATTTGAAACAAATTATTGGAGAAATGAAGAAGCATGAGGAGGAACATTCAAATTTTTTTGAGGATGAAATAGAAAAAAGAAATATCAAACCAACAAAATTACTACCATTATGGGATTTGCTTGGACTAGGTCTTGGATTTGGTTCAACGATACTTGGAAAAAAAGCAGCGATGTTATGTACGGCCTCTGTCGAGGAGGTAATAGACGAACATTATAAAAGCCAAATTGACCAAATAGAGGGAGATGAAAAGGATTTAAAGGAAAAAATAATAAAATTTAGACAAGACGAATTAGATCATAAAGATATAGCTTACGAGAAGGGTGCTACAAAAAAAGGTGTTTATTCAATTATGGATAAAGTAATTAAAACTGGTTCTAAGGTTGCTATAAAAATCTCTGAAAAAATCTAGTTATGGTTCAAGTTCGACATCCCAATACAAATAGTCCATCCAACTTTTATGTAAAAAGTTAGGTGGAAAATTCTTTCCATTTTTGTGAAGATCTTCTGTGGTAGGTTGAAAAGGCCATTGATTTAATGTCATACCTGAGTTCTTTATTAGTCTTCCTCCCTTTTTAACATTACAGGAAGAACAAGCTGTTACAACATTATCCCAATTAGTTTTTCCACCTTTTGATCTTGGCAGTAAGTGATCAAAGGTTAATTCATTTTTACTTCCACAATATTGGCAGCTAAACTTATCTCTTAAAAATACGTTAAACCTTGTAAAGTTAGGATTTGATTGAGGTCTAATGTATGATTTAAGAGCAATTACACTTGGAAGTTTCATACTAAAAGAGGGACTTCTGATTTGTCTATCATAATAACTAACGATTGAAACTCTATCTAAGAAAACAGATTTAATTGAATCTTGCCAGCTCCATAATGAAAGTGGATAATAACTTAAAGGTCGATAATCTGCATTTAAAACTAATGCAGGACATTTTTCTAAAGAAATATTTTGATCAGAGAGCTCAATCATAATTAAAACATACATTAAATATATTTTTAATCAACTTTACTAATTGTATATTAAGTATTTATTAATTAATTATATTTCTTTTAATAAAGTTTAATGCCGCACTTGATGCTTCCATAGGTATATGGTGATCACAATTTTTAATCATTAAAGTTTCAATTTTAATTTTATTTCTGATAAAAAAATCTTCAGCCTCAAGTAAATTGCTCGGGGGGACGATTGGATCGTTTTCACCATGTATCATTAAAATATTAGTTTTATTTTTAATTCTTGTAGAAAGGTCTTTCATATTTATGATTCTTCCAGAAAACCCTACAATACAACTAAATTCTTTTTCTGATGTTAGACCAACATTTAATGACATCATGCATCCTTGACTGAAACCGGAAACACAAATTTGTGAATATTCTAAATTAAAATAATTACTTACTTCTGAAATATAACTGTTTAAAACATTTTCTGCCTTTTTTGATTCTTGAAGAGTATATTCTGGATCTTCATTATTTAAATCAAACCATTGAAAACCAGTTGGATTTATACTGCACACTTCATGTGCATCAGGACATAAAAAAACTGTATTTTTTAAAAATCTTTTCCAGTTTAAAGTTAACATGCTTATATCTTTACCATCACCCCCATATCCATGGAGTAAAATTACTGCACTTTTTATCTGCTCATTATTTTCTGGATTTATTATTGTTGTATTTAACGAAAATTTCATAAAATTTTTGGTAACCAATCAAGTAAAGATTGATCATTAAATTCAATATACCCAACAATTCTCCCAACTTCAAAACCATTTCGGTCTATTAAAATTGTTGTTGGTAATCCTCTTAGTTTAAACAACTGTGAAAACTCTGGCCCAGATCCTGTAAATATATCTAAATTTTTAATTTTGATTTCATCAAAAAATTCTTTTGATTTTTTATAGCTTTCACCACCGATATTAATTGGAATAATATTAATATTTTTAAATTCATTTAAAGTTTTAAGTTTATCCAAAGATGGCATCTCTTTTTTACAAGGAGCACACCAAGTGGCCCAAAAATTTATTATTAATGGGAATGATTTATAATCATTTAAACTTACTTTTTGGCCATCAGATTTAATAAATTCTATATTTTCAATTTTTTTCTTGTCTTTATGTACTATAAGATTCTTAATTTCTGGACGCTCTATTGAATATGAGACGCTAGATGATATTAAGTAAAATATTATTATAAGATAATTAAAAAAAATGATTTTCATAAAATCTGAAACAATTAAATATCATGGGCAAAAATAAAAACAATAAACCAATTTGGAACACTAGAATTAAAAATGAGTCAAAAAACCTTTTTAAAAAGGTTGGTGGATCAATAGAAATTGATAAAAGATTATTCAGAGAAGATATTGAAGCTTCAATTGTACATGTTGAGATGCTGTTTAGACAAAAAATTATAAATTTTAAAATTAAGAATAAAATAGTATGGGGTTTGAATAGAATAAAGAACGAAATTATAAAAAAAAAATTTATTTTTGATGACAAACTTGAGGATATTCATATGAATATAGAACACAGACTCTTTGAACTAATTGGAGAAGACGCAGGGTATATTCACACTGCAAGATCAAGAAATGATCAGGTTGTCACAGATTTTAAAATTTGGTTAAGAAATGCTAATAAAGAAATTGTTAAAAACATTGATATTACAATTAACAATATTTTAAAAAAAGCGGAAAAAAATATTGAAACAATTATGCCAGGTTTCACACACCTGAAAAATGCACAACCAGTTTCTTTTGCTCATTACTTAATGGCGTATTTAGAAATGTTTAATAGGGATAAAAATAGATTTCTAAATAATTTAGAGAGTCTTAATGAAAATCCACTTGGTGTAGCTGCTTTAACAGGTACTTCTTTTAAAATTGATAGATTTTATACTTCAAAAAAATTAGGTTTCGACAGACCGACTAAAAACTCAATTGATACTGTTTCTGATAGAGATTTTGTAATTGATTTTCTATATTCTTGCTCTGCATGTGCTGTTCATATCTCTAGGATTGCAGAGGAGTTTATAATCTGGAATTCAGATGCTTTTAAACTTATTAATTTGAATGATAAAATTGTAACTGGATCATCCATTATGCCTCAAAAAAAAAATCCTGATCCACTAGAGTACTTGAGAGGTAAAACAGGCTTTATGTTTGGAAATCTTTTTTCTATGCTTACAATATTAAAAGGATTGCCCCTTTCTTATTTTAAAGATTTACAAGATGATAAAGAAATTGTTTTTAAATCGTTTGATCAATTAAAAAATTCCTTGATTATATTAAATGATGTTCTTAAAAATTTTTCACCAGATAAGAAAAGAATGATCGAACTTGCAGAAAGTGGCTACATTACAGCAACTGATTTAGCAGATTATATGGTTAGAGAATTAAATTATCCATTTAGAAAAGCCTATTTACAAACAGCTAAAATCATAAATTTTGCAGAAAAAAATAAAAAAAAATTGTCAGAGCTCACTATAAAAGAGATTAATAAAATTGAAAAAGGTTTAACCACCGATGTTCTGAAAGTATTTGAACTAAAAAAATCTGTTAATTCTAAAGTTTCTTATGGTGGAACTTCTTTCGACAACATTAAGAAAATGATATTAAATTACAAAAAGAAATAACTATGATTAAAAAAATAACTTTAATTACTATGTGTCTAATTTTATTAACTTCATGTGGAAGAAAAAATGAGCCAAAATATGAGGCATCATTAAATAATAATGTTATGAAATTTAATAATTTTAATAACGTATTAAAAATACCAAAAAAAGATGAAATATATCAATAATATTTTTACAGTTGAAAAATCCAGCCTCACTAAAGTAATTAAAAAATTTGAAACACCAATTTTTTGCTATTCAGAAAAAAAAATTAATGAAAATATAAGTTACTTTAAAAGAAGTTTTAAATCGTTTTCTCCAATCATATGTTTTTCAACAAAGTCAAACTGTAATCTAGAAATACTTAAACTAATTAAACGAAGTGGATTAGGAGCTGATGTTGTCTCAAAAGGTGAATTAATGATTGCTCTTAAAGCAGGAATAAATTCCAAAAAGATTGTTTTTTCTGGAGTGGGTAAAACTAGGTCAGAATTGATTTATGCGATAGATAAAAATATTTTATTGATTAATTGTGAGTCAAAAAGTGAAATATTAGAAATAGAAAGTATAGCAAAATCTAAGAATAAAAAGGTAAATATTGGAATTAGATTAAATCCAAATACAGATGCAAAAACAATTAAACAAATTTCAACTGGTAAAAAAGAAAATAAATTTGGTGTTAATGAAAAGACATTTATTGAAGTGTCAAAATATATAAAAAATTCAAAATTTTTAAATCTAAAATGTTTAAGTGTGCATATTGGAAGCCAAATTCTAGATCATAAGCCTTACCAAAAAATGCTTAACGTTATAGATAAATTAATAAAAAAAATTAACATAAATTTTGAGTATATAGATCTTGGTGGTGGTATGGGTATTGATTATAATAAGGACAACAAAAAATTTAATTATAGAAAATATAATCAAATTATTAAAAAATTTTTAAACGAGCATAAATCAAAAATTATTTTTGAACCTGGTAGGTCAATTATAGGTGATACTGCAATATTAATTTCAAAAATTATTTATATAAAAGAAAATTCTAAAAAAGATTTTATTATTGTAGATGCAGCTATGAATGATTTTATGAGACCAGCGTTGTATGGGGCTAAGCATAAAATAATTCCATTAAAAAAAACTAATAAAATGACCAAGAAAAGTTATGATTTTGTAGGCCCTATTTGCGAAACAACAGATAAATTCTTAACGACAAGTAAATTTCAAAAATTAAATGAGAAAGATTATATTATTATTTGTGACGTAGGAGCATATGGATCATCGTTATCTTCAAATTATAACATTAGACCTAAACCTGCTGAAATATTAATTAAAGGTTCAAAAATAAATATAATTAAAAAAAGACAAAAACTAAAAGATATAATTTAGTTTTTGACAAAAATGATAAGAAAACCTCTATTTTTATTTTTTTTCTTCCTAGGTATATCTTTAATTTCAATAATATTTTTGCCATCATTAATAATGCCAACTAAAATAGTTTTATTTGGTGGAAAACTGATGGGAAGATGGGCAGCATTTTGCATTCAGATTTTTTTACAAACAAAAATTATTGTTAAAGGTAGAGAAAATATTATTAAAAATGAAAAGTTTTTTATTGCTTGTTCTCATCAATCAATGTTTGAAACTTTTTACCTACAAACAATTTTTAATTCACCAATATTTATTTTAAAATATGAATTAATCAAAATTCCTATATTTGGTTGGTATTTAAAAAAGATAGGATCAATTTCAATAAATCGAAATAAAATTAGTAAAGATAATTTAGGTTTAATTGATAAAATAAAAAATTCTGTAAGAAATTCAGAAAGGCCATTAATTATCTTCCCACAAGGAACTAGAGTTTTGCCAAATGAAAAAGTTCCCTTTAAAAAAGGAGTTGGTAGAATTTATGATGAATTAAAAATAAAATGCCAACCTGTGGCCATAAATTCTGGAAATGTTTGGCCAAAAAATGGAAAATTAACTTCAAAAAAAACAATAATAATATCAATTCTTCCCAAAGTTAAACCTGGAATGAGCTCAGCAGATTTTACAAATTATATTGAAAGTAAAATATATAATGAATTAGATATAATGAATTAGCCCTTCATTGGCATTACAACATATATGCTATCATAATCAGCAGGGTCCCTAATTAATGCTGGAGAACCTGTATCTTTTAAATAAATTTCAATATTATCTCCATCAAGTTGGGAGGCAACATCAATTAAATACCTTGAATTAAAACTTATATCTAGCTCATGATCAAACTTAACACTTAAACTTTCTTTACCATCACCACTATTTGTATTATTAACTGAAAGATCAAGATTATCTTTTGAAAGATTAAATTTTACACCATCTTTTTTATCTAGAGAGACTGAGGCAACCCTATCTACTGAATTTAAAAATGATTTTAGATCAACTTCTAATCTTTTTTGGTTTTCTTTAGGTATCACCTGCACATAATTTGGAAATTTTCCATCAATAAGCTTGGATATCAATATACTGTTATTAATTTCAAATTTAATTTTTGATTTTATATTTGATATTTTTACCTCACCTTCATAGTCCTCCAGTAATGAGCAAAGTTGAAAAATAGTTTTTTTTGGTAAAATTATCTGATCGAATTGGACTTTATTTTGAAGTCTTATCTTTGATATAGACATTCTGTGACTGTCAGTGGCTGCAGCTGTTAAAAAATTTTTATCTTCAACCTCTGTCTGATGTAAAAAAATTCCACTTAAATAATGTCTTGTTTCGTCATTAGATACTGAAAATTTACATTTATTTAACAGTTTTAGTAGCTCTTTTGATTTAATCGAAAACTCATTTTCATTAAAATTTTCATCTGTTAACGGAAATTCAGAAGCACTGATACAATTTAAGTTGAAAACAGATTTATCAGACTCTAAATGCAATTTATTTTCGCTAGGATTAGAAAAGTTAATTTTACTTCCAGATGAAAATTTTCTGACTATATCATACATTATTGATGAAGATGAAGTAGTTTTACCCTCTTCAATTATTTCAACATTTGGAATTTGATGAATGAAAATTAAATCAAGATCAGTAGCTGTAATTGTTAGTTTTCCATTACTTACATCCAATAATACATTTGAAAGTATCGGCAACGTACTTCTTTTTTCAATTACACCCTGACAATAATTTAAAGATTTTTGAAGGTCTTGTTGATTTAAACTAAACTTCATTTTCTTTATTATATAAAATCTTATTTTTTAAACTATCAATATTAATATTTAATTCATTATCCTCTTTTCTCAATCTCTCAATAGTTTTAACTGAGTGGATTACAGTTGTGTGATCTCTATTAGAAAAAGATCTACCTATCTCTGGTAATGATTTAGATGTTAGCATTTTAGCAAGATAAATTGCAGTCTGTCTAGGTCTGACAAGATATCTTGATCTTCTTGGTGAAAGCATTTCATTTTTGCTAATTTTATAAAATTTACAGACTATTGTTTGTATTGTATCAATATCCACTTTATTTTCGGTAAGATTTAGCAAATCTTTTAAAACTATTTTGACCTCCGACAAGCTTGGGTCTTTATTATAAATCCTTGTAAATGAGACAATTCTGTTTAGTGCTCCAACTAATTCTCTAATACTAGTTTTAATTTCTTTACTTAAAAATTTTTGAATTTCCTCAGAAATCATTACTTGATTTGAGTAAGATAATTTTAATTCATCAGTTTTAGATTTAATAATTTTATATCTAAGTTCATAATCAGGGTTTTGAATATCCACAACTAAACCTCCTGAAAATCTAGATTTTATTCTCTCTTGAATCCTAGTTAGTTTGTTTGGCGGTCTATCTGCTGAAATTATTATTTGAGAATTTTTATCTAATAAAGCGTTAAAAGTATGAAAAAATTCTTCTTGCATAGCTTCTTTGCCATTCATGAACTGAATATCATCGATTAATAAAATATCAGTATTTCTAAAATACTCTTTAAACTTTACCATTTCATTTGATTTAATAGACTTTACAAATTGGTACATAAATCTTTCTGCTGATATGAACATAACCTTATTCTTTTCTTTCAATTCTAAACCAATAGCGTTTAGTAAGTGTGTTTTACCCATTCCTACACCACCATATAAATATAAAGGATTATAATAAGCTATATCTTTGGAAACTTTTTTTGATGCCTCAAATGCTAATTTGTTACTTCCTCCAGTTATGAAATTTTCAAAGTTTTTGTTTGGATCTATCCTATTATATTGAAGATAAGAGTCTTTTATAAACGACACATTATCATTATTAGTTTCAAAAGAATTTTGAGATGGAGTATTTGTCTCACTTATTTCAATTTCTTTGCTATTTTTAATTGTGAATTCAATCCTCACTAAATCTTTCTTGTATTCTTTAATTGTCTGCAAAATTTGATCTAAATACCTTGATACTATCCAATCTCTTATAAATCTTGTTGAGACCGAAAATAATATATAATTATGGAATTCTTCGACTAATTCAATTTTTTTTATCCAACTTTCAAAAATATCATTTCCAAGTTTTTCACGTAATTCTTTTTTGATACTCTGCCAATCAATTTTCTTTTCGAGTGCTTTATTGTCTTGTAAATTATTTTTCATGAGGGAATTCCACTTAAGACTTATAAAAAAATATTGCAATAAGTTTATTTACAAAAACAAAAATAAATAAAATTTATGATTGAATAAATTTTAGATTGAATTTTTAGAAATTTTTTTTTGCAACCTAGTCGAGTACAAAATTTAAAATCTAAAATTTTACTAAATCAATATCTAGTAATTTTTTAAATCAAACTTTTAGATGTGGTAATTTTAAAGCTAATTGTACGCTTAAGTTGTATACAAAAAGATTATTTACTTATTAGAGGTTGTTATAAAGAATTAATTTTTTTTGTAATTCTCGATACATTCCTTGAGGCATTTTGTCTTTTAATGATACCTGTTTTTGCAATTGACATTAATTCAGAATTTAGCTTCGGGAGGAATGCTAAAGCTTGTTTTTTATCCTTTTTTTCTATTATAGAATTCATTTTTTTCAATGCACTTCTATAACGGCTCTTTCTAGATCTGTTAACGGCTGTTTGCCTTTTAATTTTTCTAGTACGTTTAATTGCTGATTTTGTATTCGCCATAAGCGTGAGTGTATATCTTCAGATAATGATTGGGTCAATACAATAATTGTTTATTTTTGACATAAATTACAAAAAAAACTAGACCTATTTGAAATAAATTTTTTATGTATTGTTCCCTTGCAACTATATTTTAAACAATTTTTATTTTCTCTTTGATAAACATTAAAATTTTTTTGAAAAGATCCTTGGTCTCCACTTGTATTCATAAAATCTCTGATACTCGATCCTCCTTTTTCAATTGCTTTTCTTAAAACTACTTTTGAAAAATGAGAAATTTTTTGGCAATCATTTAAACTAAGTGAACTTACCTTTTTGGATGGTAAAATCTTACATAAAAATAATATTTCACTCGCATAAATATTACCAATTCCTGAAACAAAATTTTGATCAATTAAAAAATTTTTAATATTTTTTTTTTTATTTTTAAAATAATTAAAAATATAATTTTTATTAAATAAAGAATCAAAAGGTTCTGGTCCATATTTTTTAAAGTTATTATTTATCTCTTCATCATTTTTAAAATAAGAAAAATAACCAAATCTTCTTGGATCATTATAAATTAATTTAAAGTTATCAATTTTCATTTCCACATGATTATGCTTTTTAGGTAACAATGGAGAATGATAAAAACTGGTGTTTGTAATGGAATTTTTTGTTCTAGATTTACTTATTAAATGAATAGTTCCTGACATTCCAAGATGTATCATTAAATTAGAACTATCCTCAAATTTGAGTATTAAATGTTTTGAAAATCTATCTACTTTAATAATTTTTTTTTTTACTATATTTTTTTCAAAATTTTTTGGGATCTTAAACCTTAAATTTCTATTTTTTATCAATATGTCTTTTATAATCTTTCCTGTAATACTCTTATTCAAAGATTGTTTGACTATTTCTACTTCTGGTAATTCAGGCATTTCATACTATATTAATGTTTTAATATAATTTATATGCAACAAAATCTTCAAAATAAAGCAGGACTAGTCGAAGGAGTATTTAATAAAGTCTATGACAAATATGATTTGATGAACGATTTTATGTCATTTGGAATTCATAGACTTTGGAAAAAAAACCTCATGAATTGGATGAGTCCGACTAAAGATAAAAAATATTTAGATGTTGCTTGTGGTACAGGTGATTTAGGAAAATTATTTTTAGACTATACAGACAGGTATGGAGAAATTACCTCCTCAGATTCAAACAAAAAAATGATTGAAAAAGGCAAAAAAAGACTAAGCGAGTATAAAAATATAAAATGGGTTGTTGCAGATGCAGAAAAGTTGCCATTCAAAAATAACAGTTATGATTTTTATACAATAAGTTTTGGTTTACGAAATACCAAAAGTTTAGATAAATCTTTATCAGAAGCCTACAGAGTTCTTAAACCAGGTGGAAGATATATGTGTTTAGAATTTTCAAAAATTCAAAATTCTAATTTAGATTTTTTATATAAAAATTACTCGAAATTAATTCCTCACATAGGAAAAGCAGTTGTTGGAGATAAAGACCCTTATGAGTATCTAACCAAAAGCATAGAAGAATTTGTAAATCAGGAAGAATTAATAGATTTAATGAAAGAAAATAACTTTAAAAATTGTTTATATAGAAATTTATCTGGCGGAATAGTAGCTATACATTCTGGTTGGAAAATATAATGTTCAAAAGATTAATTACATTATTTAAACTTGGTAGAAAACTCGCTAAATCCGATGTTTTAACTATTTTATCAAAATTTAATAAACCGCCTTTACTAATAAGCGTGATATTTAAATTTCTTTCCTTTTCTTTTACTAAAAAAGATATGTCATTTGATAATTTAAGTGAAGGCGAAAAATTATCTAATTCATTAGCATCTATGGGCACAACATTTATTAAACTCGGCCAGTTTTTAGCTACAAGGCCTGACATAATAGGAGATAAATTATCAAAGGAGCTAGAAAATTTACAAGATAAACTTCCACCTTTTTCACAATCAAAAGCTAAAGAAATGATTAAAAAAGATCTAGGTGATGAACTATATAATTCAATAATTAATATAAGTGAACCAGTTGCAGCTGCCTCAATTGCTCAAGTTCATAAAGCTCAAATTAACGATAATGGAGTTATTAAAAATGTAGCAATAAAAATACTAAGACCAGATATTAAAAAAATTTTTAATGAAGAGGTAGATGCTTTGATGCTTTTTGCCTACATTATTGAGTCATTAATCAAAAAAACCAAAAGATTAAAGCTAGTTGAAGTAGTTTTTTTATTGAAAGAAATTACCAGCCTTGAGATGGATTTAAGATTTGAAGCGGCTGCAGCTAACGAATATGCAGAAAACACTAAAAATGATGCGGGTTTTGAAGTTCCTAAAATCTATTGGGATTACACAAGCGAAAATATAATGACACTTGATTGGATTGACGGTGTATCTATTAGAGAGACAGAAGAGCTAGAGAAAAGGTCAATTGATACAAAAAAAATTGCCACTGATATAATTCAGCATTTCTTAAGGCATGCAGTAAGAGATGGTTTTTTTCACGCAGATATGCATCAAGGAAATATTTTTGTAAATGAAAGTGGTCAAATTGTTCCTATAGATTTTGGTATCATGGGAAGGCTAGATAATGTCAGTAAAAGATTTTTAGCTGAAATTTTATTTGGTTTTATACAAAGAGATTATAAAAAAGTTGCAGAGGTACATCTTGCAGCAGGACTAGTACCAAATAATGTACCTGTTAATGATCTTGCTCAAGCATTAAGATCAATTGGTGAACCGATTTTTGGTCACTCTATAAAAAATATTTCGGGAGGTAAGCTTTTAAAACAACTATTTGACGTTACCGAAAAATTTAATATGCAAACGCAACCTCAATTACTTATGTTACAAAAAACAATGGTAGTAGTTGAAGGAGTTGCAAGAAGATTAAACCCTGAAACAAACATATGGGAAACATCAAAACCTGTTCTAGAAAAATGGCTAAAAGAAACAAAAGATCCTATAAATTCAATTAATGAAACATTAAAAGACTCTGTTGAAGTATTAAAACGTCTTCCAAATTTACCTGAAGTAATGGATAAAGCAAACCAAGCCCTTAATTACCTTGCAAGTGGTCAAATACCCCAAAATTCGAATTCTTATAATGAATTAAATACTAAAAAAGAAGAAATGAAGTCATTTAGAAACCAGTCTATTATTGGCTTATTATCTCTTGTAATTTTAACCCTATTGGTATTTTAATTCTCTTCATGAAAAATAAAAAAATACTTCTAATCATATGTGGCGGAATATCTGCTTATAAAAGCTTAGAAGTGATAAGAGGTTTAAAAAAAAGAGATGTAAGTATTAAAACAATACTTACAAAGAGTGGTAAAAACTTTGTAACGCCGCTGTCTATTACATCACTTTCCCAGGAAAAAGTATATGAAGACATATTCAGTACAGAAAATGAAGCTGAAATGGATCATATTTCACTTTCTAGATGGGCAGATTTAATTTTAATTGTGCCTGCTACGGCAAATACAATCTCAAAATTAAGTTACGGTTTAACCGACGACCTGGCTAGTACTGTCGTTTTAGCATCTGATAAACAAGTGTTTTTAGTCCCAGCTATGAATGTCAGAATGTGGGAACACAAATCAACTAAAGATAATTTATCAAAATTAAAAAGTTACGGTTATAAGATAATTGGCCCTGAAATTGGTGATATGGCTTGTGGAGAGTATGGAAAAGGGAAAATGTCAGAACCTTCATATATATTAGAGACTATTGAAAATTATTTTAAAAATATTGAAAAGAATAAAAAATATAAGGCATTAGTTACAGCTGGACCTACTAAGGAATTTATAGATCCAGTAAGATTTATAACTAATAAATCAAGTGGAAAACAAGGTTATGAAATAGCTAAATCATTAAGAGATAATGGTTTTGAAACAACACTTATTTCTGGAGAAACAAATTTAGACCCAGTTGAGGGTGTTAAATTTATTTCAGTTAAAACTGCAGAAGAAATGTTTAGGGAAACTCTCAGCAATCTACCAACTGATGTTGCTATTTTTAATGCAGCAGTAGCTGATTTTAAAGTTAAAGAGATCAATAGTGAAAAAATTAAAAAAAGTGATCATTTTGATCTTAAGTTAGAAAAAAATATTGATATTTTATCAAACATATCAAATCATAATTCTCTTAGACCAAAAATTACAATTGGATTTGCAGCAGAATCACAAAATCTTGAGATAAACTCAAAGAGAAAATTAGACCAAAAAAATTGTGATTGGATTATTGCAAATGATATTTCTGATAAAACAATAGGTTTTGACTCAGATGATAATGAAGTTTCTATATTTTATAAAAATAAAAAAAGTGAAAAGTTATTAAAGAAAAACAAATCTTTAATAGCATCTGAGATAGTAGATAGAGTTATCTCTGAGCTTAATTAAGTAATGGTGAAGGTTTTATTTAAGAGACTTAACCAAAAAGCAAAACTTCCAAGTTATAAAACTAGTGGATCTTCGGGTATGGATCTAATGGCATGTGTAGATGAACCTATAACAATCAAACCAAATGAGTCGATGTTGATACCAACAGGTATTTCAATTGCAATACCTGAGGATACAGAGGTTCAAATTAGACCAAGATCAGGTCTTGCTGCAAAATCAAGTATTAGCGTGCTAAATACACCAGGCACAATTGATAGTGATTATAGAGGAGAGCTAAAAATTATTTTATTTAACCATGGTAAACATGAATTTACTGTCAATAATAAAGATAGAGTGGCTCAAATGGTTTTAACGCCTATTTTAAAAGTAGAAATTGAAGAAACAAATGAATTGCCAGAGACAATAAGAGGGTCCGGAGGATTTGGATCTACTGGTAAATAGTAAATGTTTAGTAACAAAGACCTAGAACGATACTCAAGACAGATTATTTTAAAAAAAGTTGGAGTTTTAGGTCAAAAAAAAATTCAAATTGCTAAAGTTCTAGTTGTTGGGTGTGGCGGTCTAGGGACACCAGTTATTGATTTACTTTGTCGAGCAGGTATTGGTGAAATTGGTATGATGGATCATGATAAAGTGAGTATATCAAATTTACATCGACAAGTTATGTTCACTGCTGACGATGTTGGAAAATATAAAGTCAATATTTTAAAAAAAAAAATTAATAAAATTAATAAGAAGGTAAAAGTAAAAATATATAGAGTTAAAGCAGAAGATAAAAATTTAGGTAAAATTCTAAAAAAGTATGATGTTATTGTTGATGGTACAGATAATTTTAAAGCAAAATTTCTTTTAAATAAAATTTCATTAAAATATAAAAAAAAACTTATTATTGGAGCTATAAGTAAATTTGAAGGACATATTTTTACATTTGATTTTAGTTTAAAGAAAAGTCCCTGTTTAAAATGTTTCTACCAAGGAGAACCAGCAGAAGGAGTTTTGGATTGTGAAACAGATGGTATATTGGGATCAACTGCAGTTATTACAGGCAGCCTACAAGCTAATGAGGTTTTGAAGACAATTTTAAATGTTGGTAAAAATTTAAATTCTCATATTTTAATAATAGATTTATTAAATCTTAAATTTAGAAAAGTATTATTTAAAAAAAGAAAAGGATGTATATGCGAAAATATTTAATACTTTCATTCCTTTTTCTTTTACCATTTTCATCGATTGCTCAAGAAAATAATTATTTTCTTATGTTAAAAAATAAAAAAGTAAATGTTAGATACGGTCCAAGCTTTGATTATCCCATTAAATATGTATATAGAAAGATTGAATTACCTCTGAAAGTGATAGATAAGAAAGAAAATTTCAGAAGAGTTATTGATCATAAAAAAAATAGTGGTTGGATCCATATTTCTCAATTGAGAAATTCACGTTCTATAATCACTAAATCTGAAAAAATTCTATTTAGAAAGCCTACAAAATATTCAAAACCATTAGCAAAGTTGGGAGAGGGTCGCCTTTTAAAAGTTATTAAATGCCAAGAAAAATGGTGCAATATTAAGACGGGCGATCACTCAGGTTGGGTTGTAAACGATGATAATATTTGGGGTATCGTTAATTAAAGTCTGCTGAAAGAGCTTTAATGTTATCTTCTGAAAATTTAGTTGTGTGTGAATACTCCTTATGATCAATACCTACTTCAATTAAATTGCTTTGGTCTTTGAACTTATTTACTTGATCATCAGAAAATTTAAAATGTATAAACTGAACTGAAGATGCTTTTCCATCATCTGAGGTTCTGTCAACATCCATTTCTGGAACTGCATAAATTTTTTCATCTCCAACTTTAATAAATATATTATTTTCCACTCCACCTAACTTTCCAAGAAATTCTGCTCTAATTATAGGATTGTCTATCTCAAACATTAAAGTGGCAACTAATTCTTTTCCATTAGGGATTAAAGGATTGTATGCAGCAAGTTCATCTGCAACTTGTTCATCTCCACCCTTTTCAATGTAAAGCATTTCTTGTACCTGAGCTATCATTGTTTCATAACATTCAAAATAAAATGTTGCATAAGGTCCTAAAAGTATTCTTCTATTCTTTTTAAACTCAACTAATTCTTTTCTCATTTGTCTTCTAACCTTTGTGTATGCATCTAAAGGAAGAAGATCTTCTTTTGTAATAATTTTTTGTTCTTTTGACATTCTATAATCCATAACTTTTTGAGACTATCTCAATTGGATGCACAGCTTCATCATTTACTATGTTTGTATCATCAGCCAACTGCTTGATGTGTTTACCAGCCAATGGACAGTCAGAAGCCATATATTTATTATTTTTTCTTTTAACAGTGCTTGCGGTAGTTTTGCCCACCTTATTTGCTATATCATGAGTTTCTTTCATAATACCAAAGGTTCCTCCATGACCTGCACATCTTTCAACAACATCTAATTTAATATTTGGAATTAATTTAAGCATATCTCTTGCCTTATTACCCATATTTTGTGCTCTAGCATGACAAGCATTATGTACCGTTACTCCTCCATCAATTTCTTTCAAACCATCAACCAACCCTTCTTTGTTGGCAATATCCATTACATATTCGTCAATATCGAGTGTATTTTGTGAAAGTTTTTTAATTATTCCATCATTTGGCATTAGCAAAGGCCATTCGAACTTTAACATTAAACCACAACTTGCTGTTAAGGTTACTACCTTATAATCTTTTTCGACATATTTGATTAATTCTCTAGAAACTAGCTCTGCTTGCTTTGTAACTTGATCTAGATCTGCTTGTTCCAGATAAGGCATACCACAACAACCTGCATAAGAGTGCTCTACCTCTACATTATTATGATGAAGTACTTTCAAAGCTGCTTCTCCAGTTTTTTTCTTATTAAAGTTAACAAAACAAGTGGAATAAATTACAACTTTTCTCTCTTTATGTTTTGGTAATATATTTTTTTTAAATTTTTGAAAATAATTTGCAAATGTTTCTTTATTATATTTTGGTAAAATAGCTCTTTTATCTATTCCAGTAAAAAATTCTAAAACTTTTCTAGCAAATTTATTTTTAACATTTGTAATCCAATTAATAAAAAAGCTAAAAAATATTCCTATTTTAGAATTTCTATCAATTTGGGTTAATTGGTTGGCAGTTTTGGAAATATCACCTTTTTTTCTTTGGGCTGTTCTATATCTCAACATTAAATGAGGAAAATCTAAATCAAATTCATGTGGCGGTACATAAGGACACTTAGTCATAAAACACATGTCACATAAAGTGCAAGCATCTACAACAGGTTTAAATTTGTCACTTGAAAGATCTGATACCTCGCCTCCTTCAGTTTCGTCGATGTAATCAAATAATTTTGGAAAACTGTCACACAAATTAAAACATCTTCTACACCCATGACAGATATCAAATACTCTTCTCATCTCCTGATCAATTTTCTCAGGATTTATAAAATCTGGATCCCTAAATTTTAATGGGTGTCTTGTAGGTGCTTGTGTGCCGCCTTCTTTACTCATAGATTTTTTATAAATGTGGTTTTTGTGGACGAGAGGGGGTCGTCCACAAATTTTATTTAAGCGATGCTTTCTAAAGTCTTTTGAAATTTACCTGCGTGTGATTTTTCAGCTTTTGCTAAAGTCTCAAACCAGTCAGCTATTTCATCAAAACCTTCATCTCTAGCCGTTTTAGCCATTCCAGGGTACATATCTGTGTACTCATGCGTTTCACCTTGAATTGCAGATTCTAGATTTGCTTTAGTTTCGCCAATTGGCTTACCAGTTGCTGGGTCACCAACTTCTTCTAAATATTCTAAGTGACCATGAGCATGTCCAGTTTCACCTTCTGCAGTTGATCTAAATACAGCTGCTACATCGTTAAAGCCTTCAACATCGGCTTTTTGAGCAAAATAAAGATATCTTCTGTTTGCTTGACTTTCACCAGAAAATGCTTCTTTTAAATTTTCCTCTGTTTTACTACCTTTTAATGACATATTTACTCCTACTATTAATAATGATTCTAAAGAGGCTTATATATAGGGTAATTATAATATGTCAACAGTTTAGAATTAATATAATGTATTATTTAAACTATTGATATTATTGAATTATTTTTGAGATTGATTATCACTCACAATTTTAGCGATAACTTCTACCGATTTTATTTTTTTTCCGGGAATAGTTCTTTTTATATTTACTTCATCAACGTCATCTTGATGAATATCAATCAATTTATTTTCTTCCTCGTCAAAGAAATGGTGATGATGAGTTACATTTGTATCGTAATAACTTTGTGAGGCATTTAGTGGAATCTCTTTTAAATAACCCTTCTTCATAAATGCGTGAACAGTATTGTAGACAGTTGCTAAAGAAACCTTAATATTAGCTTGATTTTCAATGATTTTAACCAGTTCTTTTATTGTAAAGTGAAAAGTCTTTTCAGCATCAAACAATACTTCACAAATTTTAATTCTTTGTTTTGTTGGTCTTAGACCTGATTTTCTTAATTTGTCTATATATTGATCTGCGTAAGCCATTACTAATTATAATTATTCTAAAGAATATCTATATTATAATGTTTGTAAATCAAGTAATAAGATTAAAAAAATTATGAAAAAAAGTTCCTTTAATTATGATGAATTAATAAGCTGCGCAAATGGTGAACTTTTTGGCCCTGGAAATGCAAAACTACCTTCTCCACCAATGCTGATGTTTGATAGAATTACTGAAATTAGCGAGAAAAATGGAGCTTTTGACAAAGGGTTGATGAAGGCTGAACTTGATATAAAAGATGATTTGTGGTTTTTTGATTGTCACTTTAAAGAAGATCCAGTAATGCCAGGATGTTTGGGTTTGGATGCAATGTGGCAACTGGTGGGGTTTTACTTAGGTTGGCTTGGAAATCCTGGAAGAGGAAGAGCTTTAGGAGTGAGCACAGTAAAGTTTACAGGGGAGGTTTTAAAAAATGTCAAAATGGCAACATATATTATTGATATGAAAAGAATATTGATTAAAGGTGAAACAACTGTTGGACTAGCAAATGGTGTTCTTCTTGCGGATGATAAGAAAATATACTCTGCAGACAGTTTAAAAGTAGGATTATTTAAATAATGAGAAGAGTAGTAATTACAGGTTTGGGAATTGTTTCATGCCTTGGTAATAATCAAGAAGAAGTTCATCAATCTTTATTAAATACAAAATCAGGAATTTCTTTTTCTGAAGAATACAAAGAACATAATCTTAAAAGTCATATTCATGGAAAACCTAATATCAAACTTGAGGATCATATAGATAGAAAAACAATTAGATTTATGGGTTCAGGATCTGCTTACAATTATATTGCAATGAAAGAGGCAATTGAAGACTCTGGTTTGGAAGAAAGTGAAGTAAGTAATTTCAAAACAGGAATTGTTATGGGTTCAGGTGGACCATCTATTGAAAATGTTATTTTGGCTGCTGATAAAACTAGAGCTAAGACTCCGAAATTAATGGGGCCATTTATAGTTCCAAGAACAATGGCAAGTACAGCCTCAGCAACACTTGCTGTTCCTTTCAAAATAAAAGGTACAAACTATACAATGAGCTCCGCATGCGCAACAAGTGGACACTGTATAGGAAACTCTATGGAACTTATTCAAATGGGTAAACAAGATATTGTTTTTGCAGGCGGTAGTGAAGAGATACACTGGGCGATGACTGCAATGTTTGATGCAATGACTGCATTATCTTCTAAATATAATGATACTCCTGAAAAAGCTTCAAGGGCTTATGACAAAACTAGAGATGGTTTTGTAATTGCTGGAGGTGCAGGAGTTTTAGTTCTTGAGGAATATGAGCATGCTAAAGCTAGAGGAGCAAAAATATACGCAGAATTAACAGGTTATGGAGCAACTTCAGATGGATATGATATGGTAGCGCCTTCTGGTGAGGGAGCGGTAAGATGTATGCAAATGGCCATGGCGACTTCTAAAAATAAAATAGATTATATAAATACTCATGGAACTTCTACTCCAGTTGGAGATATTACTGAATTAAATGCTGTTAAAGATGCTTTTGGAGATGAGATTCCTAAGATTAGTTCGACCAAATCTTTATCAGGTCATCCGTTAGGAGCTGCATCAGTACATGAAGCAATATATTGTCTTATTATGATGAAAAATAACTTTATCACCGGTTCAGCTAATATAAGTGAAATGGATGAAGAAGCTAAAAAATTTCCAATAGTCGCTAAAACAGAAACAGAAGCAACATTAAATACTGTGATGTCTAATAGTTTTGGTTTTGGTGGAACAAATGCAACTCTAGTATTTGAGAAAGTTTAATAAATGTCATTAATGAAGGGCAAAAAAGGACTAATAATGGGTGTTGCTAACGAAAGATCTATTGCTTGGGGTATATCTCAAAAACTTTCAGAGGCAGGTGCTGAATTAGCTTTTACATATCTAGGTGATGCTCTTAAAAAAAGAGTAGTTCCTCTTGCAGAGAAACTAAATTCTAATATTACTTTTAGCTGTGATGTTGAAAAAAAAGAAGATGTAATAAAATTATTTGAAGATGTTAAATCTCAATGGGGCGAAATAGACTTTGTAGTTCACGCAATCGCTTTTTCTGATAAATCTGAGCTTTCAGGAGAATATCTAAATACAACAAGAGAAAATTTTTTAAGAAGCATGCTGATTTCATGCTTTTCATTTACTGAAGTTGCAAAAGAAGCCTCAAAAGTGATGAAAGAAGGTGGTAGCATGATTACTCTTAGCTATGAGGCTAATAAAGCTATTCCAAATTATAATGTTATGGGGGTTTGTAAGGCAGCGCTAGAGTCTAGTGTGAAGTATTTAGCAAGAGATTTAGGAGCTAAAGGAATAAGAGTTAACGCAATAAGTGCAGGTCCGATAAAAACTTTAGCAGCATCAGCTATTGGGGATGCTAAATTCTTATATAAATGGAATGCTGACCACTCATTTTTAAAAAGAAATGTAGATAATATCGATGTTGGAAACTCAGCATTATATCTTCTAAGTGATATGGCAGGTGGTGTTACAGGTGAAATTCACTATGTTGATGCTGGTTACAATAAAGTAGGTATGCCAGATCCAAAAAATATATCTTAAAAATTTTATCATTATGCTAATTTTAGTTTGGTTTGTAGTTTGTATTATATTTTTTATAGTACAATTAATCCTTGAAGGTTCTGGTCATGCACTAGAAGTTTTTGCCCTATTGACTGCAATTGCTTTATTCTTAATAAATAAGCTTGGAAAAAAAAATAAATAACTAACTACTCATTATTGTGAAAAGAAAATTTTTGAAAATTGCTGGTGCTTCTATATTAGGTTTTATATTTTATCCATTAACTTCATTGGCAAATAATATTGTGGGTTTTAAAAAAAAATTAAAAAAAGATGAGAGTGAATACAATATAATAAATCCTGACCTCACAAATGAGCAAAAAATAATAATGTTTGAAGAGGGTACAGAACGTGCTGGAACTAGCGAATTAAATTATGAGAAAAGAAAAGGGACTTATCATTGTGCAAATTGTGGTGTGAAACTATTTGAATCCACTGCAAAATTTGATAGTGGAACTGGTTGGCCATCATTCACCGAGGCAATACCAGGTGTATTTGTAACAAAAACTGATTATTCTTTTGGCATGAAGAGGACTGAATACAGCTGTGCAAATTGTGGTGCTCATCACGGCCATGTATTTAATGATGGTCCTGATGGTGGAAAAAGATATTGTAGCAACGGTCTTTGCTTGCTTTTCATCCCAGAGAGTTAGTAATTATATTTTTCTAATGTAACCAACATTAGTAGTTTTAAAATGCTTGAAAGGGATATTTGTATCTTTTATTGCCTTGATAGTCTCTTCCGTAATATTTCCATAGACCTCAATTTCGAAACTATCCGCAATTTTGTTGTGCTTTTCAACATAAGCTTGGACAGGGGCATTACTTAGATGATGCAGCATGGCTTCACTATTTCGGTAAACTTCACTCCAAGTAAATTCTAAAGGATCAGTTGGATCTTGATCGAAAGTATGAATAAGCATGTCTGGTTCTGATGCATTAACAGCCTCATCAGCTTCTTTTGCTATCCTGAGATACTCTTCAACCTTACCCTCTTTAACGCGTATTCTTGCAATTAAAATAAATGGGTTGGACATTTATCTATATAGCAGCCTGCTTTATAGATAATTTAACTTTTCCTCTATCAAATCCAATAACTTTTACTTTAACTTCGTCACCTTCTTTGACAACATCTGTTACTTTGGCAACTCTTTTATCTGCAAGCTCAGAAATATGAACAAGTCCGTCTTGCTTTCCAAGAAAATTAACAAAAGCACCAAATTCCATAATTTTCATAACTTTTCCATTATAAATTTTATTTAATTCAGCTTTAGCTGTGATGTCCTTAATCATTTGCATAGCAACATTTCTAGATTCTTCATCTGGAGCAGCAACTGTAACAACACCTTCGTCATTGACATCAACTTTAGCACCAGATTTTTCGACAATTTCTCTAATTGTTGCTCCACCTTTTCCAATTACAGCAGCTATATCTTTTTTATCGACAGTAATTTTTTCCATTTTTGGAGTATGTTTTCCAACATTATCTCTAGATTTATCTAATGCTTTATTCATTTCACCCAAAATATGAATTCTTCCGTCTTTTGCTTGATTTAAAGCCTGCTCCATTATTTCAAATGTAATTCCAGTTATCTTTATATCCATTTGTAAAGAGGTTATCCCGTCTTTAGTACCTGCAACTTTAAAATCCATATCCCCAAGGTGGTCTTCATCACCTAAAATATCTGATAGTACAGAAAAATCATCACCTTCTTTTATTAAACCCATTGCTATTCCTGCAACTGGCTCTTTAATCGGCACACCTGCATCCATTAGAGCAAGTGAAGTTCCACAAACAGTTGCCATTGAAGATGAACCGTTAGACTCAGTGATTTCTGATACAATTCTAAATGTATAGGGAAAACTTTCCTTTGATGGGAGTGATGAGTTAATTGCTCTCCATGCTAATTTACCATGGCCTATCTCTCTTCTGCCTGTTCCAATTCTTCCTGTTTCACCAACTGAGAATGGAGGAAAGTTATAGTGCAACATAAATCTCTCTTTTTGAAGACCATCTAAACTCTCTATTCTTTGTTCATCATCTGAAGTTCCAAGTGTAGTTGTTACAATAGCTTGTGTTTCACCTCTTGTAAACAAAGCTGACCCATGAACTCTTGGCAATATACCTACCTCACACATAATTGGTCTTACATCTGCTAGACCTCTTCCATCTATACGATTTTTATTTTTAAGAATATCAGTCCTTACAATAGATTTTTCCAAATTTTTAAGTTGAGAATTTACATCTAGGTCAGTGTAATCTTCATTCTCTTCATAAAGTTTTTTAGCTTTCTCAGTAATTTCAGAAATTTGATTTGATCTATCTTGCTTGTCTCTAGTAGAGAAAGCTTTTTTCAAATCTTCAGTAAATTCATCTTCTAATTTCTTTTTTATCTCAGAGAGATCTTTTTTCTCAACTGTCCACTCTGGTTTTCTACATTCTTTAGCAAGATCTTCAATCATTTCTATTATTGGAACGAAACCTTCATGTCCAAATTTAACAGCATTCAACATTTCTTCCTCTGTTAAACCATTTGCCTCAGACTCAACCATTAAAACAGCATCCTTAGTTCCTGCTACTACTAAATCTAGCTTAGATTTCTCTAATTCAGTCTTTGATGGATTGAGGACATATTTTCCATCAATAAAGCCAACTCTAGAAGCTCCAACAGGACCCATAAAAGGCATTCCTGAGATAGCTAAGGCTGCTGAGGACGCAATGATAGATAAAATATCTGCTTCATTTTCTTTATCATAAGATATTACCGTTGGTAGTAGTTGTACTTCGTTTTTAAATTCATCTGGAAACAATGGTCTGATAGGTCTATCAATTAATCTTGAAATTAAAGTTTCACTTTCTGTTGGTCTCGCTTCTCTTTTAAAATATCCACCTGGGATTTTACCAGCTGCATAATATTTTTCTTGGTAATTTACAGATAACGGGAAGTAGTCCATATCTGGATTTACTTTTTTTGCACCAACAACTGTCGCTAAAACAACTGTTTCTCCACATTGAGCTATAATTGCGCCATCTGCTTGTCTGGCTATTTTTCCTGTCTCTAAACTTATTTTTTTTCCACTTATTTCTATTTCTTTTTTTACTACTTTAAACATTTACTTCCTTAAATTTAGTTTTGTTAACACTGTTTTATAAGACTCCATATTATTTTTCTTTAAATAGTCTAATAATTTTTTTCTTCTATTTACTGCTCTCAAAAGACCAACCGAAGAATGTTTGTCCTTTTTGAATTGTTTTATATGTTTCGATAGACTCTCAATTTTACCGGTTAATTGAGCAATCTGAACTTCAGAAGAGCCTGTGTCTTTATCATGGATTTGAAGTTCTTTTACTTTTTCTCTCATTTTTTTCCTTATTATTTGTTTGTTTGTTTAATTAAATTTTCTATTTTTTCTGCATAATCAAAAGAGTCATCTTTTACAAAAAAAAGTTTCGGTAAAAATTTCATTATTATTTTTTTAGATAAAACTTTTCTTATAATAAATGATGCCAATCTTAATTTTTCTATAATTTCCTCTGTATTTTTTCCACCTAAAGGCATTACAAAAATTTTTGCAGTTTTTAAATCTGGCGACATCCTTACTTCTGTAACTGTAATTTCCTTAGTTGATAAATTTGGTATTTTTGCTTCATCTCTTATAAAAAGTGTACCCAAGGCTTGCTTTATCATTTCACCTACTCTTAATTGTCTTTGAGTTATAGGTTTTCCTAAGTGTTTCATTTAAATTGTTCTCTCAGTTACTGTAGAATTATAAACTTCTATAATATCTTTTTTTTGATAGTCAGCGAAATCTTTTAAGGTAATTCCACATTCTAAACCTGCTGAAACCTGTTTAGTTTGATCTTTTTCTCTAAATATTGAGCCAATTTTTCCATTAAATATTATAGTGCCGTCTCTAATCACTCTTGCACTGGAATTTTGGGTTATTTCACCCTCAACTACTTTTGAACCAGCAACTTTACCAACTTTTGAAACTTTGAAAATTTCAAGTATTTCTGCACTTCCAATAATTTTTTCTTCAATGTTTGGAGATAATAAACCCGCTAGTTTGCTTTTTATAAAATCTAAAACTTCATAGATTATATTGAATGATGAAATGGAAATTTTTTCTTGTTCAGCTCTTTTTTTGGCTTCTTTGCTTGGCTTGACATTAAATGCTATTATTACTGCATTTGAGGCTTTTGCCAAAGTCACATCTGTTTCTGTAACCATGCCTATATCTGAGAGAAGTATTTTTGGTTTTACTTCATCATGCTTAATTTGATCTACAGCATTTTTAATTGCCTCAGATGATCCATGTACATCTGATTTAATAATTATATTTAATTCTTCCGAAGCTGAATTTTGAAAAGCTGAATCTTGATTAACAAAAGTAAGTGGTATTTTGTCATCTTTGGACTCTTCTACTCTTGCTCCACATAATGATTTGGCTTCTTTTTCATTTGGTAAAACAATAAAATCATCTCCAGATTTAGCCGCTCCGTTTATACCAATAATTTCAATAGGTGTAGCTGGTTTGGCTATTTCAATATTTTTCCCTTGATCATTTATTATAGCTCTAATTTTTCCCCATTTTAAACCACTAACAAAATAGTCTCCCTTTTTTAAAGTACCTGCAGTGACTATTATATTTGCTACTGGACCTCTTCCAACATCTATTTTTGACTCCAAAACTATTCCCTTAGCATTAGTTTCAAAATCGGTTTTTAAATCTAACAACTCTGCTTGCAACAAAATCGATTCAACTAATTTATCTAAATTATTTTTTGTTTTAGTAGATATTTCCACCATTAAAGTATCACCTGATAGATCTTCAGCAATCAATTCATATTCTAATAGTTGATTTTTTATTTTTTGGGGGTCTGCTTCAGGTAAATCACACTTGTTTATAGCTACAACTATTGGAACTTTGGCTGCTTTTGCATGTTTAATTGACTCAATTGTTTGTGGCTTAACACCATCATCTGCTGCAACAACTAATACAACTATATCAGTTAATTTGGATCCTCTAGATCTCATTTCTGTGAAGGCAGCGTGGCCCGGTGTATCTATAAATGTAATTTTGTTATTATTATGATTTATCTGATAAGCACCTATGTGTTGAGTAATACCACCAAATTCTCCTGAAACTACATTTGCCTCTCTTAAAACATCTAGAACTGATGTTTTGCCATGATCAACATGGCCCATGACTGTAACAATAGGAGGTCGATTTTTTAAATTTTCTGATTTTACCTCTTTGATTTTTTCAATTATTTCCTCTGCTTTTGTTTCACGTATAGGATAATGGCCAAATTCTTTAACCAAATACTCGGCTGTATCTGCATCTATCGTATGATTTATTGTTACTGTTACACCCATACCTAAAAGGTGTTTAATAATACTACTTGATTGTTCTGCCATCCTATTTGCAAGTTCTCTAATAGTAATTACTTCTGGTAATTTTATCTCTCTCTTAATTTGCTTAAAGTTTTCGTTATTATCAATTTGGTTTAGGCTCCGATTTTCTTTCTGTTTTGCTCTTTTATAAGATGCCAAACTTCTAGACTTAGTTTCTGCATGATCATCACTTAGCGCTCGCGAAACAGTTAGTTTTAATTCTCTTCTTTTTCCACCTAACTTATTTAATTTATTTTCTTTTTGAATAATCTCACCTTTAATTCTTCTAGTTGCTCTTTGCTCTGCCAATTTCCTCTTTTCAAAGTCTGAAGATGGAGGTGTTGACGGTTTTGTAAAATTACCGGGCTTTGTATAATTAGTTTTACTAGATTTTAAAATTTCATTGTTTTGTCTTGAAAACTGAGATTTACCATGAAATTTAGTATTTCTTTTTTCTATAACAACAGTATTTTTTGATTTAGATTTAGCCTCTTCTATGCTGTTAAATGCTTTCTTTGTACTTCCTGATACTGATAACTTTAATTTTTTTTTCTCCATTTTTCATCTCTCAATCTTTGTAAACTTTTTCTCTTGCCGACATAATTAAATTATCAGCTTCTTGTTTTGATAAAGCGAACTCCTCTAAATAACCTTTAACTTTTACTCTTTCACCTTTTATAATATCATAAGTGCCAGTGAGCTCATCTGAAGCTAAATCTGCTAAATCATTTAAAGTTAAAATTTTCTGTTCTCCCAATGTAACTAGCATTCCTGGGGTAAGCCCTTGATGGTTTATTAAATCATTTTGTAAACCAAGATCTTTAATTCTATTTGATATTTCTTCTTGATCTTTTTCGTAAAATTCTTTTGCTCTTTCAACCAATTCTTTTGCAGTATCTTCTTCAATACCTTCAATTTTAGTAAGAGAATCTATAGCACTATCTTTAATATCATCAATTGATGAAAATCCTTCAGCAACTAAGAGTTGTCCCAGAGTTTCATCAAGCTCTAAATTTTTTACAATATTATCAGTTTTTTCTTTGAATTCTAATTGTCTTCTCTCAGAATCCTCTTGCTCAGTCATAATGTTAATTTCATAATTCAACAACTTAGTTGCTAACCTAACATTTTGACCTCTTCTTCCAATTGCTTTACTAAGATTTTCTTCTGTCAATATCACGTCAAGTTTTTTCGCATCCCTGTCAACATTCACTCTTTGTACCTCTGCAGGAGATAAGGCATTTGCCACAACAACTGCTGGGTCCTCAGACCAATTTACTATATCTATTTTTTCACCTTGAAGTTCATTTACTACAGCCTGAACCCTGCTGCCTCTCATTCCAACACAGGCTCCAACCGGATCTAGCGATGTATCTATTGCTTTAACACAAATCTTTGCTCTACTACCAGGATCTCGCGCTGAAGATTTAATTTCAATCAAGCCATCATATATTTCAGGAACTTCTTGAATAAATAATTTATCCATAAATTTTGGATGAGCTCTAGATAAAAATATTTGTTGGCCTCTTGGTTCTCTTCTTACATCTAAACAATATGCTTTAATTCTATCACCAGCTTTAATATTTTCCCTAGGTATCATTTCATTTTTTTGAATTATTGATTCAGTTCTACCAAGATCAACTATCACATTACCAAACTCCAATCTCTTAACTATTCCACTTAAAATTGTATCTTTCTTTTCAATAAAGTCATTATATTGTCTTTCTCTTTCAGCTTCTCTTACATTAAAACTAATTACTTGTTTAGCTGTTTGAGCAGCAATTCTTCCAAAATCAAAAGATGGTAATGGCTGGAGAACCTCATCACCAATTTGTTTACCTTTATTTGTATCGTTAAGTTTAATTGCATCTTCGAGAGTAATTTCTAAACTTGCATTCTCTGGATTTTCAACAATTATTAATTTTCTGAATATTCCAATATCTCCATTATCTCTATTAATTTCAACTTTTATCTCATTATCTGATCCAAATTTTGATTTGGCAGCTTTTGCGATACCTGTCTCCATTGATCCTATGATTAGTTCTTTATCTATAGATTTTTCCAGAGCAACTGCTTCTGCTATTCTTAATAATTCTAATTTATCAGCTCTTCTATTTAACATAATTTTTTAGCCAAAAAAAAATGGGCCTGAGCCCATTTTGAAATTTCAACAATGTGCTAGAAATATAGTTATTTTTTGTTGATTTACAACAATATTTACTTACTAAAAACTCCAGATTTATCTGTTTTTTCCCATGAAAATGACCCATCATCCTCTGGAATTCTTCCAAAGTGACCGTAAGCAGCAGTTTTTTCATATATTGGTTTGTTTAAACCTAACATTTCTCTAATTCCCCTCGGGCTAAGATCAAAGTTTTCTTTAATAAGTTTTTCTACATGTATGTTTTTCTCATCATCATTGTCAAATAAATCTACATAAATTGACAGTGGTTTTGAAACCCCAATAGCGTAGGCTAATTGAATTAAACATTTATCAGCAATTTTTGATGCTACAACATTCTTAGCCAAATACCTTGATGCATAAGCAGCTGATCTATCAACTTTTGTAGGATCTTTTCCAGAAAATGCACCGCCACCATGTGGTGCAGCTCCACCGTATGTATCAACAATAATTTTTCTTCCAGTTAGACCGCTATCTCCATCTGGACCACCAATTACAAAATTTCCAGTTGGGTTAATATAAATCTCTTTTTCATCAAGACTGCCCAATAAATTTTTAGGTATAGATCTTTCTATGTAAGGCATACAAAGTTCTTTAACTTGGGCTAAATTAACATCTTTCGAATGTTGGGTGGAAATAACTACTGAAGTTACAGCAGCAGGCATACCATCTTTATATTCAATAGTAATTTGACTTTTTGAGTCTGGCTCTATTCCATTTAGCTTTCCTGACTTTCTATCTTCAGCCATTAATCTTAATATTTTATGTGAATAATGAATTGGAGCTGGCATCAATACGTCTGTTTCGTTACAAGCATAACCAAACATAATTCCCTGATCCCCAGCACCCTCATCTTTATTTCCTGCAGAATCTACTCCCATTGCAATATCAGCTGATTGAGAGTGTAAATGTGTTTCAATTTTAGTTTGCTCTTTCCAAGAAAAGCCATCTTGGTCATAGCCAATATCTTTGATACAATCTCTAACTTTTGAGATTAACTCATCTTCTTTAAGTTCCGGACCTCTTACTTCTCCTGCTAATACAACTTTATTCGTTGTTGTTAATGTTTCACAAGCAACTCTTGCTTGGGGTTCGGAAGCTAAAAAACTGTCCACAACCATGTCTGAAATTCTGTCACAAACTTTGTCTGGGTGCCCTTCTGACACTGACTCGCTAGTAAATAAAAAATTCTTCTTCATTAATTCTCCCGTGTTTTAAAAAAAAAAATTAAACTAATATAAATAGATAGAAAATAAAAGAAGATCTTATTACCATGAGAGCTAAAGATTGTTTTATTTGACTTTTTGAAAGACTTAATCTCAATAAATCCCTTATCGGTTGCTAAAATTTTGCCAATTACCTGTCCTTTTGGATTAATAAAGGCTGAAATACCATTATTTGATGAGCGGATAACTGGTTTACCTTCCTCAATAGATCTGAAAATTGAGTGAGAGTAATGTTGGTATGGACCGATAGAATTTCCAAACCAACCATCCTCTGAGATGTTTAATATAAAATCATAATTTTTTTCACTATTATTAATTTGACCAGAATAAATAATTTCATAACAAATAAGTGGGATAAAACTATAATTATTAAATCTAATGAGATCTCTTCGATTATCTGCGGAGAAAGATTGGTAACCTTGAGTGATTTTTTTAAATCCCCAATTACTTAGTATATTATCAAATGGCAAGAACTCTCCAAATGGTACCAACTTATTTTTGTGGTATTTTTGCAAAACTTTAAGATCATTATTCATCACTAAAAGCGAATTATAAATATTTAGTTTTTCATCTATGTTCATACCTAAAATAATTTTATGTTTTTTTGAAAAATTATTTGAGAAAAGAGTTTTAAATTTTTTAAGGTCATCAAAATAAATACTTGAAAGAATACCTTCAGGAAATATAAATAGTGTTTCGGTTGATGGATCAGGCTCAGAAATATTTATCAATTCAAGGATAAATTCATTGGGATTTTCATTTTGAAAATATCTATTAATATTAACTTTAGGGGAGATTATCTTGATGTTGAAACCTAAATCTTTTTTTTCAGTTCGTTCAAACTGTTCCAAATTTGAGTTACCCAAAAAATAATTAGTGAAAAGAGCTAATAGAGAAAAAATAAATATACTTATTTTCACTTTTATTTTGTAATTAAAGAACAAAATGGTCGGAGATAAAAAAAATAAAATAACTAACGAATTAAATGCATAAGTCCCTGTTATAGAGAGTATTTGAATAAATTCTAAATAATTTACAAAGCTAAAAGCAATTAAATTCCAGGGAAAACCACCAAACAAGAAACTTCTGATATATTCAAATATAGACATAGTAGTGGCTAAAATTAAAATTGATAAAAGATCTTTTTTTGGATTTAAAATTGAAAAGACTAAAGTTGAAAAACCATAAAATAAACCTAAAAATAATGGGATTAAAATTAGAGCAAATGGTATCAAAGGTTTAAAAATATCTTCAAAAGTTAACGAATTCGTTATCCAATATAAATTGGACATAAAATAACCAAATCCAAATATCCATCCAATATTAAATGAAACGATTTTATTTTTTGAATAAAATAGTAATGTCCACAAAAGAGCCGGGTATGAAAAAAAATTTATGTAAAATATATTGTAAGGTGGAAGGCTAAAAGATGATAATAGACCAAATGAGAATACAAATAAGTATAATAGAATTTTATTTTTGTTTAGCAAAGTCAATATACTTAATGAAAATAATTCAATATTAATTTTTCTTTTTTGAACATTTTTTTAAAATCATTTGATTTCTTATGATCATGACCAATTAAATGAAGATATCCATGTATCCACATTTTATCAAACTCTAAAAAGAAATTTGTTTTTTTTGATCTTTCTTTGATAATTTCATAACTAATTGCTATGTCACCCACATAAAGTCTTTTTTTCTCTTTAATTTTTATTGGAAATGATAAAACATCAGTAGTTTTATTTTTTTTTCTAAATTTAAGATTTAAATATTTCATTTTCATATCGTTGGTCAAAAGTATTGAGAATTCATGATTTTTTTTTTTAAATAGAGGTGCTTTGGATAATATTTTAAGTCTTTTCTTTAAGTAATCGTCTGGTTTTTTTATTATTTTTTTCCAGCTTGAATAGCCAGATATTACATTGGCTTTTATCATCCGTCTGAACTTTGATCAGAATATGCCTTAACAATTTTAGATACAAGCGGGTGCCTCACTACATCTTTGTAATCAAAGTCAACGACCGATATTTCTTTTAGATGCCCAAGTAGTTTTTTTGATCTATATAGGCCTGAAAGGGATTTATTTGGCAGATCAATTTGTGACGGATCTCCGTTGATTACTATCTTAGAGTTTTCTCCTATTCTAGTTAAAAACATTTTAATCTGCGTATCTGTTGCGTTTTGTGCCTCATCTAGAATTGCAAAAGAATTTTTTAAAGTTCTACCTCTCATAAAAGCTAGAGGGGCTATTTCTATGTCGCCAACTTCAATTTTTTTTTGTATCTTTTCAAAATCTAATAAATCATACAATGAGTCATATAAAGGTCTTAGATATGGGTCAACTTTATCTCTCATATCACCAGGTAAAAATCCAAGTCTTTCACCGGCCTCAACAGCCGGTCTCGATAAAATTATTCTTTCTATTTTTTTGTCTAATAACATTGTTAATGCTACAGCAACTGCTAAAAAAGTTTTGCCAGTTCCAGCTGGTCCAGCTGAAATAATTATGTCCGACTCCTTTAAAGCTCTAACATAGTCTTTCTGTTTTTCAGATCTTGGTATTACAGACTTTTTTGGGGTTTTAATTATATATTCTACTTTTTTTTCAGATTTATTTTTTTCATCTATCATAAATTCGTTTATAGAAGAAATTATATCTTTTTTTTCAATTGTTCCATTATTTAAAAACTGTTCGGTCAAAAATTGTATAGCATTTTTTATCAAATTATTCTTTTCTGGATCACTTTTTACAAGGATAGAATTCCCTCTAGAATACAAATTAGTTTTTGTAATTTTCTCTAGTTCCTTTAAATTATTATTAAACTGACCTGCTACACCAAGAAACAAATCGTTATTTTTAAATATTATACTTAAAGTATTGTTTTCAGAATATACATATTTTAATTCTGAAATAATATTTTTTTTATTTAACTTACTCAATTCAAGCAGCTTTCATATTTTTATCTAGTAATCCAAATAATGTGTTTTGGTTACTATTTTGAACTTTTACTTTTACAACCTCACCAACAAGACTTTCATTTCCATCAAAAATTACAGGAGATATGTATTTATTTCTTCCAAATAATTTATTTTGTTTTTCCATTTTATTTTCAACTAGCACCTCAACTATACTATTTTCTAATGATTTATTTTTTTCTTTTTGGTTATTGAATAATTTTTCCTGAATTAAAGTAAGTCTTTCTTTAGCTAAATTTCTATCAACCATCTCTAAGGTAGATGCTTTTGTCCCTGGTCTGGGACTAAAAATAAAGGAAAAAGAATTAATAAATTTTATTTTTTTTATCAGTTCAAATGTATCTTCAAAATCTCTTTGGGTTTCTCCAGGATAACCAATTATGAAATCGCTTGAAAATTCTATCTCTTTATTAATTTTTTTTAGTCTTTCATAAATTTTTATATAATCATCTACAGTATGTTTTCTATTCATTAACTCTAATATTTTATTTGATCCACTTTGGATAGGTAAGTGAACAAAAGGCATTAATTTATGACTTGAGGAATAACAATCAATTAAATCATCAGTCATATCCCTTGGGTGTGACGTGGTATATCTTATTCTCTCTAACTCTGAAAAATTATCTAAATGGTTTATTAAATTAGAGATTCTAAATTCTTTAGAATTTTCTGTATATGAATAAGCGTTAACATTTTGACCGAGCAATGTTATTTCTTTTGCTCCATTTTTTATTAATTGCTCTGCTTCAGCAATGATTTTATTAAATGGTCTAGAATACTCAGGTCCTCTTGTATAAGGTACTACACAAAAATGACAAAACTTATCACATCCCTCTTGAATAGTTAAGAAAGCAGATATTTTGTTATCATTATTTTTTATTTGATCAAAATATCCAAACTTTGAAATAGTATCAAATTCTGTTTCCTCTTGTTTTAAATTTGCAATATGATTTTTTAACAATTCGTTAACTTTGTGATATGATTGAGGACCTAATACAATATCTATATATGGCTCCCTCTTCAACATTTCTTCATTTTCAGCCTGTGCAACACAACCTGCAACTACCATTATTGGTTTTTTTTTATCTCTATATAATTTTTTAACTCTACCAATTTCATGGTAAACTTTTTCTTTCGCTTTATCACGAATGTGACAAGTGTTTAAAATATAACAATCTGCATTAGATTGATTTGTAGTCTTTGTAAAACCCAACTTACTAACAGAATCATAGATTCTATTAGAATCGTACTCGTTCATCTGGCAACCAAAAGTTTTTATGAAGATTTTTCCATTCAGCATATTTTAGCTTTTAAAAAAAATTTTTAAGTTCCTATCATTTATTTTTTTTAACTCCGTAAAGTTCTAATTTATGATCTACTAAATTATATCCATACTTATCTGCAACTTTTCTTTGTAGTTTTTCTATTTCCTCATCAACAAACTCAATAATTTCCCCTGATTTAATATCAATAAGATGATCGTGATGACTTTCAACTAATGTTTCATATCTTGCTTTTCCACCTTTAAAATCGTGCTTAGTTAATATGCCAGCTTCCTCAAAAAGCTTAACTGTTCTATAAACTGTAGCAATACTTATCTTTGAATCTAACTTAGAAACTCTTTGATATAATTCATCAACATCAGGATGATCAGACTCACCATAAACTTCTTTTGACTCCGATAAAACTTTAGCAATTATTTTTCTTTGATCAGTAAGTTTGACACCTTTCTTTAGGCAAATTTGTTCTATAGTTTCAGACATAGTTTATTCTAACTTGAATATACAGGTTTTATCAAACTTTTATTTTTATCTAATTTTATTAAATTTTTATAATTTTTATTAATTAAATCATGCGATTTAAATCCAATTAGAGACGCATTATTTACCAAACAAATAGCTTTGGCTACTGATAAGGAAATTCTGAGACTAGTAAATTTACCAGGTCCTAAATTGACAAATATTCTATGAATATCACTTATTTTAATATTTTTTACATTCAAAAATTTCAAAAGTAGTTTCATAAAATTATCAAAGTTTTCTCTACTGTTTGTATGTTTGCTAGTATATGATTGTTTATCAGCAATGATCACAAAAACAATTTCTTCATTAACCGCATTAATTATTAAATTTATCATTATTTTCTTATTTTTTTTAAATGCTTACGCAGATCCTGTAAATAAGAAATATGAACCTAAAGAAAAGGGAATTTTGGCCTTGATGTATCATAGATTTGAAGAAAATAAATACCCTTCTACCAATATAAAAATTGACGTATTTCAAGAACATTTAAATATTATCAGAGAAAATAATTTCTCTTTTTTAAATCCAAAAAATTTTGAATTAGAATTTAATAAAGTAAGTGAAGAAAAAAAAATTTTACTTACTATTGATGATGCATTCTCTTCTTTTTATTTAAATGCATGGCCAATTCTAAAAAGAGACAAGATCCCTTTCATTTTATTTGTTTCAACAGAGGCTGTGGGTAACAAAGGCTATATGAGTTGGGATGAAATTATAGAGATATCAAATGAGGATTTTGTATTCATAGGAAATCACTCACATTCACATGAATACTTAGTAAAATATAATTTTGAAAAATTTGAGAAAGATATTCTTAAATCAATAAAAATATTTGAGAAAAACCTTGGCTATAATTCTAAGTTTTTTTCATACCCATTTGGCGAGTATAGTTTAGAACAAAAGAAATATATTACTCAAAAGTTTGACTATGCTTTTGGTCAACATTCAGGAGTTATAGATTTAAATAAAGATAAATATGAGTTACCTAGATTTCCAATAAATGAGAAGTACGGAGACCTTGAAAGATTCAAATTTTTAATTAATCTTTTACCAATTCAATATAAAGTCATAACTCCAGAAGAAAAATTTTTATTAGGAACTAATAATCCACCTAAACTAGTAATAGAATTTTTTAATGATCAACCTAAAATTAATAAAATAAATTGCTTTTCAAATGAAGGTGGTGATTGGAAAAACTCTAAACTAAATTATAAAAAAAATAAAATTGAAGTGATCTTTACTGAAAAATTTTTACCAAGAAGAGGGAGAATTAATTGTTCAATGCAGGATAAAGATGGATGGAGATGGTTTGGAACTCAATTTACTCTAAATTAAATTTTTCATTTTTAAACTTGTCGGTAAAATATCTACATCATCAAAATCAGTTAAAGAATTTTGATTAATAATTTTTTTAAGAACTTCTGTATATTCTTTACCTGTTTCAGCATATTTTTCTAAAAAATTAACTAGTTTTAAACTATCTAACTTTTCATCATTATCTCTTTGAATTGCTCGTTCAATTCTAAAATCTTTATAACTAGGATGTGTATTTAAATTTCTTTGATAAGCTCTTACAGAAGCCTTCAAAATTTTAAACTTTGCGACTTTATGTTTTTTGTCTTTTTCAACTTCTAAAGGCTTAATACCTTCGCCGGACCAAGTCCACTGACCAAATAATGCATTACCTTCTTGTGCAAATCTCGAACTTCCCCAACCAGTTTCTTTTGCAGCTTGAGCTATCGCTAATGAAACTGGAATTTCATCCATTCTTATTTTAAGTTTTGCTAAATCATTATTTTTAATACCATACTGTTTAAATTTAAGTTCAAACCAGGCTTTATCGCTTGATGAGGTATTATTTTTATTTAAAATTTCAAAAAGTTTTTTTCGATCAAATCTTATTTTAAGATTTTCCTCAATAATCAATGGTAGTACAATTTTAATAAACAGTTTTTTTCTTTTTTTGGGACTTTCAATATTTTTTAGTTCTTTAGGAAGTTTTGTTAATTGATTGCCCACATTGACTAATTTAGTTTTTTTAACAGTATCTAGATCATATCCATTATCTTTAAATAGTTCTTCAATTGTTGAGGCGCTCAATCTTTGAGGATCGTTATCGTCTTCATCTTTACCAAAAACATCAATGTCTTCAAAGATATTCCATGAAAATCTATCTTTTATAGTATCTTTTATTATTTTATTTTTTTTATTCTGCTTATCTAATGTTTCGTTAAAACTCTGTTTTGAGGAATTAAGAACAACTTCATTAGATTTAAAATTATTTTTTATAAAACTAATTGAATTTGGTAAAATTGAGAATACTAAAATTATAGCTAAACTTGTTAATAAAGTTTTAAAAAAAATTAAATTACTATTATCTTGTTTTGTTTTAAAACTTTTTTTTTTCATAAATATTTTTAATTCTTATAATTGATAGAATTGATATTATACAGCTAAAACTTCTTTAACTTCTGGGATATAATGACAAAGTAGGTTTTGGACACCTTGTTTTAAAGTTAAAGTTGAAGATGGGCATCCAGAACAACTACCTTTTAATATAACTGTGACTTTTCCATCTTTAAATTCTTTAAATGTTATGTCTCCACCATCTCTCGCTACCGCTGGCCTAATTTTAGTTTCTAATATTTTAATAATTTTATTTTCAATTTCACCATAATCATTACTATTTTCTAATTCTGTCTTTTTATTTATGATAAACTCATTACCTTCATCATAGAATTCATTTAAGTGTGAAATAACAATATGCTTTATATTTTCCCATTTTTCATCTTGAATTTTATTAATTGATAGAAAATCCTCACTCAAAAATATTCCTGTAACACCATTAATTGATAAAATATTTTTTAATAAAGGGATTTGTGTTTGGTTCGCATTTAAAAATTCATAAGGACCATCGTTTGATACTCTTTTACCTGGTAGGAATTTCAAAGAATTTGGGTTTGGAGTTTCCTGAGTTTGAATAAACATAATTCTTATATAGCAATAAATTCTTAAATTTAAAGAATTTAAAAACCTATTATTTTCTTCATTTCTTTTATTTTTTTTCCTGCAATTTCTTCTGCCTTAAATGCTCCTTCCGCAAGAACTTTGTCTAAATAATTTTGATCATTGATCAATTTTTTTATCTCATCGGAAATTGGTGAAATTTTACTTGATAAAACTTCAATTAATTGACTTTTTAGATCTGAGAAATTTTTTCCCCCAAATTCTTCTAAAGTTTTATCTAAAGTTTGATCTGAAATACTTGAATATATTCCAAGAAGATTTTCAGCTTCAGGTCTATCTTTTAATTTCTGTTCTTCAAAAGGAATTGGTAAAGAGTCAGTTTTTGCTTTTTTAATTTTGTTTATAATTTCGTCTTTAGTATCGTTTAAATTAATCCTACTAAGATCTGATGGATCTGATTTACTCATTTTTTTTGAACCATCTTTTAAACTCATTATTCTAGAAAAACTTTTTTTTATTAAAGGTTCTGGAACCTTTAAAAAATCCTCACAGTCAAAATCTTTATTAAATTTTTGGGCAATGTCTCTTGTTAATTCCAAATGTTGTTTCTGATCTTCTCCAACTGGTACATGCGTTGCATCATAAAGTAATATATCACTGGCCATCAATATGGGATAAATGTATAGACCTACAGAAGCCTTTTCCTTATCTTTACCAGCTTTTTCTTTAAATTGTGTCATTCTATTTAACCAACCCATTGGTGCCATGCAACTTAACATCCATGATCCTTCTGCATGAGCATGAACTTTTGATTGATTAAAAATAATACTTTTACTTGGATCAATACCGCTTGCTATAAATGTTGCAGTTGTTTCAAGAATATTGTTCTTTAATTGATCTTTATCTTGCTTAACAGTGATTGCATGTAAATCTACAACACAAAAAATACATTCATTTTGATTATCATTATTTAATTCAACAAAATTTTTAATAGCACCAAGATAATTACCTAAGTGAAGATTACCTGTAGGCTGAACACCAGAAAATATTTTTTTGGACATCTATCAATACTTTAAATTAATATCTGAAATTTTAAAGGCTTTTATGATAATAGAAAATCCGATGTATGAAATGAAAGTTAATAAAACAATCAAAACAATAAAAATAAATTTATAATCATTTACATAGACTAATGAGCTTTCTAAAAGATTTATCAAAAAATAAAATATTAAAATTGCAATTATATTTGAGAAAATAATTTTTGATATTTGAATAATAAAATTAGGGCTAAATTTAAAGTAATTTTTATTAATTACAAAAACTAATAAAATAATTCCATTAAACCATGAAGAGATTGTAGTTGCAATTGGTATTATAATAAAACCAACCTTTGAAAAAAACATCAAACTAATTGTGATATTTAAAATTACAGAAATTAAAGAATACTTAAATGGTGTTTTAGTATCATTTCTTGCAAACAAAAAAGTTGAAAATATTTTGATCAAAGAAAATGCTGGAAGGCCAAAAGAAAAATAGAATAAAGCTTTTGCAGAATTACTTACACTTAACTTATCGAACGAACCATATCCAAATAAAGCAGATGTTATTTGTTCTGAGCCAACAATGAGAGCAAGTGATGCTGGTAAACTTAAAAATAAACTTAATTCTAAAGCTTTATTCTGTAACTCTCTAGTTTTCAAAAAGTTATTACTTTTAATATGTCGACTAAGGTTTGGAAGGATCACAGTACCTATAGCAATACCAGCTATTGCTAAATTTATCTGATAAATTCTATCTGCATAATATAAATAGGAAACAGCACTTGCTTGAAATGATGCAATAATTGTGCCAACTAAGATATTTATCTGAGTTACACCTGAAGAAAATATGCTTGGTAAAAGTTTACTAAAAAAGTTTTTAACCTTATCGTTTATTTTAAAATGAAAATTTATATTTAATACAAAATATTTTTTTACAAATATTAATAAAAAAATAAATTGTAGAAGCCCTGCAAGAGTAACAACATATGATAAGTAATAAACCAAATAATCATTTAAATTTTTGGCATATAACAAACAAATAATTAACAATATATTAAGAATCATTGGTGCAGCAGCTGCAGCTGCAAATTTATTATGTGAGTTTAAAATTGCTGAAAAAAAAGATGCAAGACTAATAAAAAATAAAAAAGGAAATGTAATTCTAGTTAGGTCAATTGCAATATTTAATTTTTCTGTATCATTTGAAAATCCTGGTGCAATTAATTTAATAAAAGCTGGCATGAATATTTCAATTATTAAGATTGTAAAAAACAAGCCTAGTAGTAATAGATTAAAAATTGTACTTGCGAAAGTGTTTGCATTTTTTTTTGATCTAAGAAGTTCTGAGGAATAAGATGGAACAAATGCAGCATTAAAAGTTCCCTCTGAAAATAATCTTCTAAAAGTATTTGGAATTCTAAAGGCTACAAAAAAAGCATCTGCTAATGGTCCCGAACCAAGGTATATTGCTATGAAAAAATCTCTAATGTAACCAAGAACCCTACTTAACAAAACAAATAGACTAAATGTGCTTGTTGACTTAATGAGGTTCATAAATCATATTAGTCTTAAATTTACCTTAATAGTATATTTAATTTACCCAATGAAAAAAAACAAAATAGAACATTATTCAGATAAAGAGGCTCTTGAATTTCATAATTCAAATAGATCTGGCAAGATTGAGATAAATTCATCAAAACCGATGACATCAAAAAGAGACTTAGCTTTAGCTTACTCTCCAGGTGTTGCAGCTCCAGTTAAAGAAATTTTTATAAATCCAGAGCGGGCATATGATTATACTACCAAAGGAAATTTAGTTGCAGTTATAAGTAATGGATCTGCAATTCTAGGATTGGGTAATTTAGGTGCAATTGCATCAAAACCTGTAATGGAAGGTAAAGCGGTATTATTTAAAAGATTTGCAGATATAGATGCTATTGATTTAGAAATTGACAGTAAAGATCCTGAGGAAATAGTTAATAGTATAAAAAATTTTGCTGTAAGTTTTGGGGGTATCAATCTTGAGGATATTGCTGCCCCAGAGTGTTTTATAATTGAGGAAAATTTAAAAAAAATTCTTGATATACCAGTGTTTCATGATGATCAGCATGGAACAGCAATCATTACATCAGCAGCGCTTATTAATTCGCTTCATATTACTAAAAAAATTATTTCTAAAGTAAAAGTTGTTGTTAATGGTGCAGGAGCATCTGCCATGGCCTGTTCAGATTTATTTTTAAAATTAGGAGTAAAAAAAAATAATTTAACAATGATAGATAGTAAAGGGGTAATTAGTATTAATAGAAAAGGATTAAATAAGTGGAAATTAAAGTATGCAAAAAAAACAAAAGAAAAAACACTAAGTGACGCATTAAAAAATGCAGATGTTTTTCTAGGATTATCCTCGGCAGGGATTTTAAAAAAAGAAATGATCAAACAAATGGCAAAAAATCCAATTATATTTGCATGCGCCAACCCAGATCCAGAAATTTTACCAGAGGAAGCTTACAAGATTAGAAAGGACGCAATTATAGCAACTGGTAGATCGGATTATGCAAACCAAGTTAATAATTTAATTGGTTTTCCATATATATTTAGAGGTGCACTAGATGTAAGAGCAAAAACAATAAATGAGGAAATGAAAATTTCCGCAGCTAATGCAATTGCTAAGTTAGCTAGAGAAAGAGTTCCAGATGAGGTAGCGGCAGCAATGGGAGGAGACAGGCCTAAATATGGTAAAGATTATATTATTCCATCCACATTTGATCCAAGACTAATAAGTGTAATTCCAGTTGCAGTAGCAAAAGCCGCAATAAAAAGTGGAGTTGCTAGAAAAAATATAGAAAATTTTAATCTATACTCTGAACAACTGAAACAAAGATTAGATCCATCAGTAACAATTCTACAAGGGATAAATTCTAAAGTTAAAAAAAATCCAAAAACTGTAGTGTTTGCAGATGGTGAGGATGAGAATACGCTTAAGGCTGCGATTGCATTTAAAAATGGTGGACTAGGAACTCCAATAATTGTTGCAAAAGAAAACGTTGTTAAACAAAGACTAAAAGAAATTGGTTATGGGGAAAACCTAGATATTAAAATTGTAAATTCTACTGATAAAAAATTGAGACACAAATATGTAAAATTTCTTTTTAAAAAAATGCATAGAGAGCAAGGTTTGCTTGAAAGAGATTGTGATAGAATGATTAGAAATGATAGAGTAATTTGGGCATCTTGTATGGTTGAATGTGGAGATGCAGATGCAATGGTAACTGGTAATACGAGAAGATATTCCCAATCGCTAGAAAAAATTAAGAAAGTAGTTCCTGCTCGTAAGGGTGAAATAATGTTTGGATTAAATATGGTTGTAAGCAAAGGTAAAACTGTTTTTATTGGAGATACATCTGTAAATGAGTATCCTTCTTCTGAAGAATTAGCTGATATAGCAATATCTTCAGCAAGAGTTGCGAGATTATTTGGATTTGATCCTAAGGTTGCTTTTTTATCTCACTCAACATTTGGTCAACCAATTACAAGTAGGACAAAACATATAAGAGATGCTGTAGAAATATTAAAAGATAGAAAAGTTGATTTTAAATTTGATGGAGATATGCAACCAGATGTTGCTCTCAACGAGGAATACACTGAATTATATCCATTTTCAGAAATAGTAGGCAATGCAAATATTTTAATAATGCCTGGTCAGCATAGTGCAGCAATTTCTAACAAAATTATGAAATCATTAGGGGGTGCTAAAGTTATTGGACCACTCTTAATAGGTCTAGCTCAACCAATAGAGATTGCTCCATTGAGATCTTCTACTTCTGAGATACTAGATTTAGCATCAGTTGCAGCTTATTCTGCTGGTGTAATTAAATATGAAAAAACAAAATAAAATATTTGTTATTTTTTAACAACTCTCAAATCATCAACTAAAAAAATACTTGTAACAACATCCTCAACATCTAAAATTTGTTTGGCTTCTTTAATAACTTCATCTCTCTCAGTTTTATTTTGTGCTATCCCGTAAACATAAATTTTTTTCTTATAAGTATCTATATTGTAGTTAACTGCTTTGATTTTTTTACTCCCAATTAAAGCTGCTCTTAGTTGAGAAGTGATTAGTAGATCTTTTGCAGATCTTTTGAAATTAAATTTCTCTTTAATTTGTAAATCATTATTTACTGATCTAGCACCTTTAATTTCCCAAGCTAACTTTGTAATTTTTAATTTATCCTCAACAGCATTTACTTTTCCAGTTAAAAATATTCTTCCATCAAGTATCTTGGTTTTTACAGAAATTATGTAACTTTTATCTGCAGACAATAATTTTGCTCTTAGATTTTGTTGCATTAATGAATCATCAATTTGGGTACCCAAGCTTCTAGGATCTAAAGCAATAGAGACTCCCGTTCCTAAAACACCAGTAGAGGAATAGCCAACACAACTCGTACAAATTATAAAACTAAATAATATAATTATTTTTTTAATTTTCATTTTTTATTTTAAGGCAATAATTGTATATAAGTTTTTTAGAAATCTCTCTATCTTCTGAAACTTTTTTCACTATATCTTTAATTGACATTATTTTAATTAATTTATTAATTTTTTTTTTATCTGATTCTTCAAGTTCTTTAAAACTTAATTTTTCTTTTTTAGTTTCAGAAATAACAACAGTAAGCTCTCCTTTTCTTGAAAAATTTACATTTGATAACTCATTAATTGAGGTTCTAATATATTCCTCGTGATACTTTGTAATTTCCCTACAAATTAATATATCTCTATTCAAAAAAAATTCTTTAATAACTTCAATTCTTTTAATCAATTTGTTTGGTGATATAAAAAATAGAATTGAACCATTGAGATCTGATAAATTTTGAAATAATTTTTTAATTTGATTATCTTTTTCAGGTAGGAATCCACAAAAATAAAAATTATCAGAAAAACCGCTTACTGATATTGCGGCACTTACTGCAGATGCTCCAGGAATAGGAAAAATATCAATTTGATTTTTTATACACTCTTTGACTAAAATTTTTCCAGGGTCTGAAACAGTGGGAGTACCTGCATCTGAAACTATTGAAACAATTTTGTTATTTTTTAAAATTTGCATGACCTTTTCTAAATTTTTATTTTCATTAAACTTATGATTTGAAACAAGTTTGTTGATTATTTCAAACTTCTTAAGAATTTTTTTTGTTACTCTAGTATCCTCGCATAAAATTAAATCTGATTGCTGCAAAATTTTAATTGCTCTGAAAGAAATATCTCCCATATTTCCTATAGGAGTAGCAACACAATATAGCCCAGGTTTAAATTTATTATTGTTTACATTCATGTGGATTCTTTATTTAAATATATTATTAAAACCAAAATGAAAACTTTAATTAAATTTTTAATATTTTTTATATCAACTACATGCTTTTTTAATCAAAATATATTTGCATCTGAGAAAATTAAAATCGGATTAATTGTTCCATTAAGTGGTGAAAACTTTATCATTGGAGAAAAAATTATTAAATCCATGCGAATGGCTTTAAATAAAATAAATGATAAAAAAATTGAAATAATTCCAAAAGATACCAAATCCAACCCTATAGATGCACTCAAAGTATCTAAAGAATTATATGAGGATGGGGTCAGAATAATAATCGGGCCAGTTTTTAATGAGAGTACTAAATACCTAGATGACCTAAAAGATGTTACTTTTATTTCTTTTACAAATAAACTGATCGATAATCCAAAAAATGTAATTAGTGCAGGAGTTAACGCTATATCACAATTACAAACAATAATGAAATTTAATAATAAAAATAATTTAACAAGAAGTATTATCTTAATTCCAAGATCTCAGTTTAGAAAAGAAATTGAAGAGGCAATCAATAAAACAAAAATTAAACATAAAAAAGTATTTTATTATGATAGAGAACCAACTAAACTTACTAAACAAATTGAAAATTTAACAAAATATAGAACAAGAAAAAATAATCTTAAAGAAGAAATTAAAAGACTAGAAGATTTATCATTTAAAGATAAAGAGAGAAAAATACAGAACTTAAAGAAAAAAGATACTCTTGGAAAAATTAATTTTGACTCAGTCATTATAGCGGACTTCGATGAAAATTTAAAAAGTGTTGCTACATCTCTTCTATATACAGATGTCTCGTCTAAAAGAATATCATATATAACCTTGAATCAATGGTTTGATGAGAGTCTTTTAGAAGAAAATTCGCTACATCCAATATATTTTCCATCAATAAATAAAAAAAATTATGAATTATTTATGAAAGATTTCAAGGATACTTATGGTTTAGATGGAGATCAACTTTCATTTTTAAGTTATGACTTATTGGGGTTAGTCTATTTTTTGATATATGAAAACAATTTTAGAATTTCAAATAAAATATTTTATAAGAAAAATAAGTTTAGAGGAAAAATAGGGATTTTTGAGATAAGTAAAAATACTATCACACATCAACTAAACTTCTACACTATTGAGAATAATAAATTTAAAAAAATTTTTTAATTTTTTTAAATGCATTGTAACGATGGTCTATCCTATATTTTTCATTTGGTGCCATCTCACCAAAAGTTAATCTTTTTCCTTTAGGAATAAAAATTGGATCATATCCAAAACCATTTTTTCCTCTCTTCAAATTTGATATTCTCCCCTCAATTTTACCAATTTTAGATATAAATTTTCCGTTTGGCCAAAAGATAGTGAGAACACAAATAAATCTGGCACTTAAATTCTTTTTTTTCCAATTTTTGTCTTTTTTTGAAATCTCTCTAAAAACTTTTCTAATTGCTAAGTTGAAATTTCTTTTTTTTCCTGACCAATCTGCTGAATATACACCAGGTGCTTTATCTAAAATATCGATTTCAATTCCTGAGTCATCTGACATACAAATTTTGTTAGTTTTTTCTGAAAAATATTTTGCTTTTAAAATTGAGTTTTGCTTAAATGTAGTTCCAGTTTCTATTGGACTGGGTATTTTAAAGTCCAAATTTGAGTAAATTTTTAAACTTTTGGGTAATAGATCTGCTATTTCCTTTAGTTTTCCTTTATTATTTGAGCCAATGAATATCTCTTTAATTTTTTTTTTAGGCACCTAGAAATTATACTTTTTCTTACCATATAAACAATATGGATAAAGAAGAAATAAAAGAAAATATAAATATTAGTAAGACAGAGGAAGATGAGTTAAATGCTCAAACTGCCGAAAATGATTTTGAAGCTCAAAAGAGTGAGGATAAAAATTTAGAGTCAGAGAAAAATGAAAATGAAAAGCTAACTCCAGAACAAGAGCTGGAAACACTTAAAGATAAATTAGCAAGAACATTTGCAGAGATGGAAAATCAGAGACGTAGATTTGAAAAAGAAAAAGAAGATGCATACGAGTATGGTGGATATTCTTTCGCAAAAGAGGCATTAAACCTATTGGATAATCTTGAGAGATCAAAGGCTGTATTGGAGAGTGATGATAAATTAAAGGATACTGAAGCACTTAAAAAAATCATAGAACATGTAGATATTATAAACAATGATATGCTTTCAATATTTAAAAAAAATAATATTGAGCCTATTAAATCTATTAATGAAAAACTTGATCCAAACCTTCATCAAGCAATGATGGAAGTTGAGGATGATACAAAAGATCCAGGAACCATCGTACAAGAAATTCAAAAAGGCTTTATGATGAAAGACAGATTATTGAGACCTTCTCTAGTAAGTGTTTCAAAGAAAAAAGTTAAAGAGGTAGAAAAGGAAGAGCAAAAAGATGAAAAAAGCCAGTAAAAACAACAAAAATTTAAATTTTTTAGACGGTTGTAGTCTTATAATTAGCACTTATATGTCGGAAAGGTATTAAGTAATGAGCAAAGTAATAGGGATAGATTTAGGAACAACAAACTCATGTGTAGCAGTAATGGAAGGTACACAAGCTAAAGTTTTAGAAAATGCTGAAGGAGCAAGAACAACTCCTTCTGTAGTTGCATTTTCAGATAATGATGAAAAATTAATTGGACAGCCTGCAAAGAGACAGGCAGTAACCAATCCAGAAAATACAATATTTGCAGTCAAAAGACTAATAGGAAGAAATTTTGATGATCCTTCTGTAAAAAAAGATGTTGAGACCGCGCCTTTTAAGATCGTTAACTCTGATAAAGGAGATGCATGGATAGAGGCTAAAGGTAACAAATACTCTCCGTCTCAAATTTCTGCTTTTACGCTTCAAAAAATGAAAGAGACTGCTGAGAAATACTTGGGTCAGGAAGTTTCTCAAGCTGTAATAACTGTTCCAGCATATTTTAATGATGCGCAAAGACAGGCAACTAAAGATGCAGGTAAAATAGCAGGTTTAGAAGTTTTAAGAATTATTAACGAACCAACAGCAGCAGCACTTGCTTATGGATTAGACAAAAAAGCAAACAGTAAAATTGCAGTTTATGATTTAGGAGGAGGTACTTTTGATGTATCAATTCTTGAGTTAGGAGATGGAGTATTTGAAGTTAAATCAACAAATGGTGATACTTTCCTAGGTGGTGAAGACTTTGATAATACAATTGTCGATTACTTGTTAAATGAATTTAAAAAAGAAAATGGTATTGACTTAAAATCGGATAAATTAGCATTACAAAGACTTAAGGAAGCTGCAGAAAAAGCAAAAATTGAATTATCATCTGCTGCTCAAACTGAAATAAATCTACCATTTATTACAGCAGATAAAACTGGACCAAAACATATTAATATGAAAATGACTAGAGCAAAACTTGAGGCTCTTGTTGAAGATCTTATTTCTAGAACTATTCCACCTTGCGAAACAGCTCTTAAAGACGCTGGTTTAAGTGCGAGCGAAATTGATGAAATAATACTTGTTGGTGGAATGACTAGAATGCCAAAAGTAATAGAGGAAGTTAAAAATTTCTTTGGAAAAGAACCAAACAAATCTGTAAATCCTGATGAGGTTGTTGCAATGGGCGCTGCTATTCAAGCAGGGGTATTGCAAGGAGATGTTAAAGACGTGCTATTATTAGATGTTACGCCACTATCTCTAGGAATAGAGACTTTAGGTGGAGTTTCAACTAAATTGATAGAAAAAAATACTACTATACCAACTAAGAAAAGTCAGGTTTTTTCAACAGCAGAAGATAACCAACCTGCAGTTTCAATTAGAGTTTTACAAGGTGAAAGAGATATGGCCTCTGACAACAAGGTTTTAGGTAATTTTGAACTAGTAGGTATAGCTCCAGCACCTAGGGGGGTTCCTCAAATTGAAGTTACGTTTGATATCGATGCAAATGGAATTGTAAATGTTTCTGCGAAAGATAAAGGGACTGGTAAAGAACAAAAAATTCAAATTCAAGCATCAGGTGGTTTAAGTGATGAAGAAATAAACCAAATGGTTAAGGATGCTGAGACAAATAAAGAAGCTGACAAAAAGAAAAGAGAAGCTGTAGATGCGAGAAACCAAGCTGACACTCTACTTCACTCTACTGAAAAGAATTTAAAAGAGCATGGTAGTAAAGTTTCTGATGCAGACAAAAAAGCTATTGAAGATGCATCCGCGAATGTAAGGAATGCATTAAAAGGAACTGATGTAGAAGAAATTAAAAAGAAAACTCAAGATTTGGTTCAAGCTTCAATGAAATTAGGAGAAGCTATTTACAAATCACAACAAAGTACAAAACCTGGTGATGCACCTGAAGATGCAAAAGATGCAAAAGATGAAGGGAAAAAAGACGATAATGTTGTTGATGCAGACTTTGAAGAAGTAAAAGACGATAAAGAAAAAAGCGCCTAAACTATCAACCATTTGTCTATAACTAGTTATGGCAAAAAGAGATTACTACGATGTTTTGGGTGTTGAAAAAAGTGCTGGTCAAGATCAGATAAAAGCAGCTTATAGAAAGCAAGCTGTAAAATACCATCCAGATAAAAACAAAGGCGATAAGGGGGCTGAAGAAAAGTTCAAAGAAGCTTCAGAAGCCTACCACGTTCTATCAAATTCAGAGAGAAAACAAAATTATGATAATTTTGGACACGCTGCATTTGAAAATGGTGGTGGAGGCGGAAGAGGTGGTTTTGGAAACTTTGACTTTTCCGGCTCATTTTCCGACATTTTTGAGGACTTTTTTGGCGAAGGTTTTGGTGGAGGCGGAAGGAGATCAAGAAGATCTAATAACCGTGGCTCAGATTTAAGATATGATCTCTCTATAAGTTTAGAGGAGGCTTATGCTGGAAAAAAACAAGATATTAAGTTCTCAACTTCTGATAAATGTGATGTTTGTAACGGGTCAGGTTCAAAACCAGGTTATAGTGCAAGCACTTGTTCAATGTGTGGAGGACATGGACAAGTTCGCTCAAGCCAGGGGTTCTTTACTGTACAACAAACTTGCCCTCAGTGTGCAGGTTCTGGTGAACAAATAACTCACCCATGTACAAATTGTGGGGGGACAGGTAAAAAACAAACAAGTAAGAGACTTTCTGTAACTATTCCTAAAGGAGTAGACGATGGAACTAGAATCAGATTATCTGGTAAAGGAGAAGCAGGTTCCAGGGGAGCTAGCAATGGTGATCTTTATTTATTTATTAATGTAAATTCTCATGAACTTTTCAAAAGGTCTGAAGAAAATTTATTTTTTGAATGCCCAATATCAATTGCAGACGCTGCTTTAGGAGCTGAAATAAAAATACCGACAATAGATGGTGGGAAAGCAAAGATAAAAATCCCAGCTGGAACGCAAAGTGGTAAACAATTTAGATTAAGAGAAAAAGGAATGCCATTAATGAGAGGAAATGATTATGGTGATCTTTATGTTCAAGTGAACACTGAGGTACCAGTATCTTTAAATAAAGAACAAAAAGAGTTACTTGAAAAATTTAGAGAAATTGAAAATGAAAAATCAAATCCAAGTATTAAAAAATTCTTTAAAAAAGCAAAAAGTTTTTGGAAAAATTAGATGAAAAAAAAAATCAAATATACAATTTTTGGTATTATTTATGTTTTAGCAATTCTAATTCTCGGTGCCTATTTTTATAAAGAGGGCATTGGAATAATTTAATTATCTTTTGCTAATCTTATAAATATATCTCCCATACCACCTTGCACTTCCTCAAGGGGAGCATTATTTCTTAGTTCGCAGTATTGTCCGGTGACTTCATGACTATCAATAGCTGCAATACTTTGAGAATTACATTTTGTGGCGTTATGAAATAAACCAATTACTAGTCTCTCACCTAACACAAATACTTGATTATTATCGAGTTTATTTCCATCACAAAAATAATCCTTATTTACTTCTCTTGGAAAATCTTTTTTACCACAGGGATTTTTTATTGTGAGAACAAAAAATTCTTTTTCACCGTCTGTAAAAGTATATTTCATTTTTTTTACTTTAGAGTATTTCATCAAATCACATGAGCATGGATAACAACACTTATGATAAAATCCACATATATTCTCGTCATTTTCAGCATTTTTAAGATAAACAAATTCTGGTTTGCTATTTGGATCAATCAATGACCCAGACACAGCACAATATAACTTATTGTACTCTATAAAATCCTGGTAGGTAATTTCTTTTGTTAAAATATGTTTGAAAAATTTTGGACCTGCTGCGTTTCTATTTTGATCAGGAAAAATTTTTGGCCAATCTTTTACTAAATCAGCATAATAATTAAATTGATTTGAGTATGTTGGTTTAATTAAACTAAAAGTTGTTAGTAGAAAGAAAATTGTAAAGTATTTTATTTTTTTCATGACTTAGAGTTCAGAATACTTTAATTAGTTTACTTATTGAATTGAGTGTTATTGTCCTATTTTTTTTGATTTACTTCTATTGTTTTATTAAGTTCATTTATTTCTATTAACTGCGAAGAACCATCAGTCCAAACTATTTTTACTGAAATATTTTTTTCACTGTCTCTAATACCATAATGAGCTACGGGTTCCATTTGACATAAATATCCAGAACCAGCATCAATGGTTTTAGCGTGATTTCTTTGGTTTGAGTTGAGTATAACTGTTGCTCCTCTTGCAGGTGCACCATGCTTATTTAATGGTTTAATTCTTATATAATTAAAGTTTTTTTTAATGTCTGCCTTATACATTGTTAGTGGTTGCATGCCAGATTCTCCATGAGAAACTAATAATTCTAAAATTCCATCATCATCTATATCCGCAACTGCTGCTCCTGTTCCCAATCCGTTAGACTCGTAAGCGTTTTGAATTTTTATCTCTTCAAAAAATCCATTTTCTTTTATTTTAAATAATTTATTTGGTTCACCAATATTATTCATAAATATTTCATCATAGCCGTCATTATCAAAATCTGCTGATATCACAGTTCTAATTCTAGTAGGAATATTGTAAGTTGGAGTAGCGATATCTTTAAATCTGTTATCTTCTAATACAAAAGCCCTATGATAACCGTTCCAATTGGATGTGATTATATCTAATCTTCCTCTATAAAGTATGTCTGATAAAGTTGTGCCTCTTCCATTTTCATATTGATCATCAATTTTATAATCCTTAGCTATATCCTGAAAAAAACCATCAGAATTATAATATAAAAAATTTTTTCCTCTTTCGTTTGCTGCAAATATGTCAGTTTTTCCTGATAAAATATTTCCTGCAACTACAGCTCTTCCACCAGTTATTTTATCAATTTTCAGCTGCTCTGCTAAATCTAGTATTTGCCCGGAACTTTGTTCATAAAACCTAGTCGGACCCCCATAATTGGCAACATATATGCCATATTTTCCGTCACCATTTCTATCAACACAAACAACAGACCTCCCAGCAGTTAAGTTTAAATTTTTTTTATTAATATCTTTTTCAAATAAATCAATAAAACCATCACTACTGCTATCAATCAATCTATCTGAATATTTTTTTTCCCCACTGTAGGTGTCGGTATTTAAAAAATATATTTCTTCAAACCCATCTTGGTCAATATCGCAAGCCGCAACCCCAATTGTTTTTCTTTTAATATCATCAAAGATTTCATTTTTATTTATATTTATAAGTTTCCCATTTTGGTAAGACAACGCTAAGTTTGAAAAACCAAACCCAGTAACAATAAATTCATATTTATCATCTTGGTTTACGTCTGTAACAGAAACACCGTAACTCAGTCTAAAATCATTATTTTCAATCAAAGATGTAATATCTTTAAAAAAGTCAGCTTTAGATGGATTGATAGACACGAAAAAAATAAAAACCAAAAATAATTTTAAAAGGTATTTAATAACCATAATTGTTGTATATTGTTAAAAAAATATATTAAAAAAATTTAATGAGCAAAGTAAATTTAGCGATATCTGGTTGCATGGGACGAATGGGCCAACAACTGATAAAATCTTCAAGAGTTGATAAAAATTTTAAGCTAACAACACTTACAGAAAATAGATTAATAAAAAAAAAAATTTCTGGAATAAAACCTAGTTTAAATAATGAAAATTCATTCAAAAATGTTGATTTAATTATCGATTTTACAGTTCCTAAATGCACTTTTGAAATTCTAAAAATTGCTTCAAAGTTAAAAAAAAGAGTTGTTATTGGTACGACTGGATTTTCTAAGAAAGAAGAGAATCTTATTAAAAAATTTTCAAAAAAAATCCCAATATTAAAGGCTGGTAACATGAGTTTAGGTATAAATTTATTAATGTATTTAACTGAAATAGCATCTAAATCATTAGGAAATAATTTTTTAAGTAAGGTATATGAAGTTCATCACAAACATAAAATAGACCATCCTTCGGGAACTGCTTTAATGTTAGGTAAAGGAATTGCTGTCGGCAAAAATAAAGATTTTTATAATTTACTTGGAAAAAAATATCTAAATAAAAAAAATTTTCCTTACGGAAAAAAAATAAATTTTAACTCAATAAGAAAAGGTAAAACAGTTGGTGAACACGAAGTTAAATTTTCAAGCGGAAAAGAAATTATTACATTAAATCACGAAGCATTTGATAGGGCTTTATACAGTGAAGGGGCTTTGACAGCTGGAAAATGGTTAATGAAAAAAAAACCAGGTTTATATTCGATGCGTGATGTTTTAAATTTTAAATGAGAGAGGAGCAAAGGGCAAAAATTGTTCTTCGAACTTTAAACAAAATATATCCAAAAACGCCAATTCCTCTTAAACACAGAAATATTTTTACTTTACTAGTTTCTGTTCTTTTATCTGCACAGTGTACAGACGTAAATGTTAATAATGTTACTAAAAATATATATCCAAAATATAATAAGCCTGAACACTTTGTTAAGTTGGGAAGAAAAAAGATTGAAAAACTAATACGAAGTATTGGTATTTTTAGAATTAAAGCAAAAAGTGTTTATAATTTATCAAAAACTTTAGTTGAAAAATATAATGGTAAGGTTCCAAAAACCTTTGAACAACTTGAAGAATTACCAGGTGTTGGGCATAAAACTGCTAGCGTAGTGATGTCTCAAGGGTTTGGATATGCTGCCTTTCCTGTGGACACTCACATACATAGGTTAGCTCAAAGATGGGGTCTAACTAATGGAAAAAATGTAGTTCAAACAGAAGAAGATCTTAAAAGACTTTTTCCTAAGAAATATTGGAATAAGTTACATCTACAAATAATTTATTATGGGAGAGAATATTGTAAAGCAAGAGAGTGCTATGGTTTATCTTGTAAAATCTGTACTACTTGTTATCCTAAGAGAAAAAAACCACTTATAACTAAGAAAGCTTAAATAATGAAAATATTAGGAATTGGAAATGCAATCGTAGACGTAATTTGCAAGGTAGAAGATGATTTTATAAAAAAAAATAATTTAACTAAAAGTACCATGAAGTTAATTTTTGATGAAAAAGAGTTTAAAGATTTATTATCAAATCTTAAAATAGAAAAAACTGTTTCAGGAGGGTCTGTTGCTAATTCAATTGTTGGTTTATCTCAACTAGGTAATGAAGTAGGATTTATTGGTAAAGTAAATGACGACGATCTTGGTGAAAAATACGAAGATGGTTTAAAAAAGGAGAATGTTAAATATTTTTATTCAAAAAAAAAAGAGGAACTACCTACTGGGACTTGTTTAATATTAGTTACGCCCGACTCTGAGAGAACAATGTGTACGTTTTTAGGAACTGCGGGCAAGATAAATGAAAATGATGTAAGTGCTGATGCGATTAAACAAAGTGAAACAATACTTTTAGAGGGTTATCTTTGGGACGAAGGAGAACCCAAAAAAGCTTTTGAAAAAGCAATTCAAACTGCAAAAAAAGTTGCAATGTCACTATCGGATCAGTTTTGCGTTGATAGACATAAGCCGCACTTTTTAGATTTGGTTAAAAATAAATTAGATATTGCTTTTGCAAATGAGCAAGAGATAATGTCTCTGATTGAAGCAAAATCTTTTGACGAAGTAATTAGTTTCTCAAAATCTCTAGGAAAAATAATTGTTTTAACAAGAGGCGAAAAAGGTGCTGTTGCAATTAACGGAGATGAGGTTGTTCAATGTGGAATAAAAGAAGGTCTGAAAATTGTAGATTTAACTGGAGCTGGAGATCTTTTTGCTGCTGGCTTTTTACATGGACATTTAAATAAAATGTCATTGAAAGAGAGTTTAGATAAAGGAACTGAAATGTCTTCTAAAGTTATTCAGCAAATTGGAGCTAGACTTTAAGAATTATTTTTCTTTCTTTTAAAACTACCCTTGCCCTTTTTTGGTTTAACTACTCGAGTTTTATATTTTTTTGTAAATAAGTCTTTAGCTATATAATTTTTTTTTTTCATTTTATTTTTTTTTTACCCAAAACTGATACATTGAAATAAACATATCAGGATTTTCACTTTCTAATGTATTCCAATTTTCAATATTTATTTTATTAGTATCCTCCGGATAGTAGTTTGAATATTTTTTTTTAACTTCATCATCTGTAAAACCTAAAAACTCTAAATTAAGACTATTCAATAACTTTGAAATCTTATTTAGGGTAAATCTTTTCTCTTGAACATGAAAAATAAGATCCCTAATACTTGATGTAGAGTAAAAATCATAATTGTAGATTAGTTTTTGAAACGATTTATTGTCTTTATTATTTTTAATAAATTCTCTTGAATTTCTGATATCCTTAATACCAGTAGAAAAATTTTCTTTTTTTATAATATCTCTTATTTCAATAATATGTTTTCTTGAAATTTCACTATATAAACCAAGTTTTAAAAAGCCATAAGGTTCTAAAATCTTTAATAGTACTTTTAATCCATCCTCAGGACTTTCCATATGGTGAAGAACTCCTACACACTCAATAACATCAAATTTTTTATTTATATTCGCTAAATTTAGAATATCACCATGCATAAATTCTATTTTATTAAAATTTATTTCTTCCATTTTTCTCTTAGCATAAGCTAAACTAGAACGACTTAAATCTATAGCTAGGATATTTGCATTTTCATAAGTAATTGCATTTTCAAGTTGTTGACCAGTACCGCAACCAGCTATTAATACATTTGGATTAAAAAAACTTCTATTTGAGGTAATCTTATTTGGTTTTATATTGCTATTTAAGATATTGATAAAATTTGATTTAACACCTTCTGTAATAAATCTCCATCTTGGATAAGGATTAAATTCATATTGGTTTTTAACTTTTTTTGAAACCATATTTGATATATCACCTATTGAGTCTATTTTGTGACTTAATTCCCTCTCTTTATTTGGTTCTCTAATTTGCATATCAATTAGGTCGTTGAACAACACATTTTTGGATTGATAATAAATTAGTTTTTCTGAAATGATTTTGGAATTAGATAATGGTATAAAACAAGCTAAAATGGCGACTTTTAACTCGTTTACATTTTTATCTTTTTCAATTTCATTTAATAAAGAGTTAGCTAATTCAATTTCTAGATCGCTCTGGAAAAATATAAACTCATTGAGAAAAGACTGTTCGGCTAAGGAAATAATAAAATTTAAAAACTCTAATGAATTATCTAATAAATTATCCAGATATAAAATTATTTCTTTTCTAATTTTAGTACAAAATTCTTCTAAAAATTTATCTCTTAATAATGATTTTTGCAGTATCAAATGAAAAAATTCATTTTTTAAAATTTGTTTTACTTTTTGATTTTCAATCAGATTACATTTTTGCTCAATTAGTTTCTTAATTACTTCATATTCTTTGTCATCTAAAATGAATAACTTTGCGTTATTGAAAAGTTGATTATGATTTATTAAATTTTTTTTATATAAAAAAGTAAAAAGATCCTTAATCTCTTGTTTACTTCCTTTATCCAGATTAAGAATTTTTAACGAACTAAGTAAATCTGTAAGAATTTTAATTGATACTTTATTATTCAAATCAATTTTCAAAGCTTTTTTTAAGTGAAGTATTGCTCTATTTTTTTGATTTAATTCAATAAAATTTGCTGCAATGACGTTGTGAGATGTTAAATTTTTAGGTTCAATTTCAATAACTTTCATAAAACATTCATTGGCATTTTGGTATTTTTTTAATTTGTTTAGTACAATACCCTTATTAAAATATGCTAAAGTAAAATCTTTTTTAATATTAATTAGATTTTCAAAATATTTTAGAGCATTATCAAAATCTCCAGTTTCATGAAAAACATTTCCGAGATTTAAATTTATATTTAGGTCTTTAGGTTTTAAACTGTCAGCTCTCATAAGAAATTCTTTAGCCAAACTAAATTTTTTTGATTGTGCATACAACGTGCCTAGATAAAATATCGCTCCTAAATGATTAGGAAAAATATCCAATATATCTTTATATAATTTTTCAGCTAATATAAAATTATTTTCTTTATGGTGTTTAACAGCTGTATCTAATTTAAACTTTATATTATTGTTATCCTCAAGTTTCACTAAATTGAATAACCTAATTTTGAACTTTTTATAAAATTTTCATCATCAAAAGTATCTTTGATCTTTTTTCTTAATCTGTATATGTGAGTTTCTACAGTATGGGTTTCAAGTTTAAAATTATGCCCCCATACTTCTGTTTGCATTTTGGATATTTTTACAGGTTTGGCTGCTTTGTTTAGAAATATTAAAATATTTGCTTCACGCTCAGTTAAATTTAAATGTTTAGATTTACAACTTATTTTTCTGGAGTTTAAATTGAGCTTATAATTAGAAATGATTATATCTGCTTGCTGAACATATTTATTCTTTAAAAATCTTATATTTATATTTTCAATTAATTTAATTATTTCAATTGGAAAGTTAATAATCTCTAGTTGGTTAATAACATTTTTTATTTTTTTATCTGAAATAAGTAAGAATTTACTACTTTCTTTTTTATAAATTTCTAAATTATTTGTTTTTTCAATATTTATAACATTAAAATTGAAAAAAATTTTTAGCTCACTGAGAATTTCATATAAGACTTTAAAATCATAAATTACTAAAGTTTGATTATTCATATATAAACAAGATATGACAATTACTTTGAAAAATAAAGTATCACTTATCTTTGATGATTTCTGTTTTAAATGCTGTATTGGCAAAAAAGGATTAAGTAACAAAAAAATTGAAGGAGATAAAAAAACTCCTATAGGCCAATTTTCTCTTGGAAACCTTTACTATAGACAAGATAGATTAAAAAAGCCTATTACTAAATTAAAATCTATACCAATAAATAAAAAAATGGGTTGGTGTGATGATAAAAGAGATAACAAAAATTACAATAAATTAATTAAAATTAGAAAAAAAATTAAGCACGAAAAACTTTTTAGAAAAGATTATAAGTACGATTTAATGATCCCAATAAATTATAATACAAAAAAAATAAATTTAGGTAAAGGGAGTGCAATATTTCTTCACTTAACAAGAAAGTATAAACCAACAAATGGATGTGTGGCTCTTAATAAAAAGGATTTTATGATATTGTTAAAATTAATTAACAAGAAAACTCAAATTAAATTAGCCTAACTTCTTTGACCAAATATATTAGATCCAATTCTTAGATATGTTGATTTATATTCAACAGCATTTAAATAATCTGAGGACATTCCCATACTTAATTCATTAAGACCTAAGTATTTATTTAAATTTTGCATTTCATAGAAAAATTTAGCTGGATCTACTTCGAAAGGTGGGATACACATTGTTCCTATAACATTAAGACCTAAATCTTTAGAAAAATTATAAAAATTTACTAAATTTTCTTTATTAATACCAGATTTTTGGCTTTCTTCTCCTAGATTAATTTGAATAAAAATTTTAGGTTTCTTATTTTGCTTTTGTTGTTCCTCTGATATTTTTTTGGCTAATTTTTCACTATCAAGAGAGTGAATAAAATCAAAAATTTTAACCGCTAACTTAACTTTATTAGATTGAAGTTTACCAATTAAATGGAGCTTTATATTTTCTTTATGTTTTTTTATTTCTTCCCATTTTTCAATAGCTTCTTGAACTTTATTTTCACCATAATCCAAATGTCCATATTCTATAAGTGGTAAAATGTGATCTATTTTAAATGTTTTGGAGACAGCAATTATTTTAGGTCTATTTTTTTCTTCCTTTAATTCAATTAATTTTGAATTGATTGAAGTTTCAATTGATAATAGGTTTTGAACTGTTTTATGCATAAAAAAGAATTTAAAAAATATTACTTTATAAAAAAATTTAACAAAAGTAATATTGATAAACAGGGAAAAAATACAACTATAATATACAGAAATTATAAAGAAACATGTAAAGTAAGCAAAATACTTTTCCTTAAAGACTATTGTAGAAAAAAAGGGTTTAAATTTATTCTCTCAAATAATATAAAACTATCTATAAAATTAAATTTAGATGGCGCATATTTACCCTCATTTAACAAGAGCTTTAAGCACCTAAGCTATTCATTAAATAAGAAATTTGTTCTAATAGGATCTGCCCACAATTTGAAAGAGATTAGAATTAAGGAAAAACAGAAAGTTGATGAAATATTTTTATCATCATTATTTAAAAATAATAATAACTATTTAGGCATGTACAGATTTAAAACAATTTCAAATTATTCACGCAATAAAATAATAGCGTTAGGCGGGGTGTCTGATAGAAATCTTAAGCTTGTATGTCTTACTAAAGCTATTGGTATTGCTGGTATTTCATTCTTTAATAAAAAAAAAGGCCCCTAAAAAGGGGCCCTTTAAATAAAAATTAACTTCTAAGATTAGTAAGCAAACTTGAAGTTGATTTCATTACCATTGTGGTCATTATTAGCTGTTCCACCGATGTTATCACCTTGTGCAGCAGAAGCAGCGATAGTTAAACCACCACTTGTGTAAGATATACTTACTGAAGTAAAGTCTTGGTCAGAAGTTGATGACTCTAAATCAATAGTAGATGTGTTTATTGATACTGATAAGTCATCTGTCATAGCGTAAGAAACACCTATCATAGTTGCATCTCTGTCAGTGTTTGCAGTTCCACCATCAGTTTCGTTGATTTGGTAACCAACAGAGAAACCATCCATAGTGTATACAGCACCAAACATTGAGTTATCAAATTTGTTAGATGCATTGTTATTTTCACCCATAGCTGCGTAAAGACTTAAGCCTTCCATTCCAGTATATAAAAGACCATACTCTAATGAACTTTCAACTCTTGTTGTGCCAGCTGAAGGGGCATAAGAAGCTTTAAGTGCTAATCCATCCATAACTGTGTAGTCATAAACGAATACATTACCTGAACCTGAACCATTTGCTATTGCAGTTGCAGTTGCACCTGTAGCAGTTCCCCAAGACTCTTCGTTTGCATTAGGAGTAATATCATCCCATGCAGCGATTGGACCTGAGTTATCCATACCAGCAAATGTTAAAGTACCCATGTCAGTTGTAATTCCAACTGCTTTTGCACCTGTAGAACCGTTATCGATTTCGTAGTAGTAAGAAACAGACATACCATTATCCATTTCACCACTTGTTGTGAATGTAACTGAGTCACCCATTCCCCAACTGTTACCTTGGTCACCTGTACCATGGCCAGTGTATGTCACAGAAGTTCCACCTGATATTGAAAAATCAGCTGCTTGAGCTGAAGTTGCAACTAAGGCAGTACCTAATGCTGTCAAACCTATTTTTTTTAGATTGTTCATATTATTTACCTTTCGTTAATTGTTTAATATTAAACAGGGTCAGATTTACCAATAATTAAGAGGAATTTTACCTAAAAGTATCTGAAATCATGATATTTTACAAAAGTGTTGTATTTTTACATCACAAAAAGGCTTTATTTTAGTGGATTTATTTAAAAAATTGAAAAAATTCTTTTAATTTTTCATTTTTTTAAATTAAAACAAATTTGTGAATATAATTTCTTTAAATCTAAAAAAAATATTACCAAATCTCTTAATCCCTTTAATTTTGATAGCAATAAGTTCTTGTGGAACTGGTGGTGATGCCAGAAAAAATCCTCCACAACCTGAACTAAGAGTAAAAAGAAATCTAGAAGAAGGAAGAGGATTTACTATTGATAATGTACTTAAAAATAGAAAGAAAAGGGGAGGCGATTTTGAATTCGCTAGCTCTAACGAACTTTGGAGGGCTTCTCTTGACACTATTGATTTTATGCCACTTTCATCAGTAAATTATAGTGGCGGTATAATAATTACTGATTGGTATTCAGATGAGTCTAGTATTGATGAGTCTGTAAAAATTTCAATAAGATTTTTAACGAATGAAGTAAGAGCGGACGCGTTAAACATAAAAGTTTTTTACAAAAAATGCAATAAGGTTATGAACTGTAAAATTTCTCAAAAAAAAGGAACGCTTGTTACTGAGCTGAAAAGAAATATTCTCAACAAAGCAGCAACTTATAAAAAAGAAAAAAAAGATAAAAATTTCAAAGAGTATACGGGCAGCTTTGGTAAACAAGATTAGATAAAACATACTTTTAAAAATTAGTGACTTCGCAAAGATATAACTTCAAAAATATAGAACTAAAATGGCAGGAAAAGTGGCAAAAATCAATGGTTTTTGCATCTAAGGTAGATAAATCAAAAAAAAAATTTTATTGCTTAGAGATGTTTCCTTACCCATCTGGAAAAATTCATATGGGTCATGTTAGAAATTATACAATTGGAGATGTCCTGTCTAGATACAAATTTTTAAAAGGGTTTAATGTTTTACATCCAATGGGTTGGGATGCATTTGGGATGCCTGCAGAAAATGCTGCTAGAGAAAATAATTTAGATCCAAAAGATTGGACAAATAAAAATATTTTAGCAATGAAAGAACAGTTGAAAAGACTTGGTCTTTCAATTGATTGGGATAGAGAAATTTCAACATGCTCAGAAGAATATTATAAACACCAACAATTATTTTTCTTAGAGCTTTATGAAAAAGGACTAGTTTATAGAAAAGAAAATTATGTAAATTGGGATCCAATAGATCAAACTGTTCTTGCAAATGAACAAGTCATAGATGGAAAAGGTTGGAGATCTGGAGCGGTTGTTGAAAGAAAAAAGCTAAATCAATGGTTTTTTAATATATCTAAATTTTCCCAAGAATTACTAAGTGGATTGGAAGATCTGAAAGAATGGCCAAACAAAGTTAAAGTAATGCAAAAAAACTGGATAGGCAAATCTTTCGGTTGCGAGATTGCATTTCAAACTGAAGGAGAGCTACCAGTAAAAGAGA